>NZ_JAJDNA010000005.1 GCF_022340925.1 Thiocapsa sp.
CGGTAACCGTCGCCGATAGACCACCTGGTCCCGCTCGTCCGAAAGGGCAACTACACTGTTATTGGAATGTAGGTCGATTCCGCCGTAGAGTTTCATCGCCGACTCCTCCCGCTGGGTCTCCAGCTGAGATTCTTCCCCTACCTGAACTGTAGGCTCACGGGCGGGGTCGGGTAGATGATTCTCAGGTCTTGCATTGCCCACTTGTCAGCCCTGGTCTATGGTGGATTCGGGTGGTAGCGGCCAGGACCGGACGGATGGCGAGGGCCCTTCGGCTGGAGTTTGCCGGCGCCCTGTATCAGGTCACGGCGCGCGGCAACGAGCGGCGCAGCATCTTTCTTGGCGACGGCGATGGCGATCGGGCTGCGTTTCTCGGGGTCCTTGCGCAGACCTGCGAGCGCTTCGGTTGGATCTGTCACGCCTACTGCCTGATGACCAACCACTACCACCTGTTGGTTGAGACGCCGGATGGGAATCTCTCCAAGGGCATGCGCCAGCTCAACGGCGTGTATACCCAGAGGGTCAACCGCAGTCACGGGCGTGTCGGGCACCTGTTTCAAGGGCGTTTCAAGGCCATCCTGGTGGAGCGCGAGAGCGACCTGCTTGAGCTGGCCCGCTCTGTGGTGCTCAATCCCGTTCGGGCCGGGATGGTGCCTGCACCTGGGGACTGGCCGTGGAGCAGCTACCGCGCGACGGTTGGAGCCGCGCGCTATCGCGACCGGGACCGCGCGCTTGCCGAGGCGCACCGCAGCGGCGCATACAGCATGCAGGCAATCGCCGAGCACTTCGCCGTCAGCCGGATGGCCGTCAGTCGCGCGGTGAAGCGCGGCGAGCACGCTGCCGCCGTCGGTGGTGTGACATGGGGGACCTGACCCCGTCCACGAGAACCTGGAGTGGAACCGGGACGGTTCCAGCCGCCCGACGCGCTGATGCAGTTCCTTCAGGATCTGTAATTTATGTAGAGGAACGATCGCGCCGATACCCGTTGGTACCGGGGTCGGCGCCGAAACTCTACATAAACGCGAGCTCTACATAGGTCCCAACATCTGTCACGGCCACCAAGGTGTGTCAGATTCGAGTCGCTGGAGATGGCGATTGCCGGCGGTTGCGAAAGTGGAGTCTGCAGCGGATCAACCAGCGGTCGCTCAGGCGCGCATGCGGAATTTCCGACCATCAAAGTTGCTCGACAGCATAGTCGATAAACGAACGAGTTTTTACGGGGACGTGTCTTCTCGACGGATAAAGCACAGAGAGTACGAGGGGCGAACGCTCTCGCCCTTCAAGGACGCGCACCAACCGCCCATCGGAAAGCGCATCCTCAATGATGAAGTCGGGAAGCAGCGTGATGCCGAGCCCATGCATCGCCGCTTCCGCCAATACTTCGCCGTTATTGCAGCAAAATGCGGCTTTGATTACGAGCGTCTCGTCTCCTTTCGGACCGCCGAAAGTCCACTCCTCGCGTTCGGATATGACGTTGTAGTGAAGACAGTGATGCTGCAGCAGATCTCGCGGCGTGCGCGGCGCACCACGTCGCGCCAAATACTCCGGTGATGCGCAAAAGTATCTGGGTACCGTCCGGATGGCCCGGGCCACAAGGGATGAATCGCTCGGATACGCAATCCGTATCGCCAGGTCAAATCCCTCGCTGACAATATCCGTCTCGCGATCCTCGAGCTTCAAGGTCACGCGGAGCTTGGGGTGCATCGCCGCGAATCGCGCCACCACTGGGGCGAGCCGCCGCTGGCCGAAGGACATCGGTGCGACGATCCGCAAGTCGCCGGTCGGTTGCAAGGTGACCGCTTCGAGCTGTTGTTCGACCGCCTTCAGGTCGCCCAGGAGTCGGCTGACCTCCCTGAAATAGAGATCACCCGCCTCCGTGAGCTGAATCTTGCGGGTTGTCCGTTGCAGCAGTCTGACACCCAAGCGCTCCTCGAGAGCCTTGACGCGCCGACTCACCGCGGCCGGCGTCGTTTCGAGCCGCTTTGCCGCAGCGCTAAACCCCTGACCTTCGACCACTGTCACGAAGACTTCGAGCTCATCCATCGAGGTTGCCGCCAACGACAAGTTGATGCGCGCTGTAAGCCGGAGTGCGCGTCAATACTCATGATAGATGCCCGGGCCTCCTGCCGACGACAGGTCTCGCGCAATGGCGACAACCTTGGTGTCGCGCCGCTACACGCTGCTCCTGCCCGGCGCTCCGCGACGAGCAGCGCTCAGCGGACGCGCAGGAGCGGCGCGCCGTCCTAGCGCAAATCGCTCGACGGCGTCCCGGAGGCGGCCTGCCTGTTCGCTCCGCGGCTTCGTGTCTGGCGCCCCTTCGCTACGGCGGCAAATTGCCCGCGTCCACCCTTTTTCTGGGGGCTGCTAGCCTTCGTGTCCGCTCTCCATCTCCCGCAGCGGCGTACCGAGTTTCCGCGCCGCACGAAGGCGGAGCCGCCGCAGTGTACCCGGCCATCTTTTGACCTCGGCGTAAAGGTCCATTACGCCAAGCCGCGTTTATCTGGCCCGAGCGAGATACCAGGTTCAGGTTCGGTTCGAAACTTTAGGAGCTGGACATGTTTGCGATCCGACACGCCTCTGAACGCGGCCACGCCAATCACGGCTGGCTGGACAGCTACCACACCTTCTCGTTTGCAAGCTACTACGACCCTGAGCATATGGGCTTTTCCGACCTGCGGGTGATCAATGACGACACCGTCTCACCCGGTGGCGGTTTCGCCGCTCATGGCCACCGCGACATGGAGATCGTGAGCTATGTGTTGGAAGGCACCCTTGAGCACAAGGACAGTATGGGCAACGGCTCTGTGATCCGTCCAGGGGATGTGCAGCGCATGAGCGCTGGCACCGGGGTGCGCCACAGCGAGTTCAATCACTCGAAAACGGATCCGGTCCATTTTTTACAGATTTGGGTGTTGCCAGAGCAAACGGGGCTCAAGCCGAGTTATGAGCAAAAAGCCTTCTCCGACGAAGAGAAACGCGGTCGCCTTCGGCTCATCGGTTCACGTGACGGTCGCGATGGCTCGGTGACCATCCATCAGGACGTCGACCTCTACGCGACCAGGCTCAATGAGGGAGAGCGCGTCAGCCACGCATTGGAGGCCAGCCGGAGGGGTTGGATCCACGTTGCGCGAGGCAATGTCATCCTCAACGGCCGTCGGCTCCAAGCCGGGGACGGTGTCGCACTTGCGGGTCCTGAGACTCTCAGCCTGACCGGCGCTTCGCAGGCCGAAGTCTTGCTGTTCGATCTGCGTTGATCAGCGGTTCGGACGGTTCGCTGTTCAGGCCCTTGGCACATGGCATCGATCACATCCGTCGCGTCCGCCCAGGGGCCAGCGAGCGCCTGGTCACCGTTACGCCTATCGGTGTTTCGCTGGCTCTGGATCGCGACACTGGCATCCAACATCGGCACCTGGATGCACGACGTCGGCGCCGGCTGGCTGATGACCTCGCTATCGCCCTCAGCCGTCATGGTGGCTTTGGTGCAAACGGCGACCTCGCTGCCGATCTTCCTCCTGGCCCTGCCGGCTGGGGCACTTTCCGACATCGTCGACCGGCGCCGTTACTTGATCGTCGTGCAGGTCTGGATGGCCTTGGTGGCGGCCTTCCTCGCCATCCTCGCGTTAACTGATGAAGTCACGGCGTGGACACTGGTTGCGCTGACGTTCGCCATGGGCGTTGGCACGGCGATGATGATGCCGGCCTGGGCCGCTGTCACCCCCGAGCTCGTGCCGCGCGTTCAGTTGCAACCGGCGATCGCGCTCAACAGCCTGGGGATCAACGTCGCGCGGGCCATCGGCCCGGCATTGGCCGGCGTGATCGTCTCGCTCTGGGGTACCGGCGCCGTATTCGCGCTGAACGCGCTGTCCTATGTTGGCGTGATCTGGGTGCTGGTCCGGTGGCGACGCCAGGCTCCGCCGGGCGTGCTACCCAGTGAACGGTTTCTCGGGGCGCTGCGCGCGGGCTTGCGCTTCGCACGCCATGCGCCCGCGCTACAGGCGGCGGTGATCCGCGGTCTGGGATTCTTCCTGTTCGCCAGTGCCAGTTGGGCTCTGCTCCCGTTGGTTGCCCGCAGTCTTGCCAACGGTGGCCCACAGGCCTTTGGCATTCTGGTGGCGATGGTCGGAGTTGGCGCAGTCGCTGGCGCCTTGTTGCTTCCGAGACTGCACGAGCGCGTTTCGCGCGATGCCCTCGTGGCCGGGGCTACCGTGCTCTATGCGGTTGCGATGCTGGCATTGTCTTCCCTTGACAGGCTTTGGCTGCTCGCGCTCGCCATGGTCGTGGCCGGCGTCGCCTGGATCTCGATCCTGTCCTCGCTTCAAGTGGCGGCGCAAATGGCGCTGCCCGACTGGGTTCGCTCTCGCGGTTTGGCCGTTTTCATGGCCGCGTTCATGGGCTCCATGGCGCTCGGCAGCCTTCTTTGGGGCAAGGTCGCCGATCTCGCTGGGATCGCGACGTCATTGCAGATTGCCGCTGTCGGGTTGGTCGCAGCCGTTGCGTTGACCTGGCACTGGCGCATCAGCGGCTTCGAGACAGTCAGCCTGTCCCCGTCGATGCACTGGCCAGCGCCGATCGTGCACGCGGGCGTGACTCACGATCGCGGGCCGGTCCTGGTCACCATTCAATACCAGGCGGCGCCGGATCGGGTCGACGCCTTCCTCAGTTCGTTGCGCATGCTGGGCCAGCGCCGCCGCCGCGACGGCGCCATTGCCTGGGCCATATACGAAGACACCGAGCGGCCCAACCACTTCATCGAGTCGTTCTGCGTGGAGTCGTGGCTGGAGCACCTGCGACAGCACGAACGGGTCACCGATGACGATCGCGCCCTGCAGGATCGCATTCGCGGTCTGTTGGCGGAAGGCCGCGCCCCCCGTGTTTCGCACTACGTGGCGCCGAGTGGGCGGTCAGCACCCGACGTCGCGGTTACGCCCGACGACAACGAGGCGGAACGATGAGAACCCGCATCAGCTTGTCGAATCACAGTCCTGATCGGCGTCATCTGCCGGCCGATCCGGTTCCGATGAACCGCGCCGCACAGCCAGTCTTCATCCGGAGCCCCGAGCTTGTCCGCACCGATTTGCCACCCCGGTTGCCGGCGTGCCTGTCTTCTCCGAGGGGTGTAGGCGCTGCCGGAGATCGGATCCAACGCGCGATGAATCGATGGAAAGACATACCACCATCCTTCGTTGGTTGCTGCATTCGGGAAGCGCCGGCTCAGCGCAAGCGGCATTGACATCTTTCCATAGCCATCGACAAGATCCGCTGCGCGAACGCGCTTTGCCGCTTCGATCTGTCCCCTCAGCGCACCGCCGCAGGCATCCGGGAGCGCGGCACTATCCGATTGTAGTTCCTCTCCCTAATCCGCGTTTCATTGGCAAGTTCCGGGAAGGCTATTGCACCGGTGTTGGGCGTTTGCCGGTGGCGTAGCACGGACAGGTACTCGGTCGCGGTTTCCCGCTTGGTTCACCGGTGGAGGTTTGCGGCAGAATAGTGGGACTTCTGGATACAGAGAGGCCCGCCACGGTAGCCGCCGTGCGGGCCTGTGGCCGGTGCAACTGCGATTTGAATGTAGCCTCACCGGCGAGGAGTTCGTTAGACAAGAAGCGTGGCGGGATGCAAGCCTGCCGAGGTGTCCGCCGCGTCCGAAGGGCGGGTGCGGATTCGCCCGCCACGGCACCTACGAGCGCGTCTCCCCGCCCGGCACTCGGATTGCCCGCTGGTACTGTCCGGCAGGGCATCGTACCTTCAGTCTGCTGCCGGACTGCCTGGCGGCCCGACTCTCGGGCACCTTGACCGAGGTCGAAACGGTGGTGCGCGCGGCCGAGCGGGCCGCGGGGCTGGAGGCGGCCTGTCAGGGGCTGCGCCTGGACATCGAGCTGCCCGGCGCGCTGCGTTCGGTGCGCCGACGCATGCAGGCCGTGCACGCCGCGCTGCATCTCCTCAAAGGTCTCTGCCCGGACCTACTCGCCACGTGCCGGCCGGACCTTGACGGCGTTCGCTGAGCACCTCGGGGTTGGCGCGGAACTGGGCGCATTGCGGCAAATCGCTGCCGCCTTTCTCCGGCGACTTCCCGCGCCACTCGGTTTCGTTCCCCGGCGAACGCCCGGGGGCGGGCGTGATCACGCCCGCCAACACCGTGTGGGGGCGGACCCGCCAGCGGTGGTGGCATAGGGTGCGTGCCCGCAGGCGCTGTGCCCGCGTTGCCGGGAGCCCACGCCAATGATCGATTCCGATCCCGACTGCGTGGAAATAGCTGCATAACAATTGCATAAGCGCCGACCCGAGACAGCGCACAGGGCTTAGTGGCAATATTCAGCATCGTGCTAGCGCAGTTTTGGGCCGGCTAGGCAAGTCGGTGAACGTTAGCTGGCGAGCATACGTTGGCGAAGGAGGAGCACCGTGAAGAGAAACCTACTGATCCTCGGTCTGCCTGGCTTGACGCTGATAGCTCCGGGGGTTGTGCTGGCCCAGTCGAAAAACCGTCGACAAAACCCAACATCCTCGTCATCTTCGGTGACGACATCGGGATCGCCAACATCAGCGCTTATAGCAGCGGTCTGATGGGTTACGAGTCGCCCAACATCGATCGCATCGCCAAGGAAGGCATCCGCTTCCTGCATTACTACGGCGAACAGTCGTGCACCGCGGGACGCTCGGCGTTTCTCACCGGCCAGCACATCATCCGCACCGGGCTGAGCAAGGTCGGATACCCGGGCGCGGATGGGTATCAGCCAGGAGGATCCAACGATCAGCGGTCTGCTGCGCAATATGGGCTACGCAACCGGCCAGTTCGGCAAGAACCACGTCGGCGATCGCAACGAGACGCTGCCCACGGTCAACGGGTTCGACGAATTCTTCGGCAACCTTTACCACCTCAATGCCGAGGAGGAGCCGGAGCTGCCTGACTACCCGAAGGACCCAGCATACCGGGCCAAGTTCGGTCCGCGCGGCGTCCTCGAGACCAAGGCCACAGTCGAGGATGACGCGACGGCCGATCCGCGATTCGGCAAGATCGGCAAGCAGACCATCGAGGACACCGGCCCGCTAAGCAAGAAGCGCATGGAGACGGTCGACGACGAGACCTCGGATCGGGCGATCGCCTTCATCAAAGAGCAGCAGGCCGCCGGCAAGCCCTGGTTCGTGTGGTGGAACGGCACGCGCATGCACTTCCGCACCCACGTGAAGCCCGAGCTGCGCGGCATCTCCGGCCAGGACGAGTACGCCGACGGCATGGTCGAGCACGACCGGCACATCGGGAAGTTCCTGAAGCTGCTCGACGATCTGGGCATCGCCGAGAACACCATCGTCTTCTACTCCACCGACAACGGGCCGCACATGAACACCTGGCCGGATGCCGGCTGGAATCCCTTCCGCGGTGAGAAGAACACCAACTGGGAGGGCGGCTGGCGCGTGCCCGCCATGGTGCGCTGGCCGGGCCACATCGAGCCGGGTCAGTGGACCAACGAGATCGTTCACCACATGGACTGGTTCCCGACCCTCCTGGCCGCCGCAGGCGACCCGAACGTGACCGCGGAGCTCAAGGCGGGCGTGCACAACGACGCCATGAACCGCGACTACAAGGTGCATCTGGATGGCTACAACGTCCTGCCGCTCTTGACCGGCGAGATCGCCAAGAGCCCGCGCAAGGAGGTCTTCTACTTCTCCGACGACGGCGACCTGACCGCCCTGCGCTACGGAGACTGGAAGGTCATGTTCATGGAGCAACCGGTGGCCGGTACCTTCCGCGTCTGGCAGCAGCCCTTCGTGCCCATGCGCGTACCCTTCGTCTACAACCTGCGCCGCGACCCCTACGAGCGGGCGACCATCACCTCCAACTCTTACTATGAATGGCTGCTCGACCGCGCCTATCTGCTGGTCCCGGCCCAAGCGTACGTGGCCAAGTTCCTGGAGACCTTCCAGGAGTTCCCGCCGCGTCAGAAGGCGGCGAGCTTCAGCCTGGATAAGGTCATGGAGAAGCTGTCGCCCCCCGGCGGCTGAGCCCCGGCTCACAAGCGCCAGGGATGGCGCCCGAAGGAAGTGCACCGAGCCTAGCCGTCGATGTCTTGTGCCGCCCGTTCAGGCGTCAAGGATTTTTTTGAACGGCATCCTCAGCGACGCATTGTCGACGTCACAAACGCTGGGGCGGGAACTGCCGGCAGCGGCCACAGCTTTTTTCGCGAGAGTCCCTGGGTCAGCAGCGACATCCCCGTGACGCTGCTCTACGATCTCGCGCGATCCGTTCGCGGCTTGGTCCGGAAGCCGATGATTTGGCGAGAGGGTTGCTTAGCCCTTCGCCCTGTCCATACTCCTGTAACATCTGGCTGTCCTTTGCTGAGACGTTCTCTGATCGTTCAGCGTGTCAAGGTGAAGGCCGTCCTCGGCGGCCGCCAACCAGAGGAGACCGGGCAATGCGCAAAGAGTCCAAGAAAGAACAGGCCGATGCGGACGTCGAGGGAGCGCCCGCCTCGGGCAAGCTGAAGACCAAGGCCTACGACAGGGAGCTTCGCAAGCTGCACGAAGAGCTGGTGACGCTGCAGGAGTGGGTGCGCCACAAAGGGCTCAAGGTCTGCGTCGTTTTCGAGGGCCGAGACGGCGCGGGCAAGGGCGGCACCATCAAGGCGATCACCGAACGGGTGAGTCCGCGGGTGTTTCGGGTGGTGGCCCTGCCCGCCCCGACGGAGCGCGAAAAATCGCAGGTGTATGTGCAGCGCTACATGGCCCACTTCCCGGCGGCCGGCGAGGTCGTCATCTTCGACCGCAGCTGGTACAATCGCGCGGGCGTCGAGCCCGTGATGGGCTTCTGCACCGAAGAGCAGACCCAGCGCTTCCTGGGGCTGGCCCCGTTGTTCGAGCGGGCGATGGTCGACGCCGGGATCGTGCTGATCAAATACTGGCTGGAGGTCAGCCCCGAGGAGCAGACCCGGCGCTTGGAGGCGCGCATTGAGGACGGACGCAAGATCTGGAAGCTCTCGCCGATGGATCTCAAGTCCTACGGTCGCTGGTACGACTACTCGCGCGCCCGCGATGCCATGTTCGCCGCCACAGACACACCCTGGGCGCCCTGGTATCTAGCCCGCTCCGACGACAAGAAGCGGGCGCGCCTCAACATCATCAGCCATCTCCTCTCCAAGATCCCTTACGAGAAGCTGCCCCGCGAGAAGGTGGAGCTGCCCAAGCGGCAGAAGCCCGACGACTACCGCGAGCCAGACTATCCGTTCAAGATGGTCCCGGAGATCTACTGAGCGTGTCGCCCCGCTCGCGCCAGACCTTCTTCTCGCGCCTGCACCACTCCGTACTCCTATCGGACGCCTACGTGGGGGTCCCCGGCGGCATCGGCACCGTGATCGAGGCCTCACTGGTGTGGCAGCTGCTGCAGGTGCGCCTCCTCCACGAGACGCCGCTGATCCTTGTCGGCGCCATGTGGAGCGAGCTCGTGGACTGGGCGCGGCGCAACGTGCAGCGCCCCGGCTTCGAGCTGGTGAACCCCGAGGACAAGGCGATCCCGCGCTGCGTCAAGACCGCCGACGAGGCCATTGCGATCCTTAAGGAACAGCACGCCCGCCGGCAGGGCCTGGTCGATCGGCCGCGCGACGAGGCGACGGGCAAAGATCAGACCTGATCCTCTGCTGTGCGAAGGCAACGATCCGCGCAATGCCGCTGCTAGGCTCCATCCCGCCGCAGGGCGCCTGACCTCGACCACATCGAGTAGGAGATCCGCAGATGACGGAGCCGCTACACCCGGCCGCGACGCACCACTTGCCGTTCTTCGTCACGGCACCGGGGGAGACCGACTGGCTGTTCATCTCGATGGGCATCTTCGTGCTTCTCGCAGTGATCGGCATCTGGGTCTTCTACTTCAAGCTCCATGCCCTGCCCGAGCAGATGGCCCACCGCGGCCAGAAGATCCAGTTCGAGATCGTCGCGGTGCTGGCGCTGCTAGCGCTCTTCACCCACAACCACCTGTTCTGGGTCGCCGGCCTGCTGCTCGCCCTGATACCGCTGCCGGACTTCACGACGCCGCTGACGTCCATCGCCAGCTCGCTCGACCGGATCGCCGCAGGCGCGGCGCCCGACGCTCCGGCGCCCCCCCGCCGCCTGAGCCGGCGTCGGCACAAGAGTCGCCTCGGCCGACCAACGATCAGCCCGAGCAACGGGGGGCCTGACCCATGTTGGAGCTGTTCCTCTGCTCGATGCTGACCATCCTGCCGGACTACCTCTATCGCCGCTTCGTCCAGGGCAAGCGGCTAGGACGCGAGATCAACCTGTTCACCGTCTGGTATGAGCTGCGCTGGGGGATCACCCTATGCCTGATCCTGACCGTGAGCCTGATCACGACGGTCTTCTACTTCCATCCCTCAACCAAGGCCGCCTCCTCGGTGTTCCGGACCGTCACCATCCTGCCGGAGACCAACGGCCGCGTCACCGAGACCTTCGTCGACATCAACCAACAGGTGACGGAAGGGCAGCCCCTGTTCCGGCTCGACAGCACCCAGTAGGAGGCGGCGGTTGAGACGGCCAAGCGCAAGATCGCCGAGATCGAGGCCGCCATGGTGACGGCGAAGTCCAAGCTCGCGGAAGCGGATGCGCGTATCGTCCAGTCGCGTGGGGCGCTCCAGCAGGCCGTCGATGAGCTCGAGAGGCGGGCGGAAGTCCAGCGCCGCAGCCCGGGCTCGATCTCCGAGGCCGAAGTCGAACGGATGCAGGTGCAGGTCGAGACCGCGCAGGGCGCCGTTGACGCGGCTCTGGCGGGCCGCGAGGCCATCAAGTCAGAGATCGAGTTTCAGCTTCCGGCCGAGAAGGCCAGCGCCGAGGCAGCGCTCAAAGAGGCCGACGTTGCCCTCGGGAAGACCCTGGTGGTCGCCGGCACCAACGGGATCGTACAGCAGTTCGCGCTGCGCCCCGGCGATATCGTCAATCCCATGCTCAGACCCGCCGGCATCCTGGTGCCGGAGCGCCCGACCACGGCCCTCCTGGCCGGCTTCGGCCAGATCGAGGCCCAGGTGATCAAGGTGGGCATGATCGGCGAGGTCGCCTGCATCGCCAAGCCCTGGCAGATCGTCCCGATGGTGGTGAGGGGCGTGCAGCCCGTCGTCGCCTCCGGCCAGGTGAAGCCGACCGACACCCTGGTGGATATCCAGCAGATGGGCCGTCCCGGCTCCATCACGGTGGTTATGGAGCCGCTCTTCCTGGGTCAGCTCGACGACCTGCCCCAGGGCGGCAACTGCATCGCCAACCTCTACACCAGCAGCCACGAGGCCCTTAAGGGCTCTGACATCGGCACGTTGCGCCGCTTTGCGCTGCACGCCATCGACACCGTCGGTCTGGTGCACGCGTTGATCCTGCGCATCCAGGCCCTGTTGCTGCCGTTCCAGACCCTGGTCTTGGGCGGGCATTGACCGGTCCCCCAGGACAATGGCGGCCGGGCCAGCGCTAAACCTAGCAACGGCGGTTGACCGCGCCGCAAGTTGTGCAAGAGATTGGATTCTCAAGCATTGAGCGTCCTGTCCCAGGCCACCCGCCGGGTGAAGGCCACTCCCGCCCCTGGTAGACGCCCCAGGCGGCGTCCAGCGGCGCTGCAACTCGTTGGAATAGGTCCATTATTCCGCCGGCGCCGTAGATCAGTCTTAAGTCCGACGGGCTATTGACGCGCCCTGGGGGCGGCCTGACCTGATTGGCCTACCCTCAGGCAACCTCCTGCAACGGGGTTGATCCATCAAGTTGGGCACGAGAATTTTCGCACTTCCGGCGCTCAGGTTGGCGGTCGTCGCGTTTCGCGCCTCGTTGAGGGCGCTGAGCAGCCGAGCTTTTTGAAATCTTGAATAACAGCTCGGCTCTTGCGCTTCGCGCAAGTATATTGCCAACTGCCGATGCCGTGACGTCCCCGGATCCAGCCCCTGATGATCGACCCATCAATGGGCATATGCGTACGTGAATGCTGGCGCTGCTCGACCGTCTGAATGCCCAACGGTTGGCGCGGCTGCCGACCTTGCAGACGAATGTCGCTGTTGGGGAAGGCGCTGGCGGCTATGGCGTAATTGCGCCGAGCTCGCGCGCCACGCCGAGGCCAAGGCCATGCTCCAGGAGGAGGTCCAGCGCCGGCTCGCTGCGGCGCCGAGCAAGGAGGTCCTGCTCTATGTGCACGGCTTCAATGAGACCTTCGCCACCGCCGCCTTCACCACCGCGGAGCTGTGCCATTTCCTCGGCCGTGAGCACGTGTGCGCCTTCTTTACGTGGCCCGCCTCCACCACCGGCAACTTCCTGATCTCCTACACCGCCACCACCGAGTCCGGGGACCACGCGGTGGAGCACCTCAAGAAGACCATCCGCCTGCTCGCCACGACGCCCGGGGTGGAGGGGATGCAGATCCTGGCCCATAGCCGCGGCACGGCGTTGACCCTCAAGGCTGTGCGCGAGCTGGGGCTCGAGGCCATCGCTGCCGGCAAAGAGGCCGTCGACCTCTACAAGATCGACAACCTGGTGCTGCTCTCGCCGGACATCGACATCGACATCGCTACCCTGCAAATCACCGGTTTTATCTCCGACCCGGACCTGGTCACGGTCTGGCCCGAGGGGAAGCTGCCGCGGGTGCTGAAGGGCCGGCTGACCGTCTATGCGTCGCCCGAGGACCGGGCGCTCCTGGTCTCGCGGATCCTGTTTCGCAGCCGGCAGCGGGTCGGCCAGCTGCGGCCCGAGGACATCCCTGAGGAGCGCCAGCGTTACATGGCGGAGTTGGGACGTTTGGACCTGATCTCTTACCAGGGCAAGCGCACGGATTTCTTCGGGCACTCCTACTTCACCAGCAACCCCCAGGTCAGCTCCGACCTCATCCAGCTGATCCGCTACGGCAGGCGGCTGGGGGAGCCGGGGCGGGAGCTGATCAGGACGGGGCCGATCACCTGGAGGTTTCCGATCGACGGCGGCAGCCGGTGAGCAAGGTCATCCCCATTGTGTCCCGGCTGGTGGTTCAGGGGCTCTTGGCGGTCGGGGAGCATCCGATCCATGCAGCCGCACCGGTCGCAAGACCTCAGCCCGGGAGCGGCAGCCGCGCACAACTCGGTCGCCCGGCGCACGCGGTACGCACCTTCTCCGGCTGATCCATGACCTTCTCATCGAAGACTGCAAAACCATTAGAATCCATCCTGTATTCGCCCTGGGGTTCGATGAGGGCAGGGCGGTGTTCGTGCTGACCGGCCAAGGCTGGAAGGTTGCGGCCAAGTTGACCGGCTCGCGCTATTGGCCGGACGACGCGCTCAATCGTCCGTGAGCACACCCAGCGCCGCCCTGAAACTGGGCCGGGTCCTCCTGCGTGTTCCCGTCTCCCTGGTCCTGGGGCTCGCGCTCCTGTGGGCGGCCGCCGCGCTCCGGATCGACGGTCCCGCGGTGCAGCGATGTCAGCGGGCGATCGGTTCGGACTGGAATCAGCAGAGCCTGCCGAGGTCCACCTCCCCCCGGTGCACCGGTTCGCGATGATTCGGCTCCCCTGCTGCGGATCATCGAGCTGGCAGACTCTCATATTGAATCGGGACCTTAACCGTGAATGAAACGCAAGATCGCCACATGAAACCCGAACTAAGATACGGGGACTATCTCCAGGCGATCGGCGCCGGGCGGCGGGAGCTGAGCTTCAACGCCATTGCGCCGCCGGTGGGACGCGACGCTCAGGGGAGACCGATACCGCCCCCGCCACCCGGCCCGATCGGACTGCAGCCCGACGAGATCGCGGCGCTGCTGCGGCCCTATGTCTCCGGGCGCTTCATGGAGCAGGTCAAGGCGGTGGTGCCGCTGGCGCTCTATTTGGCGCTGTTCCAGATCCTGATCCTGCGCCAGCTCATCGCGGACTCCTGGGTCGTCACCGGCGGGCTCTTCGCCGTGATCGTCGGTCTGATGTTCTTCATGGAAGGCTTGAAGCTGGGGCTGATGCCGTTCGGCGAGCTGATCGGGCATACGCTGCCGCGCAAGTCGCCGCTGCCGCTGGTGCTCTTCATCACGCTGCTGCTCGGCATCGGCGTGACCTTCGCGGAGCCGGCGATCGGTGCCCTCAAGACTGCCGGGCAGAACATCGCACCGGAGCAGGCACCCTATCTTTGGGCATTGCTCAACCAATGGACGCTGGCCCTGGTGCTTGTGATCGGCGCGAGCGTCGGCCTTGCCGCGGTGCTGGGCACCCTGCGCTTCCTGCACGGCTGGAGCCTGAAGCCGCTGATCTACGCGTCGCTGGTGCCGGTGCTCGGCCTGACCCTGTACGCCTCGGCCGATCCGGAGCTGGCCACAGTTCTCGGGCTGGCCTGGGATGCCGGCGCCGTGACCACCGGGCCGGTCACCGTGCCGCTGGTACTGGCGCTCGGCATCGGCATCGCGGCCGCCGCCGGCAGGGCCGATTCCGGTTTATCCGGCTTCGGCATCGTGACGCTGGCCTCGCTGTTTCCGATCATCGGCGTCCTGCTCCTGACACTCTACGTCGCCGGGACCGTCACCCCCGCCGAGATCATCGCCGCCGCGGCGACGACGGGCGCCGAGAAGGAGACGCTCACCTGGTACGAGCGCAGCCCGGGTCTGGAGGTGGTGATGGGCATCCGCGCGATCCTGCCGCTAGTGCTGTTTCTGCTGCTGATCCTGAAGCTGGTGCTGAAGGAGAATCTGCCGCGCCCGCGGGAGATGATGCTGGGAATCGGGCTGACGGTGGTCGGCATGTGTATCTTCAACCTCGGCTTGACCTATGGGCTGTCCAAGCTCGGCGGCAGCGCAGGCTCGCTGGTGCCGGCCGCCTTCATGGAGATCCCAGGAGCGGACGGCTCCCCGCTATACCGCTATGCGGTCGGCGTGACCATTGCGCTGGTCTTCGCCTGGGTACTGGGGTTCGGGGCCACCATCGCCGAGCCGGCGCTGAACGCGCTGGGGGTCACCGCGGAGCAGCTCACCAACGGCTTCTTCAAGAAGCGGACGCTGATCCTGGCCGTCTCCGCCGGGGTGGCCTGCGGCATCGCGCTGGGCGTCACCAAGCTCGTCTTGGACCTTCCCCTGGTCTGGCTCGTCGTCCCGCCCTATCTGCTCGCCGCCCTGCTGACGGCCGTCTCGTCGGAGGCCTTCGTCAACGTCGCCTGGGACAGCGCCGGCGTTACCACCGGGCCCATCACCGTGCCGCTGGTGTTGGCGATGGGACTCGGGCTCGGCAACGCAACCCAGGCCGTCGAAGGCTTCGGCATCCTGTGCCTTGCCTCCATTGGCCCGATCATCAGTGTGCTGCTGACCGGGCTCTGGGCGCGCGTGCAGGCCGGCCGCCAGGAACGGGCCGCCCGCGACCAACCGGCTATCCACCGCGAGCAAGAGGTCCAAGCAGTGTTATGAAAGACGCCAAGATCACCTATCTGACCGACGTGGCGCTGATCACCTGCGTCGTCACCGTTGGGCGCGGCGATGCGGTCATCAAGGCCGCCCGGAGCATGGGGGCGGCCGGTGCGCTGGTCTACCACGCCCGCGGCATCGGTCCGCGGGAACGACTCGGGCTATTGGGCATCGCGATCGAGGCGGAGAAGGATGTCGTCAGCATCCTGGTCGCCACCGACTATCAGGACGTCGTCTTCGAGGCGGTCTATCGCGCCGCGGGGCTTGACGTGCCCGGCGCCGGCATGGTCTACATCACGCCGGTGGAGCGTATGGCCACCTATGTCCCCCGCGAGGTCCTCGCCCGGGTCCCGGACCGGGGGGACGCGCAGTGAGCAAGGCGCAGGTAGACGCAGGGGTGCCGGGCCGGGCGGCTAGGCTGATCTCCTGTATCCTGCCGGACGACGGCACCGAGCGGCGGCTGCTCGCGTGGCTGCGGGACCAGGGGATCAATCGGGCAGACAGCGTCTACTGTCGCGGCCATTCGATGCTGCGGGAGGCCGTCACGCGGCGGGGCAAGCTCCCCGAGCCGAATCTGGTGCGGCTGGTCCAGATCGTCGTCGATGCGGACGAAGCGAAAGCACTCTTCGATCGCATCTACGAGCAGGCGGAGATCCATCGCCCCGGCGGCGGCGCCATGTTCATGACCCCGCTGACCTTGGCCACGCCTTTCGCGCTGCCCGAGGGGGTCGCCGCCGAGCCGAGCGAGGTCTGAGGCAATCTCTGTCAGTCGGTGTCAGGGATGCACGGACGATCTGCGCTTGCCGACGTTGGCATGGAAGGGCTGCAGGCGCCAGACGGGCAGCAGGTCGACCAAGAGCCCGATGCAGCTCGAGACCGTCGGCCTCCGGCGATCTCTCGTGGGCGAGGGTTGTCTTGCCGACCCGGCGCGGACCGATGATTGCCACCGCCGCCTCCTGCGATCGAAGCGCAGCCGCAACACCCGTGCGAGCAACCAAGCAAGGAGTGGGGCCGGCAGCAGATAACCGAGGAACACCGGCAGTACCGTCAGCAGCACCTGGCCCGCGGTGCGCGCCGTGGTCTCCTAAGCACCCACGATATCGAGATCAATCCGGCCAAGCGCGTCCGTCTCGGCGATCGAACAAGGGCGCGAACAGCGGTCGCAACAGGCGTACTCCGCTGACGCTCAAATGATTGTCGTCGTAGTAGAGCACTTGCCCGTCCCGCAAGAAGAGACAAAGGGTGTCCCGGCATAGGATCCGATGCGGATGAAGACGGATCAGCGGCGTCTGCGCGCCGAGGCCGTCCAGGGCGGCCGTGACCCACCGATCGTCGTGCATGAGCTGCTCGAGCGGCTGACCGACCCGTTCCGGATCCCGCCCCTCCAGCACGGCTTCGGCCAGCACCGTCGGGACATCCACGCCGGGCTCGGGCACCGGATAGACGAGCACGACCCGTTTGCCGGCCGCGACCAGGGCGTCGATGGCGGCATCCATGGCTTCGATGAGTCCCGCGTCGGGATCATCGAACGGATAGATCCGATATCGGCCCGACATCACCACGGTGTGAATGCTCGGCGTCGCGATGATTCGCTTGAGCGCGAGCTGCTGAAAGCGCTCGCAATCCTCCCGCCAGGACAAGGGCTCGCCTTGCCAACCCAGGGCCGGCGGGCAGATCGGCATCGATAGGCTTAGCACGGAGGTTCCGCGTTCGCGCGCCAGCTCGCCGAGCAGGGTTGCATAGGTCGCGGCGTGGCTGTCGCCGAAGAGTGCGATGACCGGCGGGGCGTCCGGATCTCCGTAGCGGCAGCCGGGCGTATCGGCGCGGACGCTCTCGCACTCGGGTTGACGCGGATCGCGGTCATCCGCCGCGGCGAGGATGACCGCGAGCTCCGGAGGATAGCGGCCGAGCCAGCCGGCCGTGCGCTCGCCGTGCAAGCCGATGCCGACGAGGATGACGGCCGCGAGGGCCGCCGCGCCGAAAAGCAGGGGACGCGGCAGCACGCCGGAGCGGCCCCGGAAGGGACGCTCGATGCACCGCCAGGAGAGAATCGCCAGGATTAGGCTCGCCGATACCAGCAGCAGCGACACCCCGAGAGGTAGGTCCGGACCCATCAGGTGGCGCGCGAAGACGAAGATCGGCCAATGCCAGAGATAGAGCGAGTAGGAGATCAGGCCGATGAGGACGATCGGCTGCCAGGACAGGCCCCGTCCGATCAGCGACGGCCGCCGCTGGCCCGCGAGGATCAGCAGCGCCGCGCCGAGACAGGGCGACAGGGCGGCGAGCCCGGGGAAGATGGTGTCCTGCGAATAGGCATGGACTGGCCAGGCGATCAGTATCAGGCCCAGGATCGAGATCACGTCGGAGAAGATCCTTCCGCGCGGCAGACGCAGGGGGGCTAAGGCCACGATCGTGCCAATCAGCAGCTCCCAGGCTCGAAGATGCGGCAGAAAGAAGGCGGCCGTCGAGGCAGGGTCGAGCCGCAGTGCGATCACGGAGGCCGCGAAGGAGAGCGCGGCGATCCCGCCGACGAGGGCGATTCGAGACCGCTGACCGCGGCGCCAGACCTGCCAGAGCAGGACCGGATACAGGATGTAGAAGATCTCTTCGACCGAGAGCGACCAGGTGTGCAGCAGGGGCTTGAGCTCGGCCTCCTGATCGAAATAGCCGCTTTCGCGATGGAAGAAGATGCTCGAGACGAAGAGGGTCGCGGCGATCAGCGATCGGGAGAAACCGCGCGCCTCGCCGGGATAGAGGATCAGGGCGGTCGCCAGTGCACTGGCCAGCAGGACCGCGAACAAGGCCGGCAGGATGCGCCGCACGCGGCGCTCGTAGAAGCGCGCGAGCGAGAAGCGGCCCGTCCGTAGCTCATGCGCTATGATCGAGGTGATCAGGTAGCCGGAGATCACGAAGAAGACATCGACGCCGACGAAGCCGCCCCCGAAACCGGGAACCTCGGCATGAAACAGCACCACCGGCACGATGGCCAGGGCGCGCAACCCGTCGATGTCGGCGCGATAGGGGTGAGACTCGATCATAAGGAATGCGTCCTCCCTAGCCGCCGGTGGTGTCGGCCGCTCTCATATCGAGATGCCCGCGAGCCCCACGCTCGAGCCTTGACCGCAGCTCCAGCCCCGGCCGTCGCTAACCTCGCGTTTCAGGCACCCCTCGGCTCGCAGGGGTGCTGCGATTTCTCTTCCGCATTTCCGATCCGCGAAAATCGCGGCGGCAGCGACGACAACCGGAGCTGGAACTGTGGTATCGAGGGCCCGAGCGACGACCCGCAGATCGAGGTACGTCGCCGACGGGCGGCGAAGCCTGCACCGGCTGCCGGAACAGCGGCTCCTTGGTGCTTGAGTGCGAAAAGCCCTGTTTGTGCCTCGAACGCTGGCCTGTCGCGGTCCGGCTTGAGGCTTAGGAACAGCCGCATCGTTCCTGGCCGGCAGCCGACTGGGGCGACAATGGCACTTCGGGTCTCGGGCGAGGGATAGAAGGAAATCCAAGCGACTCTGCGAGCCCAGAGTGAACGGAGACACGAGGTTGGGGAGAGCCAGTGATCCAGCGCCGATCGCGCCGAGGGCGGCGCCCCCACAGTGAACGTACTCTGAGGTGCGAACCGTCAGGATAAGCCGATGAAGACCGCTCCGAACGCCCAGCGTGTTAGCGCCCGATCCCCGTCCGTGAGCAGACCGGCTGCTTTTTTGTGCATAAAAACAGTATCCGCGATTCGTTGGATTCCAGCCGGACACCGACATGCACATGGCCGTCGCGTCACAGGGATGCCGATCGGTTCCTTACAGCCGCCGCCATCCCGAGAAAACCCACCTGTACCAGGTCGTTCAGCAGCACCTGGAGAGTCGCCTCGCGCTGGTCAGGGAAGACGACTCGGACGGGCAACGCGTGCCGGCCCACGGGGAACGGGAATTCCGGCATTATCTCGAATGCGGCATCTTGGCCTCGGCTTCGCCCGCGCCCGCTGTCCCGAATTGTTCACACAGGGGGCGGGCATGACTTCCTGGTCGCCTTCTTGTGCAAGGGGCGCGGGCCTGGAGCGGTTGCTGCGCTACTGTGCGCGCCCGCCGTTGGCGCTCGAGCGTCTCTATCTGGTCGACGATCAGCACGTCATCTACGGCTTGCCGAGAGCCCAGCGCGATGGCACCACGGCGCTGTCCCTCACGTCGCTGGAGCTGATCGGTCATCTTGCGGCCCAGCTTGTTCACAGAGTGGCCACCGCCGAAGTTGCACCGCCATCGCTATCACGGCGTTCTGGCACCCAACTCACCCTTGCGTGCCGCTGCCACCGCCTATGGGCGTGAGCCTCCCAGCGAGGTCGCCCCACCGCCTGCCGCCACGGCGCCCTGAGGCCCACCGATGGCGCCACCCGGCGGCGGCGCCGAACACCTGCACAATCTCTGGAGCGTGGGAGCCAGAATAAGGGGCTTGATGGCAATCTTCCTGATTATCGCGAGTCCGGTGCCAGTATAATCCGGCGCCGGCGCCGGCCGGCGTCGCGACATTGATGCTGCGCCCTTGGGTGCATTTGCAGATCGGATGACTATTGGAGAACCATCTCATGTCAATGATGAAACGGTCCATCGCAGAATTCATCGGTACCTTTTGGCTGGTGCTCGGCGGCTGTGGCGCCGCCGCTTTCGCGGCCGGCGTTCCGACGGTTGGCATCGGCTATCTGGGCGTGGCCTTCGCGTTCGGCCTCACGGTGCTGACGATGGCCTATGCCATCGGCCATATCTCGGGCTGCCACCTGAACCCGGCCGTTTCGGTAGGTCTTGCCGTGGGCGGACGCTTTAGTTGGGCCGACCTGCCCATGTACGTCATAGCGCAGACCCTCGGCGCCATCGCCGCCGCTCTTCTTATCCTCTATGTCGCGAGCGACATGGGTCTGTACAAGGAAGGTCAGGCGACCTTTGAACTCACCGCCAGCAGCCTGGCCGTAAACGGGTACGGCGAGCTGTCGCCGCAGGGTTACGGCATGATCGCCGGGCTGGTGACAGAAATCGTGATGACCTTCATGTTCCTGTTCATTATCCTTGGCGCGACCCACAAGCAGGCCCATGCGGTGGCTGGCGGCCTGGCCATCGGATTCGCGCTGACGCTGATCCACCTGATCTCGATTCCGATCACCAATACCTCGGTGAATCCGGCCCGCAGTACCGGACCGGCGCTGGTGCTGGCCCTGAACGGCGAGGGTAAGGCACTGGCCCAGCTTTGGCTGTTCTGGGTCGCTCCGATTGCCGGTGCCGTCCTGGCGGGCGTCGTCTACCGCATGTTTGAGGATGAAAAGGCAGTTTGAACCTGCCCTCGACGCTACGCGGCGTCGCCATGATCGGCGCCGCGGAGTCGCCCTGGAACCAGATCGATCGAGAAAAATCGAGTCCGATCAAGGCGAAAAGGTGCCAGGCTCAATTAATTCAACTAGGCAGTTCGCCCTGTGCCGCATCCTCGGCCGAGGGCTGCTCCTCCTGCTTGCGCGGCCTGCCACGCTTGCGCAGTTCCCGGCGCTGACCTGTCGTCGCTTCAATCTCGCGTCACAAGGGGTCGTTGCCGATGGGTTGATCCTGGTTGATGGCGAGGCGCAGGTTGATCCTGAACACCGCCCGCTGCGGCAAGTTTTCGTCGGACCGCCCCATTCGGGACGTTGGGCCGAGGCGGCGATTTCTCTCGAAGGAGGCACTAGGGTGAAGCTGTTCCAGTCCATCTTCGGTCGCCGCGAGCCCGTCGGGGGCTACCCCGAGACCCTGATCGAAATGGCCATCGAACGGGCGGTGGACGGCACCGACCCCCGGCTCCGGCTGGTCCCGGGTTACCGCAAGCGGCTGCGCGAGCCGGTGATCCACGCGATCGATCACGTCATGGCCCTTGTGGACGGCATCCCCGCCCCCGTGGCGGTCGGACCCGACGGCTATCGCAACGACTTCCGACTCGCGGCCCTTTTTGCCTCGATCGAGGAGATGCAGCAATTCTTCGGCCGGGACAGGGCCCTGTCGGATTACCTGTCCGGCAGCGACGGGCTGGGTGCCGAGCGTGTTACCGCTCTGCTCTTGGCGCGCCGAGAGGAGAGGAGCATCCTCGGGATGGATCTGGTGGGCGACCAGGTGAGGCGCGACGTGGCCCAGGTATCGGTCAGCTTCTCGGGGCACCGCCTGCTGGAGCCCCGGACCCTCGAGGAGGAGTGGAGGCGATTTCTCAAGCGGCGTGCCTTCGATCACCTGCTCGCCCTGGCCCTGGCCGAGATCACCGAGGCAAGGGTGGAGCGGGCGGACCTCACACGCCAGCGTGACCTGTTGCAGCGCAAGCTCCAGGCCATGAAGCGCGGCACCCTGAGCTTCGATCGGCCGGAGGCGAGTCGAGCGGACGAGGCCGGCCTGCAGGCGGAGCTCGACGCCGTCTCGCAACAACTGCAGGCGCTGGGTGCGGATGCGGGCGTCCTGAAGGCCCACTTGGAGGTGGTTGCCGAGCGTCTTGGGCAGGCGGAGCGCCAGGTCTGGTCACAAGAGATCGACCTCTGTCTGGGGCCGATGAACATCCGACAGGATCCTGCCGACCCATCGTCGCGCCGGATCGTCCTCCAAGAGCTCCAAAATGCGCGCGGTGCCCGCGCCATCATGCTGCCCGTCGCGATCGTCCCGCTGGATCTTCCCCGCCGTGAGGACTTCGTCACCGCGGCCCAGCGCTATCTTTGAATGGAGGGCTCGGCGCGCGGCGACTGGGCATGTCCTGGCACGGGACGGCGACGCTCCGAGAACGGCGCGGGCCGCCGATTCTCAGCACTACTGTGCCGCTGCCTTCGTGTCAGGTGCTGTAAGCGCTGTCGGCGGTTGGCTCATCCGCTGGTCGACAGACAGGACGATTGTCAACGACTGCAGCGTTTCTTTCCCTTCGTCATGGGACATTGATCGAATGCATACTGACAAATCGGTCGCAGATACGACATCGAGTCGTCGCAGCAAACCGGTATTCTCTGTGCACCCATTTCAATCGGGCACGATCTCAACCAGCGGATTGCCAATCGCGCCCGAAGGCGGCTTGACGCCGAGGTAGTTCGCCAGCGTCGGCGCCGGCGGTGATCAGATGGTGGTTCGGGTCCTCGATGTTGTAGACGAGCCGGCCGTCCGCATGGTCGAATCAGACGTTTCCCACCATGCCGTGTGCGGCGGGCACCGTGCCGGTCGCAAGCGACACGTGGCCGACGATGGTCTCGGTATTGGCGTGCTGGTAATGGGCATTGGTGTATTGGACGCCCTCGCCCATCAGGTATCGGAACCCGCCGTCGCCGAACACGTGGGCGTAGCGTCCCGGTAGATCGCCGCGCAGCGCGTCTACCGTAATTTGGAGGATCAGCCGCGGAGGTGGCGTCGCCCCTGCCGCATCGAGGGTGTCGCCGCTCGTTTGGGAAGAAGCGGGACGGCCGGTGACAACGGCCATGCAAGCCACCAGAGCCGTTAGCGCCAGGCGGGTAGGATTTTGCTTCATCGGTCGATCCTGCTTAATCCATTGTTCAGTCGATGAGCTCAAGATCGCCCGGTTTCCAGGTCTCGTCAAACCAGGCTTCGGGCGCACCGTAGATCCGCAGGATCACGCCGAAGCGCTTGTTTCGGCAAGATCTGGACCCGGTTGCCTTCATGCCCTTTCGGTGCCTCGAGACCGAACCAGACAGTAAAGGATCCGTCTTTGTTGGCAACGACCGGTACTACCGGGAGATCGAAGCCATGACTGGTCAGCGAAGGCAGTTGCGCAAAACGGGGCAGGCCGCGTCAATCAGAGGACGGCGGGTTCAACGGGAAAGGCTACTGGGCGAACTGGCCGTTAAGGAATTCCTGAATTGAGCCTGGCCCTTTTTCTTTTTCTTTCTTTTTCTTTGTTATGTTGTGGCTCCGGCGTCGCCGGAAATAGAAGACGGGGCCGGGCTCGATTTCTGCTAGGCTGCCGTCGTGCCCAGGCGAACACCTGTCCACATCGACGGCCTGCCGCTTCGCATCGTGAAGCGCAGGCATAACCGCGCGACCTGCTTGATTGACGACCAGGACTCGCTCGCGTATCTCGGGTGGCTGCGCGGGGCGCGCGAGCGCTGCCGGCTGCACGCCTATGTCCTGATCATGAACCACGTGGGCTTGCTACTGACACCCGAGCACGCCATACGCGTGCCGCAGGTACTTGTCTGCGTCGGCCGGCGCTACGTGCACTAAATGCACGGGCGGGCGGACACCGGCACCTGTGGGACGGCCGCCACAAGTCATCGCCGGTGCAGGTGGCAATGCATGAAGACTGACAACGAGATTGGCCCACAGGGCCACCCAACTCGCAGGGTGGGGATGTCGTCACTCGGCCTGGGGGCGGGCTACCGAAGGCATTGGCTGCGTCCGGATCTCGTCGCCGGTTTGACGACCGCCGCGGTGGTCGTCCCCAAGGCCATGGCCTATGCCACGGTCGCCGGGCTGCCGGTGGAGGTCGGGCTCTACACCGCCTTTGTCCCCATGGTGATCTATGCGATCCTGGGGACGTCGCGCCCGCTCAGCGTGAGCACCACCACCACGCTGGCGATCCTGACCGGGACGCAGCTCGCGCTGGTCGCGCCGGGCGGAGATCCGGCTGCGCTGCTGACCGCCTCTGCGACCCTCGCCTTCCTGGTCGGAATCATGCTGATCCTGGCCTCGGTTCTGCGCCTGGGCGTGGTCGCCAGCTTCATCTCGGAGCCGGTCCTGACCGGCTTCAAGGCGGGGGTCGGGCTGGTCATCATCCTCGACCAGGTGCCGAAGCTGCTCGGCATCCACTTCGAGAAGGGGGGTTTCCTGGAGAACCTGCTCGCGCTCATCCAGCAACTGCCCGAGACATCCGTCGTTACGCTCGTGGTTGGAATTGCGATGCTGGCCATCCTGGTCGGCATGGAGCGGTTTGTCCCGCGCGCCCCGGCACCACTAGTCGCGGTCGGGCTCGGCATCGCCGCCTCGGCGCTGTTCGCGCTGCAAGGGCACGGCGTGGAAACGGTTGGCCACATCCCCCAGGGGCTGCCGCCCTTCACCGCCCCCAGACTCGATCTGATCGCGCAGCTCTGGCCCGGCGCGCTCGGCATCGCGCTCATGAGCTTCACCGAGTCCATTGCCGCGGCGCGGGCCTTCGCGATCCGGGGCGAGCCGAGGCCCGAGCCGAACCGGGAGCTTCTGGCGACAGGTGTCGGCAATGCGGTCGGCGGACTGTTCAGCGGCATGCCCGCCGGGGGCGGCACCTCGCAAACAGCCGTGAATCGGCGTGCCGGCGCCCGCACCCGGGTGGCCGGTCTGGTGACGGCCGCGGCCGCTTTGGCGACTCTGGTCTTCCTTTCACCCCTGATGGGGCTGATGCCGCAGGCGACCCTGGCCGCCGTGGTCATCGTCTATTCGATCGGCCTGATCCAGCCCGCCGAGTTCGGCGCCATCCTGCGGATCCGGCGTATGGAGTTTCTCTGGGCGCTGGCCGCATTCGCCGGGGTGGTCCTGCTTGGGACGCTCAAGGGGATCGTTGTGGCGATCATTGTGTCGCTGGTCGCTCTTGCCTATCAGGCGGCCCACCCGCGCGTCTACGTCCTCGGGCGCAAGCCCGGCACCGACGTCTTCAGGCCGAGGTCGGCCGAGCACCCAGAGGACGAGAGCGTTCTCGGGCTCCTGCTGGTGCGGCCCGAGGGACGCATCTTCTTTGCCAATGCCCAACGTATCGGCGAGCAGCTCCTGCCGCTTGTCGAGGCCGCCGGGCCCCGAGTGCTGGCGATCGACTTCAGCGCCGTGCCGGATATCGAGTACTCGGCCCTCAAGATGCTGATCGAGGGCGAGGAAAGGCTGCGCGAGCGCGGTGTCCTGCTGTGGCTCGTCGCGCTCAACCCGGAGGTCCTCGGGATGGTCCAACGCTCCTCGCTCGGTGAGACCCTAGGCCGCGAGCGGCTGCTCTTCAACCTGCAAACGGCCGTCGATCGATTCCGCTTTCAGGACGCCGCCCAGGGGGGAATCGAGACCGCAGGCGCCGACTGATTCATCGATGTCCGCGGGGCAGGGAGCCCCCGTCCGCTGTGCAGCCGCCTTGGCGACTGCAAAGGAAGGCGCAGCAGAACCGCGTTTTGCTGCTCGGTGCTGATTCTTGGCCGGGATGGCCACAAGGATCGGCATCTCATGCGACCGCGAGCTTGCCTCGCTTTTTGTCTTCGAGCACGCCAACTGAGAGGAGAATGTCCATGTCCAAGATGCCACGCCCGGTCATCCTTGCCTGTGCCACGAGCCTGGGCATGCTGGGTTCCATGCCCATGACATACGCCGAGACAGTGCCGGTCGCGGAGGTCGCGGTCTCCTCGGCGCTGACCGGCACCGTGACCGTCGTCAATCAGGACAAGCGTATGCTGACCATCAAGACACCCGAGGGACGCTTCGAGGTGCTTCATGTTCCCGAGGAGGTGAAGCGCCTCGATGAGATCAAGGTCGGAAACACCCTGACCATCACCGAAACCAATCTGATCCTGGTCGATCTCCAAAAGGGGCCGGAGGGAGGCTCGCTGGGTGTCACCAAAGACTCCGCCGTGTTTCGGGAACCGGGGGAAAAGCCAGCCGGCTCGATCGTCGAAGCTATGACCATCAACGGCATCGTCGAGTCCGTCGATAAGGCAAAATCCACCGTGACGATCAAGGGGCCGGAAAGCACGATGACCTTTGACGTCCGGGATCCGGCGGTGCTCGAGTCGGTGGCCCCAGGCGACGGGGTCAGCGCCTCTTACGTTCGGGCAATCAGCGGAGAAGTGACGTCCCGATAGTCTCCGCCGACGGTGGGATGGCAGTTGCGCGTTGGGGCGGGGGATGAGCACCAGGGGACGGGGCACACGTCTGCCTCCCAGCAGGCCATCAAACCACGGCGCGCACGCAGCTGCCCATCCATTGGACGCGGACGCGCCTGGGCTCCGAGCTGAAAGCGCTGTTGTTCGGCCTTGGCCGGACGGTCGGGGACGCCGTGCTCGGGTCCGCATCGTTCCGGCCACCCATGTCTCGCGGGCGGAGGAGGGGACATGACCTTGTCCGGTCGCCGGACTCGCGGAATTGGCAGGAGCCCAACAGAAGGCAGCCCAGACAAGGCGACGCGACGACCGACACCTGAAGGTGGAGCTGACATGAATCACAATCGCAGTCTTGGCGCAGCCTTTGTGCTAGGTGCGTTCGTTTGCGCGGGTTTGATCGGGCTCGGCTACTGGGCGAGCAGCGGCGTCCTGAAGGTCAAGGCACTGGAACGCAGCGTCACGGTCAAGGGTCTTGCCGAGCAGGAAGTGCCGGCCGACGTCGCGATCTGGCCGATCCGCTTCAGCGAAGCGGGCAACGACCTGGTGGGGCTGTATCAGTCGGTGCAGGAGCATAACGGGCAGGTTGTGGATTTTCTTCGGCAGGCGGGCTTCAGCGAAACGGAGATCGGTGTGTCGCCGCCAGCAGTGGTCGACCGCCAGGCGCAGCCCTACGCGAGCTCCGCGGAGATGAAATTCCGCTACGCGGCGACCTCCACCATCACCGTCTACACCACCAGCGTCGAGCAGGTGCGCGGCGCCATGACCCGGCTGGTGGACTTGGGCAAGCAGGGTCTGGCGATCGGAGGTGCCGACCTCGAGGCGCGTGCTCAGTTCTTGTTCACGCGGCTCAACGACATCAAACCGGGGATGATCGAGGCGGCGACACGCAACGCGCGCGAAGTCGCCACCAAGTTCGCCCAGGATTCCGACAGCCGGTTGGGCAAGATCCGCCGCGCCAGCCAGGGCCAGTTCTCGATCGAAGACCGCGACAGCAACACCCCGCACATCAAGAAGGTGCGGGTGGTCTCGACGGTCGAGTACTACCTTTCCGACTGACCGTGGTGGCTCTTCGGGTGGTGCAGAAGGCGTCTAGAACCGCAGGAGAGCGCCGCATAACCCCGTGCTTCCCGCAGATGCCGCCGTTCCCGCTTGCCTAAGCAACCGAAAGCGCTGCCGGCAGGACCGGTCCCCGTGGCCATCAAGCACCGACTCTTCGTCGCCATCCTCATCCTGGGCGCGTGCGCGCAGGTGATGCAGGCGGTGCTGATCCGCGAGGGCATGGTGGTCTTCCAAGGCAACGAGCTGAGCCTGGGGGCCTTCTACGGGAGCTGGCTGCTCTGGCTCGCGGCCGGCGCGCTCGTGGTCATCGCGCTGCGGGGGCGTCGTTGGGTGCGGAACCCGCTGCCGGCGCTGCGGCTGCTGCTGGTCCTGCTGCCGCTATTGCTGCTGGTGCAGGTGCTGGCACTGCGCTCGGTCCGGGTGCTGCTCGATATCCCCGCAAGCGGGCTGGTCCCGCTTGGCGAGTTGTTCCTGTCGCTGTTGGCCGTCACCCTCCCGATCGGCCTCGCACTCGGAATCAGCTTTCCGCTGGCCTGCAAGGCGCTGGCCGACCAACCCCGCCACGCCAGCGCCACTCGGCGGGACGCTGCCACCCTGGTGAGTCGGCTCTATGTCGCCGACGCGCTAGGGGCGCTGCTCGGCGGGGTGCTGTTCACCTTCGTACTCGTGCAGTGGCTGGGTCTGGCGCGAACCCTGGGGGTTCTGACCCTGGTCCTGGCCGTGACCGCCTGGTCACTGCCGCCGCGGCCGTTGCGGGCACCGGGCGGGTGGGCGTCTCTGCTGTTGGCGCTGCTCGGTCTGGCACTGACGCTCTTCCCGTTCACGAAGGAAGTGGAGCGGCGACTGGAAGTGCTGCGCTTCTCGAATCTGCAGCCGGGGCTCGAGCTGCTGCGCTCGGTCGAGACCCGATACGGGCACGTGGCGGTGGCCAGGCTCGGCGATCAGACCTCGGTCGTCGCCGACGGACAGATCCGTGAGAGCTTCCCGCAGTCGCTGGAGGTCCGGCGTGAGGCGGCCTATTTCGCCGCCCAGGCAGCGGATGCCAGGCGCGTCCTGGTCCTCGGCGGGCTGGCCGGCGGACTGCCGGCGGAGCTGGCCCGCTATCCGATCGAGCGCATCGAGGTGGTGGAGGACGATCGGCGCGCCTTCGATGCGGTGCGGCCCTTCCTGGATCAGGAAACCGAGCGCGCGCTGGCCGATCCACGCCTGCGGCTGCGCTTCGAGGACGGCCGGCGCTTCATCAAGCGACCACCTCCGGGGGCCGGCTACGACCTGATCCTGATCCTCGCGGCCAGCCCCGCCAGCGCCCACGGCAACCGCTTCTTCACGCGGGAGTTCTATGTGCGGGCCCGTGAGCGCCTGACGCCGGATGGGGTGCTGTGCACCCGTGTCAGCAGCGCCGCGAGCTATCTGGGCCGCGAGGTCGCGGGCTACGCGGGCTCCGTCTATCATACCCTGGGGTCGGTGCTGCCCCATGTCGCCATTGTGCCGGGCGAGGAGCAGACCCTGTGTGCGTCGGCCGCTGCGAACCGGGTCAGCGAGGACCCGGCCGAGCTCCTCCGGCGCTACCGCGCCATCGCGCTGGATGCCCATGATCTGCCCGAGGGCGCCTTCGCCAACCTGCTCGACCCTCGCGAGGTCGCCTTCGTGCGCGGGCAGCTCGATCAGGCGCGCGCCGAGATCAACACCGACGAGCGGCCCGTCACCTATTACCTGAACATGCTGCTCTGGGGCCGCTTCAGCGGCTCCGGCGTCGTGGACTGGCTCAGTACGCTGCGCGAGATGGGGTCTTGGCCCTATCTGCTGCCGCCGGCGCTGCTGGTCGTCCTGTGGCTGTTGCGCACCGCGCTTGAGGGCACACCGCGGCGGGCCGGGGAGCGAGGGGGGGCGGTCTTCGTGCTGACGCTGCTGGGCATGATCGCGATGGCGGCCCAGCTTACGCTGCTGCTCGGCTATCAGTCCCACGTGGGCTTCATGTTCGAGCGGATTGCGCTGCTGAACGGTGTCTTCATGACGGGGCTCGCGCTCGGCGCCGGCCTCGGCACCCGTCTCACGCGCACGGGCCGGCCCGGGGCGGCGCTCGCAGCGACGATGGGCCTGGTGGCGGTGATGCTGCTGGCCCTGCCTGCCGGGCTCCGCGCGCTCGGCGCCGAAACCGGCCCCTGGCAGGAGCCGGGCTATGTGACACTCGCGCTGCTGCTGGGCCTGCTGACCGGGACCGGCTTTCCGCTCGGCGTCGCGCTCACCCATCGCGACCGCCCGGAGATCGTCCAGAGCGGAGGCCTCACCGCCGCCGCGGACAATCTGGGCGGCGCCCTCGGCGGACTGGTCACCGGGGCGCTCATGCTCCCGCTGCTGGGCAGCGCGGCGGCCTCTCGGGTCCTGGCCGTGCTCGCGCTGCTGGCGCTGGTCCCGCTGCTGGTCGCCCGGCTGCTGCCGGCCTCGCCCGGACCCAGGATCCGCGGCGTTCCGTCGTTCCCGTGGCCCGGCGTCGGCTGGGCACTGGCCTACGCAGTGCTGCTGGTCTACGGCTGGCATCTGCTCCAGCAGGGGGCTACGCCGGGGCCGCAGGTCCGGTTCGAGCCGTCGCGGCTCACGGAGCTGGCCGGAGACCTCCGGTTCGAGCCGGTGGAGCGGCCCTTCATCCACTATCTTGGCACGCCGATCGGTCAGACCGAGCCCTCGACCGCGGCCCTGGCCAGCATGGCCGCGGCGCCCGAGGTCAGCGGGTACGGCGGGCCGATCAACCTGCTGCTTGCCGTGGACCGGAACGGGACGCTGGCCGGCGTGCGCTACCTGAGCTCGAACGAGACACCGGCCTATATCGCCGGCATCGAGGGTTGGCTTACCGGCCTTGCCGGTGCGGACCTGACCGCCGGTCGCTTGAGCCTCGACCGGGTCGACGCGCTGAGCGGTGCCACGGTCACGAGCCGGGCCGCGCTGGAGGCCATCAACCTGGCCGCGGGCCGGCTTGGCGAGGCGGCCTTCGGCGCCGCGATCCCGCCGTTGCGGACGCCGCCGCCAGCCTCGCTCGAGGCGCCGTTCTGGGCGACCCTCGCCCTGTTGATCGCGGCGCTGATGGTCCATGTGTCGGGCCGACAGGGGGTGCGCCTGCTGCTGCTCGTCACCGCCATCGGCGTGCTCGGGCTCTGGCTCAACTCGCCGATCACCGAGGTCGATCTGGTCAATCTGAGCGTCGGACATGCGCCCGCGCCGACAGACAACCCGCAGCGCTGGTTGCTGCTCGGTTTCGCCGGACTCACGGCGCTGCTGTTTGGTCCGATCTGGTGCGGTATCTTGTGCCCGTTCGGCGCGCTGCAGGAGCTGGTCTCCCGAGCCGGCCGGCTGCTCGGACTGCGCCGCTATCCGGATCGCCGCGTCGATCAGGCTGCGCGCTACCTCAAGTATCTGCTGCTCGCGCTGATGCTGATCGCCGTCTGGCTCAGCGGCGATCCGCTGTGGGCGGCCTTCGACCCGATGCAGCAGCTGTTCGGCGGGCGCATCGGGGGCTGGATGCTGGTGCTCGCCGCCGCCGTGCTGCTCGGGTCCCTGGTCTACGTGCGCTTCTGGTGCCGCTATTTCTGTCCGCTGGGCGCTGTTCTCGCCCTCGGCAACAAGCTCGCGTGGCTCGGCCGGATGGCGCCCAAGCGCCGATTCGAGCATTGCGACCTGGGTGTGCGGAGCGAATACGACTTGGACTGCATTCGCTGCGGACGCTGCCTCGGCGGCGCCGATACCCGCCTCCGGCACCGGCCCCATGGCTGAGATAGCGGAACGATCCCGCCGCGTCCATCGTCTACAGTTTGATCATCGGGTCCGGCCGGCGATGGCATGCGATGCATCAGCTTCGACACATCCACGAGCGCGAGCTCCGTTTCCTCGGGCTTGTCCTGATCACGGGCTTGGTGATCGCCTTGCAGCTCGTCGACAGCCTGCGGCCGCTTGGCCTGTCGGGCTCGGGCTGGCGCGTCATCGACCGTCAGGCCGTGGAGCGGCGGATCGAGTCCGGTGAGCTTAGCGACCGTGAGGCGAGCTGGTACCACCCGCTCAGCAACGACGAGGCGCGCGCGGCCCGCGCGGGGTCCGCGCCATGAGCGCGGTCACCTGCGAGCTCTGTCCGCGCGGCTGCGTGATCCCCGAGGGGGGCGCCGGGGACTGCCGTATCCGGGTGAACCTGGGCGGGCGGCTGCGCGCCACGACTTACGGCCGGCCGTCGGCGGTCCATATCGACCCGATGGAGAAGAAGCCGCTCTACCACTTCCTGCCGGGGACACCGGTCTTTTCAATCGCCACCGCGGGCTGCAATCTGCATTGCCTCAACTGCCAGAACTGGCAGCTTTCGCAACGGGGCGGCGAGGAGATGGAGCAGGTCTACCGGCTCGACCCACCGGAGCTGATCCGCGCGGCCAAGGCCGAGGGCTGTCGCAGCATCGCCTACACCTACTCCGATCCCGTCGTCTTCTACGAATACGTCTACGACTCCGCAGAGCTGGCGCGCCAGGAGGGGCTCGCCAACTGCTTCGTCACGGCCGCCTATATCAACCAGCATCCGTTGCGGCAGCTGTGCCGGTTGCTGGATGCGGCCAACGCGGATCTCAAGGCGTTTGACGACGGCTTCTATCGGCAGGTGAACGGCGCGACGCTGAAGCCCGTCCTGGACGCCCTGGTCACCATGCGGGAGGAGGGCGTGTGGCTGGAGGTGACCAATCTCGTCATCCCGACGCTGAACGACGACCCGGCCGTGATCCGGCGCCTGGCACGCTGGGTCCGCGCCGAGCTCGGCGCCCAGACGCCGCTGCACTTCAGCCGCTTCCAGCCCCAATATCGGATGCGCAATCTGCCCCCCACACCGGTCGAAACGCTGGACCGGGCGAGACGGGAGGCCCAGGATGCGGGACTGGAGCATGTCTATGTGGGCAATGTGCTGGGACATGCGGGCAACTCCACCTATTGTCCGCGGGACGGCACACTCCTGATCGGCCGGGTTGGTTTCATGATCACCGACTATGCGCTGACCGCGGATGGCCGTTGTCCCAGCTGCAACGAGCGGGTTCCAGGTGTTTGGCGATCCGCAGACCTGAGTGGAGACCGAAGATGACGACGACAGCAGAACGGGGCCCTGTGCGGCAAGGGCGCAGACGCGCATTGGGCCTGATCACCGGTCTGGGTGCGCTCGGGCTCGCGATCCCCTGGCCGCGGCGGCCGTCGCAGGCACGGCCGGTCCAGCGGCTGCCGAGTCTCCGCGAGGCCGACTATTATCGCCCGCACGAGCTGGCCGGCTGAGGCGGGAGATATGAAAAGGCGTGCCCCCGTGGCCGCCGTGCTCTGGTGGCTCGGGGCGGGTCTGTGCACGACCGCTGTCTGCTGGGCCGGCAACGACGACGCAGGAGGCGAACGGATCAGGCCCAGCGCCTTGGCCGGTACCTGGTATCCGGCCGACGCCGAGACCTTGGCCGAGACTGTCGACGCGCTGCTGGCCGAAGCTGTATCCGAGCCCCCCGGGGGGGGCATCAGGGCGCTCCTCGTGCCGCATGCCGGCTATACCTATAGCGGTCTGGTCGCGGCGAGCGCCTTCGCGCTGATCCGCGGGGCGCAATACCGGCGTGTGATGGTGCTCGCGCCGGCCCACCACGCCGGATTCGACGGGCTCTCCATCGGTGATGTCGATGCCTACGAGACGCCGCTCGGTGCGGTCCCGCTGGATGCGGAGACCATCGCCCGCCTGAGGGCATCTGCGCTGGTGCGCGCCGAGCCCGCCGCCCACCAGCGGGAGCATGCGATCGAGATCGAGCTGCCTTTCCTCCAGCGAGCCCTGGCGCCTGGCTGGCGGCTGGTGCCGATCCTGGTGGGTCTGCTCGACGGCGACGAAGACCGGCTGCTCGCCGACCTGATCCGGCCATTCCTCGACGACGGCACGCTCATCGTCGTCTCCAGCGACTTCACCCATTACGGTCCCAGGTTCGGCTATGTCCCCTTCCCGCCGGACCGGCGGGTGACGGAGCGGATACGCGCCCTCGACGACGGCGCGATCGCACGGATCGTCGCGCACGATGCCCCCGGTCTGCTCCGGTACCGGGAGGAGACCGGAGTCACCATTTGTGGTGTCTGGCCACTGACGTTGCTGCTGCGCCTGCTGCCGGCGGACGCAGCGGTGCATCGGCTCTCCTATGCCGCGAGCGGTGCGCTCACCGGCGACTGGCGCCACTCGGTGAGCTACGCGGCGCTCGCGGTAACCGCGCCGGCGCCGCTGTCAGCCGACGCCGAGATTCACGACTAGACCGCGCATCCACCAGGACGTGGCTCCTGTCGCTCGCAGCGTCGTGGCCAGCTCGGCCTGATTGCCTTCAACACGGGAGAGGGGCGGCGGACGGGCCGCGACCCATTGCGGCCAGGCGATCCGGACCCCGCCAGCGGGCCACCGGCCGCCTCCGTTCAAGGCTTTCTCAAGTGCTGGATTGAGAGGACCTTGGCAGACCGTCGGCGCCACGCGTCAGGCCGCTCCAACCTCGCCGGTCTTGTCGTGAATGCTGATCGGCAGCCCCTCCATCTTGCAGATGGTCTCGTGCACCGTACAGTGCCCCGAGACGCGTCGGATGGCATCGGCACGCTGACCGACGGAGGCGTTCGGCAGATGCACCTCCACCATCAGCTCCCTGAGGTGAGCGGGGTTGATGGCCTTCTCGTAGTGGATCTCTACGTACAGGCCGCTGGCGTCGATTCCGGACTTGCTGCAGTACTGCTGCACGAAGGCGGCGATGCAGGATGAAAGCGAGGCGACGAAGTAGTCCGGCGGTGTCGGGTGACGACCTTTGCCGCCCCATTCGGGTGTTGGCGGGACGTCGTTCAGGATCTCGTGATCCCCTACCTGAGTCGCGAAGACCATATCAGCTACATGCCGGGATTTCACTGAAGGCATCTCTTCCCCCCTTCCGTCGGTTCTTGGACTGGATCGGTCACGCAGCCGCTATTCAGCCGTCGAAACGTGCCGGCGTCAAGCGAGCGGGACCAATCCATCCAGGCCAACCGCCAGCGCATGCTGGAGCTGCTCGATGAGCGGGGGGCGTGCTCCGATGGGCTTGGACCCCTTCGTCAGTCAGCTTGAGGTGCCACTTGGCCGCGCAGCGGGTCCGCTGTGCGGAACGGTCGCCGACGGTCCAACACTCGACGACTAAAGCGTCCACTTGCTTTGCAGCATTGCAGTCTCACTGCAAAGCAACTTCGCAGCAGCGATTGATGCAGCGCAACAACGAAAGCGCAACGTGTTGGCCGGGCGGGTGAAGCGAAATCTGGTCCGGTCTGTGCGGGCGTTTACCGGAACGCCAACACGAGCGCCGTGCCGGTTGCCGGGTCCGTGGCCCGGCCGGTGTCGCGCCCGACCGCCAACCGGGGACCAAGCAGTGATGCCCAGATCCACGCCCGAGACCTTCTACGAGGTCATGCGTCGCCAGGGAATCACGCGGCGCAGCTTCATCAAGTTCTGCTCGCTGACGGCCACCGCGCTGGGTCTGGCGCCGAGCTTCGCCGGCAGGATCGCGCACGCCATGGAGACCAAGCCGCGCACGCCGGTGATCTGGCTGCATGGGCTGGAGTGCACCTGCTGCTCGGAGTCTTTCATCCGCAGCGCGCATCCGCTGGTTTCGGACGTGGTGCTGTCGATGATCTCGCTGGACTACGACGACCTGATCATGGCCTCCGCCGGCCACCAGGCGGAGGCGATCCTCGCGGAGATCAAGGACAAATACACGGGCAACTGCATCCTGGCCGTGGAGGGCAATCCGCCGCTGAACCAGGAGGGCATGAGCTGCATCATCGCCGGCCGGCCCTTCGTCGAGCAGCTCAAGGAGATGGCCGCGGACTGCAAGGCGATCACCTCCAGGGGTAGCTGCGCGTCCTGGGGCTGCGTCCAGGCCGCGCGCCCGAACCCGACGCGCGCGACGCCGGTGCACCAGGTGATCCACGACAGGCCCATCATCAAGGTGCCGGGCTGCCCACCCATCGCCGAGGTGATGACCGGCGTGCTGACGTACATGCTCACCTTCGACCGCATTCCGGAGCTGGACCGCCAGGGCCGCCCGGCGATGTTCTACGGCCAGCGCATCCACGACAAGTGCTACCGCCGGCCGCACTTCGACGCCGGCCAGTTCGTCGAGAACTGGGACGACGAGTCCGCGCGCAAGGGCTACTGCCTGTCCAAGATGGGCTGCAAGGGGCCGACGACGTACAACGCCTGCTCCACGGTGCGCTGGAACAACGGCGTGTCCTTCCCGATCCAGTCCGGCCATGGCTGCATCGGCTGCTCCGAGGACGGTTTCTGGGACAAGGGCAGCTTCTACCAGCACACCACCGACACGCACGTGTTCGGCATCGAGGCGAACGCCGACAAGGTGGGTCTCGGCGCGGTGGGCGTGGTCGGTGCGGCCATCGGCGCCCATCATCGAAGGCGCCAAGTACTCCTGGATCAAGGCGCCGCGCTGGCGATGTTCCTTGTCCTGGACTGACACCCCCCACGCGGCGACCGGCCCCGACGATGGCGTCGCCGCCGTCGGCCAACGGCTCGCCGCGGACCCGGCCGAGGCACTGCGGAGCCACATCGACACAGCGGCCGCCAACACCAGCCCCGCGGCGGCTAGAGTGTCGGAGACCCGGTCAGGCTCCGGCGTCAGCCGCCGCGGGCCGAGGCGCATCAACAACTCGCACCGGAGCCCGCGAGCCAGCGGCGCAACTGGTGCCTGGAGGCGGTCATGCGCGGTCCGGACAGCCCCATCGAGGGCATCTGCGACCAGCTGACGCGCATCGCCCCCTGCGACATCCCGGTGCTCATCACCGGCGAGTCCGGCACCGGCAAGGAGCTGCTCGCTCGCGCGCCAGGCAGTCCTTCGTCGCCGAGAATTGCGGCGGCCTGCCAGACCAACTGCTGTAGAGCGAGCTGTTCGGCCACCGCAAGGGCGCCTTCACTGGTGCGGTTTCGGACCACGTCGGCCTGTTCGAGCAGGCCAACGGCGGCAACGTATTCCTGGACGAGATCGGCGACGTCTCGCCGGCCTTCCAGGTCAAGCTACTGCGGGTCCTGCAGGAAGGCGAGATCCGACCCATCGGCAGCGTGCAGCGCCGCCAGGTGGACGTGCGCGTGGTTGCCGCCACCAACAAGGACCTGGGGCAGGCCATGCTCGCCGGGATCTTCCGCCACGACCTTTACTACCGACTCGCCGGCGTCACCCTGCACCTGCCGCCGCTGCGCCGGCGCTTAGGCGACCTTGGCCCCATCTGCGAGCGGCTGCTGCGCGAGGCGGCAGAGGCCTTCGGGACCCCCCGCCAGAGCCTCGCCCCGGAGGCCCCTGGCGCTGCTGCAGGGCTACCACTGGCCCGGCAACGTCCGCGAGCTGCGCAGCGAGCTCCAGCGCATGGTGGTGCTCAGCGACCGCAGCTCGGTGCTCGGCCCGCAGCTCCTGAGCGCCAAGGTTCTCGCCCGCGCCGCCGTGCCGGACCACCCCGCCGCCACGACCGGCACCCTCAAGGAGCGCGTCGAGGCCCTGGAAGCCGGCATCCTCTCCGAAACCCTCACCCGCTGCGACGGGAACAAGACCCGCGCCGCCGCCGAGCTGGGCCTTTCCGGTGTCGGTCTGCGGAACAAGCTCGCGCGCTACGGGCTGGATCCGGACACGCCGGAGGCCACCGCGCCCGGACCGGCCGGCTGAACCGATACACGGGTCGCGCCAGGGGTCGTAGCCGCCTTCACCCGACGGATGAGCGGTGAGCATTGCCAAGAGCCTTCTGATAGCAGCAGGTTGCACGCAGGGCGAAGCGGCCAATTGCCGTTTCTAGGTTCAAGCAGCCGACTCTGCAATGCGCGAGGCAAGAGTAAGGACTTGACCCTATTCGCCTTTCAGTCGGTGCGCTTGCCACCGGAGGTTCCAGGATGCCGGCTTGACCGGAGTCTGAGGAGATAGCCCCCCGCGATCATCACCACGAGGGTGGCGCACAGGATCAGCGGGCCGAGCGGGCTGAACCGTGCGGCCTGCTCGTGCAGCTCCCGCATGGCCACCGCCCAGCCCAGGATGGCGACCGAGGTCCCGGCGAGGACGACGGTCAAGGTGACCCGCATGGTGAGCCCCATCAGTACACCGAGGGCGCAGCCGACGACCGGACCGGTCATCCACAACGGCGACCAGACGAAGATGAACAGACCGATCAGCCCATAACGGCGGATCGGATCGCGATGCCGTTCCGCCGCCGCGCGGGCGGCCCGCAGGGACGGCCGCAATGCCTTCACCTCCAACAGCTGGCGCCAGCTGAGCACGAGCAGCGGGTAAAACGCCAGGACCAGGATGGTCTCGACCAGCAGGTTGGCGAGCACCACCGTGACGTCATCGAGCCCGGCGGCGTAGCCGAGTGACATGGCGGTCACGCGCCCGAAGACCAGGTTGGTCGCGATGACGGCCGCGAGCAATCGGGCGTATCCCACGGACCACATCGCGCTCATAGCCAGTGTCGCAACCAGGGCAAGTGACAGGGCCAGTCCGGCCACCAGGACCATGCCTTCAGGGGTCCGCAGCAAGGCTTTCCAGGACGCCGTCATCGCAGCCCGGGGGGACGACTTAAGCCAAGTCGCGTGAAGCCGATTCGGTCGAGCCGGTCAAGCGCTTCTTCGTGCGCCTGAGGACAAACCAGGTGAAGCCGACCACGAAGGGGAGGGCGATGGCCATGCCGAGCGTCGCGTCGAGCGGGAGACCGCCTTTCTCCAGACCCTTCAGCGCATAACCGACGAGTCCGACACCGTAATAGCCGATCGCCATGACCGACAGTCCTTCCACCGTCTCCTGGAGGCGAAGCTGCAGCTGGGCGCGGCGATCCATGGACTCCAGGAGTCGACGGTTCTGCTGCTGCAACGAGACCTCCACCCGGGCACGCAAGAGGCTGGTCAATCGGGCGGCGCGCTCGGCCAGGTCGGACTGCCGGTGTTGGGTCGCCTCGCAGGTCGCGATCGCAGGTGCCAGGCGCGCGTCGAGAAATTCGGAGAAGGTCTGCAGGCCCTCGATGCGCTGCTGGCGCAGCTGCTCCAGCCGTTGCTGGACCATGCCGTAATAGGCGCGCGCGGCGTCGAAGCGATAGGTCGTGCGCGCGGTGAGCGCCTCGATCTCGGTGGCGAGACTGGTCAACTCGGCGAGCAGGTCGCTCTCGGAGCTGGAACTGGCCGGGGTGGTCATGCGCGATGCCACCAGCGCCAGTCGGCGATCGGCCTCGCTGAGTGCCGGCGACACCTCACGCGCCAGGGGCAACCCGAGCAATGCGAGCGCCCGATAGCAGTTGATATCCAGGATGCGTTTCGCGAGCCGCCCGGCCTGGTTGTCGGACATGCTGCAGTCGCGAATGAGGATGTGGAAGAATCCGTCGGAATGAATCCGCAGATCCGACCAGGCGCGTGCCGACCCGGCCACCACCTCTGAGCCGATGACGGGGTTTCCTTCGAACAACGCGGTCAATGTGTCGGCATCGCGCTCCGGCGCATCGCAGGCTTCAATCGCCATCGTGACCGCGGCGATCGTCTCGCCGGGCAGCGTTCGCAGCCACTGCGCGGGCAGTTCATCGAGCACGGACGCGGCGAAAGGGTGATCGAAGGCCCCCTGTCTGCTGAAGGTGTAGGTGACGAACTCGGTGTGACGCTCCCAGCCCAGGCGAAGGGGCCCCACATCGGCCGCGTAGTGTTGATCGAATGTGTCCGGGACGGGCCCGCCGAACGTCTCCAGCAGCCGCTGGAGATGCTCGATGCTGGCCTCGGGACCCTGCTCGCCCAACATCACTGCGAGCTGAGCGACGCGTGCCGGGGCTCGCAGGGGATCATAGGTCCGGGCGTGCAGCTCGGCCGCGACGGCACGGCGGAGCGGATGCTCTCGGAACGGAAGGGGCATGTTTGCGATGCTCCGTGTTGCGAAGCCCGAGTATAACCGGGCTTCATGACGAAAGGCCTGGGCGGACCGGCGTTGGTCGCCGTTGAACCGTGCCGGCACCGATGCTCGCGGTCTGCGACCGGCGGCTGTCGACGCCCCGACGTGCGGCTTTGACGTCATTTGACATGTCGTTCGGCCCTTCTTGCCGCGCCGCGAAACCCCGAACGATGGCGAGCGCGAGAGGCGCCCAGTCAGCAGCGTAACAACAGCTCCGCGGGGCATTCGCGGCACCTTGCCCAGTCCGGGCCGAATGCGTTGCTGCTGCGGCCATCAATCTCGACCCGGGCCAGAGGACGCGGCAGCGCGGGCATGACGAGGATGCCGCCGGCAGGGACGACAAGGCCCGGCGAGAGCGAGACGCGCAAGGCGTCCGGCCCCTCACGGTGCAGGTGGTAGCTGAGGCGGCCATGATGCGTCGGCAGGTCGCGCACCCGGACCTCCCCGCCGTCGCTTAGCCAGTCCTCGGAGATCCCGGCCGCGATGACGAGGCTCCGGTCGGCCTCGCGCTCGTAGGCGAAGAGGCTGCGGACTGCGAGGATGTACTCGGCGCCGATCCAGCTATGCGGCATGTCCCCGATGAAGCTGGGGCCAAGCGGATCGCGCCAGGAGATCTCGGGCCACTGGTTCCAGGGCCGGATGCGTCGGTCGGCCAGGAAGAAGTCCAGGAGCTCATGCGCCTCGCGCCGCCGGCCGAGCCGGACCAGCGCGGCGATGATGCGGATCTCGTAGGCGGTGTAGTTGGCCCAGGGAATCTCTCCGCGGATCCGCTCGCGGAACCCGCTAAGGTATTTGTCGAAGGTCTGATCGATGGCAGGGCGCGGCATGCGATGCAGCTCGTCGGCGACCGCGATGGCGATGGCGGTGGCCGATGGGTCGAAGTCGGCGAGCTCCACCGAGCCGGGCACGAAATCCAGTCCGCGCTCCCGGATGACGAGGTCCAGCGAGGCGTAGAGCGTTTCCTGGAAGGCGTCGCGCAGCGCGGCGATGCGCCCGGACTGCGCCCGCTCGCCGAGCAGACCGGCCATCTCCGCGGCGTCCTTGAAGCCGCGCAGCGCCCAGAAATCGTCCCAGTAGGCGTGCACCGGATGCGCCATGTAGCCCTCGTGGCTCATGGACTCGGGCAGGAGGCCGTAGCAGGCTCGTCGCTCCGGCGCCCGGTATTGGGGGGTCAGCCGCTGGTTCCGCAGCGAGACGAGAAAGTCGACGGATTTCAGGACCGACGGCCACATCTCGGACAGAAACTCGCGGTCGCCGGTGAAGCGGTAGTGGTCCATCACGGCAAAGATGAGCTCGCCCCAGCTGTCATATTCGGGCAGCCACTCGCAGCCGTCGCGATCCACGCAGTCCGGCAGGTTGCCGTCGGCACTCTGATAGCCCGCATACCAGCGGACGAAGTCGCGTCCCTCCCCGGCGCGCCCGACCCGCGCCAGGGCCGCGCCCATCAGGGCACCGTCCCGGATCCAGGCGCGCGCGTAACGGCGCGGTCCGGGCTGGAGCGCGGGACCGTCGCGGTTGACGAGGATATGCGCAGCGGCGGTCTTGAGGGTGTGCACGACTGCTGCGCCCTGTGACGGCAACTGGATGTCGAAAGCCCCCAGCCTGTCCTCCCACTCGGACAGGGCGCGCCCGAGCCTCCCGGTGCCGGAGAGACCGGTGGACCACCGCGCCGTCTTTCCCGGATTCGGCTCGCCGAAGGGGACTGCAAGATCGATCTCGTGCGCCGAGTGCGCCGGCAGCTCCAGATCGAACCGCAGTGCCCCGGAGGCATAGCCGAAAGGGTCGTCCACCTGCGCCCGATCCGGCAGTCGTCCCGATCTCAAGGATTCGGTAACCCCGCCCTGGCCAAAGGTCGCCGCGCCGAACCCGCTGGGTTCCGCGAGGGGAATGACCCACTTGCCGCGATCGACCCGAACCTGGCCTGACGCGTAAGTCAGGGTGCGGATCGGACTGACACCGCCGAAGTCGTTCCAGTGTTGCCAGGTCGGCGTGACCTGGAAGGGGCGGATGGCGGCGAAGAGGGATAGCGGTCGTGCCCTGTGCGAGTCGTTCGCGAGACGGTAGCGGATGAAGAGGCAAGAGTCCCCCAGCGCCCCGGTCGCCCAGGCGGTGATGTGGAGTCTCAGGTCGCCGGCCTGCCATTCGCAGGAGGGGACCGGCAGATACCCACGCTCGAGGGCCTGGCTCAGGGAGACATCGGCCCAGGTCAGGAGTCGGCCGTCGACGAAGAGAAAGGGCTCGATCGAGAAGGCGCCCTTGTCGACCTCCACCAGGCCTTCCTCGTTGAAGAGCGCCTGGGTGACGTCCTCTCCCGTCCCGACAGGGGTCCAGTAGGTCTGGCGCCCCAGGAGGTATTTGGGATAGAGGCCGGCCCTTGTCCGTTCGGCGATGGCGCTGAAAAAGTCGTTGATGGAGCGGGAGAACTCGTAGGGCTTGACCTCTATGCGCCGGATGCCAAACCCCGCCCCGCCCTGACTGCGCTGCAACTCGAGCGAGACATAGCGGGAAGCGGCCTGGGGGAGGTAGATATAGGTCTCCGCGCCGACCCCGTGATCGCTCGCGTAACAGGTTCGCCAGTCGTCTCCGTCGCTGGAGAGCCTGACCTTGAAGACTCGGGGCCGTCGCTGGTCGTCCCAGCGGATGACCAGGCCGCCGTACTCCCGCTCGCACCGGAAATCGATCACCAGCCGTTGTGGCTTGTCCGTGCAGGTGCTGCGCCAGCAGGTCGCGGGAGACGGGTCGCAGACGTGCCATGGGTCGCAGCCGGGCATTGAGCTGGTCGCCTCCACGTGTGGGGTCAGGTAGTAGCTGGTGTCCTCGAGGCGAAGATCATCGATCCAGATCGTCCCCTGTCCTCCGGGTCCGGCGGCGATCACCAGCTCAATGGCGGCGATCCGGTGCGCCGGGCCCCCGCCCAGCGGTCCCCAGGCGAAGGCGATCTGGCTGCTCTTGATATGCACATCCCGCCAGTCATCCGGCGGCTCGAATGCCTCCTCGCGATAACGCCAGACGTTCTGGTTGGAGGCGTCCACCAGCTTGAGCTCGAGGATGTTGCTGGGTCCGCTGCCGCGGATGCCGAAATCGAAGCGGTAGCTCTCCGGCAGGGTCAGGTCGAATGCCTTGCGCGCGACCACGAAGCCACCGCCGCCCTGAAAATCGAAGTCCAGGCGCATCGCGCCCGCGTGTCGCCCCCGCTCCGGGGAGATCCGCAGGCTGGACTGTCCCGAGGTGATGGCGCTCCAGCCGGACAGATCCGCGAAGTCATCCAAGATGTCGCTGTTCATTGCAGTGCTCCCAATTTACGTCGAGCGCGAGTCCTCCCCCACGATCCGCGCCGCCCGATCGCCCGTCCAGCTCCAGTTGCCATCCGCGCGGATGTCCAGGATCGTATCGTAGAGATCACCCGGCCCATTGGACCGGCCGAGGTGGACATAGCCGATGGAGGCCGCGGAGAATCGCTTCAGGACCATGCTGATATGCTCGCTGCCCAGTGCGGTTTGCGGTCGGTCGAGCAGGACGAGGCGGGGGGCGGCAAGTATGACGCGGATGCAGGCCAGGCGTTGCTGCTCGCCGAGCGACAGCAGGCTCTCCCAGTCCTGCTCGGTGCTCAGCCCGCCTGCCCGCGCCAGCACCGAGTCCAGGGCCCAGTCCCCGATCAGTTTGAGGATCTCCGCGTCGGCGACCGTCGTGTCCGCCCCGGCGGGGACCAGCGCCGCACGCAAGGTCCCGGGCGGCTGGTAGGGCCGTTCGGCGAGAAAGCGCAGGTCTTGGGCGCCGGGTCGGAAGAGACATCCGTCGCCGCTGACGTCGAGGCCCGCCGTTGCCCTGAACAAGGCCAGGGTCGCCGCCTCGTCCTCGGCCCGGATCAGGACCCGGCTGCTCAGGGGGATCGCGATCGAGAGATCCCTGACCAGGATCCGGCCGTCCTCGGGTGAGCGCAGGGTGAGCCGCTCGTACGCCAGCTGCGGACCCGCTGTATGGATTTCGACGGCCGATCGCGATACGGGCGCGGTGTGCTCGACGGCCTCGGTCAGTGAATTCAGCCGCTCGACCACGGCGGCGAAGCTCGAGATCGACTGGAACTGGGTGACGACCAGTGAGAAGGCGGCCACGAGGGTCGAAAAGGCCATCGCCGACTGTGTCACCACGCCGAACTCGACCCGCCCGTCCATGAAGGCCGGCGCAATGATCAAGGCTGGAATGATCTGGATGAGCCAGTTGTAGCCGGTGGTGAAGAAACCGAGGTTGCGGTTGACGCAGATGATCTGACGAAAGTTGCCGACCAGGCCCGCCAGACGATCCCGCAGACGTTCCGAGATCCGCGGCTCGCTGCCGGACAGCAGGATCTCCTCGGCGTTCTCGCGCACGTGGATGAGGCCGGCGCGGAAATTGGCCTCCCGATCGAGCTGGTCGTAGTTGAGACCAACCAGCGGACGACCCAGCAGGATCGTCAGCAACGAGCCGCCTGCGGCGTAGAGTACGGCCACCATGAACAGTGGGGGGCTGATGGACCAGAGCACCCCTGAGAACGCCAATACCGTGAAGCTGCTGTTCAGCCCCATGAGCATGAAGGACAGCGTGGTCACGGTGAAAGATCGGACGTCCTCGGCAATGCGCTCGTCCGGATTGGGGAGGGTCCGGGAAGCTTCCAGACGATAGTAGGTTCCATCGGCCAGATAGCGATCGACAAACCGCCGAGTCAGGACCTCCCGCCATAGCAGCGCGAGGCGCTCTTCGGTGAAGTGCGAGAACACCGAGAGCAGGGTGGAGACGGCAAAGACGGCGAGATAGAAGAGGGCCTGCCGCATGAGCTCGGCCTCGTCGCGGTCCGCGATCGCGGTCATGAAGTCCCGGCCGACATAGCTGTTGACGACGTTCATTCCGTTGATCGCGAACAGGAAAGCGATCAGCCCCGCAAACATCCATCGGGCCTTCCCACCGACCTCCGAGGTCACAAAGTCGCGGACCGATTGAACGAATCGCGCCCCCGTCACGCGATGCGGAATCGGCTGGTGTTTCATGTCTCGATGCCCCGCGTTCGCCGGTTCAAGGAAGGTCCGGTGCCCGGAACCGGCACGATGCAGGCAATGCCTGCGGGGTTGGTCGCCCTATCCGGTCTCGACCCCGATTCGATTCAGGCCGTTGGTCAGACCTGCGCGGAACGTCTCCAGGGTGATCTCCGCGGCCCCGACACGGTAGGGGGATGCACCCCGGCTAAAATCGAGACCGGTCCCGTTGAGGGTCACGGCGACCGGACCGCACCCCGCGTCTCCGACGATATAGGTGACCTCCAGCTCATGTCCCGCCAGCTCCAGCCTGGCCCGCAGGCCACCCAGGCTTGCCGGGATCACGGGGTCGATCACCAGCCGCCCCCGTTCGATCCGCAGCCCCAACAGGCAACACAGGATCAGCCCCATACCGATCCCCGCCCCGCTCGAATAGACCCGCCAGCCGCCATTCAGAGGGATCTCCCCGCGCAGCGCCCGCTCGTATTCCGAGCAGGCCTCGTAGCGGTCTGCGAATGCCGCGTCTGAGCTGGAATAGTAACAATTGGCCTGGCGCGGCGTGGCCGCGGGGACCAATCCATGGATACCGATCGGGTTGGCCTGACAGAGCGCGCGGAAGAAGGCCTCGGCGTCGCCGACACGCCAGAGCGCCGCGGCGTAGCGGAGATGCGCGTGGGTGTACATGAGCCCGATCTCGCGGCCGAAGAAGCTGCTGCTCTCCGCCCGCTGGAAACGGCGCTGCAGTCCGCCGCGATAGGCCATGGGCCGGTCGAACAGTCTGGCCCCATCGGGACCCAGGAGATGCGCCTCGATCAAGCCCAGATGCCGGCGCGCCTGCTCCGGCGTCAGGAGGCCGTCGCTGATCGCATGCACCATCGCCAGCAGGCTGTAGGAGAGACCCGTCGCGGTGTCACGCGGATGCAGCAGATAGGCGACGGCGTCCTTGTCCTTGAAATCGGCAAAGCCGGTCAGGATGCCGTCGACGATCAGGAGCCGCTGGAAGTCCGCGCGCACGGCGTCTGCCTCGGCGAGAAGAACCGCCGCCGGACCGCTGAGCCCCAGGTGCCGGAAGGCCGTCGCCAGGGTGACAAGCGTCTGATGATGGAGCGTTACGGTCCAGGCGCTGCACAGATGATCCCGCATGCTCGGGTCGACCGGCTGCAGCGAGTCGTTCCAGTCTCCGTTGCCGTAGGCGGCGAGACGGGTGCCCGGTATACGCCGCTCGCGGATGACCGAGAGGGCCCGCGCCAGGTGCGCATGGATGGTCGCGCGCTCCGCCCGCTCGTCCCCCTCCGGGTGGAAGAAGGGAACCACCTCGTCCAGCAGTGCGCGGTCGCCGGAAGCGGCGAGATACTGCCCCAGCGCAAGCAGCGGCCAGAAGACGATGTCGCCGTGCGAGTCGCCCGGGCGGATGGTGCGCTCCCGCTCGAAGAACATGAACCACTGGGGCCAGTCCCCATCCGGGTTCTGGTTCCTGAACAGCCGCACCAGCAGATCGCGCACCGGCTCGTGGTATCCGAGGGCGAGCAGCAGCTCCACGGGTCCCTGCGACACGTCGCGGGTGCCCCAGCCGCCGCCGGAATACTGCTCCAGCCCGCGCGGACTCAGATAGTGGATGAGGGCGTCGTGGGCGAGCCAGGGCAGGATCTCGCCCAGCCGCGCCGCGTCGTCGGCCAAGGTGCTGCCCGCAGGCGGATGCAGCTGCAAGCCGGCCGTGATCCGCAGCCAGTAAGTCTCCTCGTCCAGGCCGCTTGGCCCCTCGTCGGTGACCAGGTGCGCGGTCAGGCGAAAGCCGATGGAGGTCGCCGGCTCGGTGACGAGACAGAGGAAAGGCTGATCGCGGGAGCACCCGTCGGTGAAGAGAAGCTCGTCCCCTCCGAACCGATCGATCCGGGTCCCGGGGAAGGGCGCGAGACGGAAATCGCCATCGGGAAAGCGCCGCCCGACGTCGGAGTCGGGGACGGGCCGGATCAGGAACCGCTCCCCGAACCTGGCGAAGTGCACCGGCACCGGGGACGCGCCGTCGTCGCCGTTGACCGCGACATGGCTGGACAGCAGGAAACGCGCGGGCGGACCCGCGAGCACCTCGACCGTCAGGGTCAGCTCATGGCGGTCGGTGGGTGCCCGGCTGGTGACCTGGATCCAGCCGCGCGCGTGACGGTAATCCCAGCGGCAACATTGCGGGGTCATGGCGAAGGCGGACGGAACATCGAGTAACCGCCAGTCGCCGTCGAGCTCCACGAGCAGTCGCTGGCCGTGCGAACGGAAGAGGCCCAGATAGCCGTGGGTGGCGGACAGGAGCCGGTTGATGCTGACGTGCCCCTGGGTCACCAGCGAGTGGAAGACGCCGGCCATCCAGACGGTCGAGGTCAGCCCCGCCTCGTCCGGCGTCAGCTCGGAGCCGGTGCGTAGGATCTGACCGTGCGGCCGCAGCACGGCCAGCTCCTTGGCCTTGAGCACAACATGCGTTCGGTCGTCGGTGAAAAAGGACAGCGGCACGCCTTCGTCGGTCTCCAGATGACGCAGGTTCGCGCCGAACCGATCGGTGATCTCGCTCGGCGTCAGATCCAGCGACTCCAGCGGGAGCACGGGGGCGAACAGGCTAGCCGTTGCCGGCGCGGCCGCCTCGGGGATCGCGATAGAGCGCGGGGTGGCCTCGGGCAGGGCAAGCGCCCGCTCGACGGCGGCCAGATCGACGGGGGAGGTCGCCTCCGGATGATCGGCCTGGAACCAGCCGAAGAATCCCCGCATCACCTGCGCGCCCGGCTCCAGCTGCAGCGGCGCCTCCTGGATGGCCGCCATGCCGTGCTCGTGCTGGCGTCGGGCACCGGGCAGGCCCTCGCTCAAGGCGATCGGCTCTCGGCCTGCGCGGGTGGCCAGGCCGTGCACCTGCAAAGCGTCGGTAGCGTAGCTGACACCCCGTCCCAGTGAGCCGATCAGACACCAGGGATGGAGACCGCCCATCGCCTGGTTCTGCCGCGTCGCCAGCACCCAACCCCGCTCAGGGTGCTGGAGCGGCGTGTGGTCGAGATACTGGCTGACGTAATACTCGTTCAGACGCACGGCGCCGAAATGGGCCAGCGCCAGATCCTGGGTGTGGATGAGATCCAGTGTCACGGCGTGGTCGCTGGTGTTTTCGAGCTCCAGGTGCCAGAACCAGGCCGGGGCCGATTCGGCCAGTACGAGCTCAACGCCAAACCGAACACCCTTCCAGACACCGGCGAGCGAGAGTCCCCTTGCGTCGCAATGCACCCGCGCCGGGCTGCCCGGGCCGAGCAACGCGACGGACTCGACTTGCTCGCCGTGGCGGCGCAGATAGAGGTTGGCTGGCCCCCCCTCGAGCTCGTTGCCGAGAAAGAGGTTAAGAATGATGTCCTCATGGTCCATCCGCCGGATCGAGCCGTTGGCGTTCACCTCCAGGGTCAGGCCGCCCGCACTCGCGAGGCGCCGAGGATGGTCACTGGTCAGTCGGGTCATGGGCTGCTCCTTCTCAACGGACCGCGTCGAGGTCCTGATCCTTGCTCTTGGCGCCCAGCGAAAACGCGGATTGATTGCGTTTCCCGCACGGTCAGCGACGCGGTGTCGCTCGACGGGCTGAAGCTTAGGCCGCGGGAAGGTGAATTGCACCCCGCGGATCTTGGTCGCCCCGATGTGTGGAGCAGGCGCAACGGTCGCGCCTCTCTCCGCGAGCGCTGGTCCCCCTCATCCGCGGCCGGGGCGTTACGCTGGCCGTCCCTGCCCGATCGACGCTATCCTCTGCCAGCCTGAGTCAACCTTGCGGCGGTTCGACATGATGCCGGTCAGCCTAACACGGACCCTGGTGCTCTCTCTCATCCTGGTCACGCCGCTCCACGCCCTGGAGGACGAGCCCCTCGGCTCGCGGCCGGATCAAGGCATGGCGGGGGTCAGCGAGCCGGCTATCCCGGAGGCATTGCGGCCTTGGGTGCCCTGGGTCCTGGAGGGCGGCCCCGAGCGACAGGATCGCCGGGCCTGCCCGATCAATCCGGGGGACGGGGAACGGATCTGCGCCTGGCCCGGGCGCCTGGAGCTGGCGCTCGACCCGAGCGGGGGGGGGTTCGTGCAGGCCTGGGAGGTCTTCGCCGAGAGCTGGGTGCCGCTGCCTGGTGACCCCGGCGCCTGGCCACAAAATGTCGTGGCCGGCTCACTTGGTCTGCCGGTGGTCCCGCGCGACGGTCGGCCCGCGGTGAAGCTCGGCCCGGGGGTGCACCGGGTAACCGGTCGCTTCGCCTGGGACCGCCCCCCGGACGCCTTGGCGATCCCGCCGTCGATTGGCCTGGTTGCGCTGGCGCGCGAAGGTCGGGTCGTACCGAATCCTCGGCTCGATCAGGCCAATCGTCTCTGGCTCCGCGATCCTGCCGGGCCCGAGACGGAGGAGATGGGCGATCGCCTTGGCCTGGAGGTCTATCGTCGAATCGAGGACAGCCTGCCGCTCGAGGTCCTGACTCGCCTCGAGCTGGAGGTCTCCGGGCGTGCCCGAGAGGTGCGCCTGGGTCCGGTCCTGCTGCCCGAGGGAATCCCGTTGCGGATCGCCAGTCCACTGCCGGCGCGACTGGCGGACGACGGTGTTCTGCGGGTCCAGGTGCGGCCGGGCCGATGGGTGCTCGAGGTCGCGGCTCATCATCCGGGTGCGGTCGCGGAGCTGTCTCGCGGGGAGGCCGCCGCACCCTGGCCCGAGCAGGAGGTCTGGGCGTTTGCGGCGCGCCCCGAGCTGCGTCGGGTCGAGATCTCCGGCGTCGAGGCCATCGACCCGCGCCAGACCGGCATCCCAGAGGACTGGATGCGCCTCCCGGTCTATCGGGTCGGGCGGGGCGGTGTCCTCGAGCTGGCCGAGGAGGTCCGAGGGGATCCCGATCCGGGGCCGGACCGCCTGCGTCTGGAGCGCCAGCTCTGGCTCGACTTCGACCGTGCGGGTTACAGCGTGCAGGATCGCATCAGCGGCCAATTGTCGCGCGGCTGGCGCCTCGATGCGGGTCCATCGCTCGCGCTTGGGCAGGTGCGGGTCGATGGCCACCCGGTCCTCATCACCCGCCTCGACGACCAGGCACCGCCGGGCGTCGAGGTCAGACGCGGGCGCCTCGATGTGGTCGCCGACGCCCGTCTCGAATCGGCGCCGGGACGTTTGCCGGCCTCGGGATGGGCGCCCGAATTCGAGGATGTGAGCGCGCGGCTGTATCTGCCGCCAGGTTGGGACCTGCTGACCGTCCAGGGCGTCGACAACCTGCCGAACACCTGGGTCGGTCGCTGGAGCCTGCTCGACCTCTTCCTGGTGCTGATCGTCGCCCTCGGCGTCGGCCGACTCTGGGGCTGGGGTTGGGCGCTGCTCGCCCTCGTCGCGCTGGGGCTGGCCTGGCAGACCCCGGGTGCGCCACGCCTCGTCTGGCTGCACCTGCTCGCCGCCGCGGCCTTGCTGCGCCTGATCCCGCTCGCCCCGGCCCGAACCGGACTGCGCCGACTGCGTGCCTTCGTGACCGCCTATTATCGCCTTGCGTTGCTGGCGCTGGTGGTGATCGGACTGCCGTTCCTGGTCACTGAGGTCCGCGACGGGCTCTTCCCGCATCTGGAGCGCCCCTGGGCGAGCCTGGGCGATGGGGGAGCGAGCCGGTCCATGATGGGCGCCCCCGCGCCACCAACGCCAGCGAGCGCGTTCGAGCTGGAGGGTGCGAGCGGTCTGGATGCCGTGTCCAAGCGCGAGCGGATCGGCGACGCCCTCTCCGAGCCCACGGCTGCGGCCCCCGAGGCCGTCGATGTCCTGGACCCCGCGGCACGTCTCCAGACCGGGCCGGGGATCCCGGACTGGCGTTGGAGCAGCTTCGATCTGCGCTGGACCGGGCCGGTCGGCGAGCGTGAGTCGGCAAGACTCTGGCTGCTGACGCCGGCCTGGAACCTGGTCCTGTCGCTCACGGGTTCCGTGCTGCTGGTGCTGCTCGGTCTGCGTCTGGCCGGTCTCATCGGGGCCGTCGGCGCGCCGCGGGCCGGTCTCGCGCTTCTGGCCGCTCTCGGCTTGGGGGCGATGGGCGGCAGCGGGCCGGCCTCGGCCGCGGATCCGCCGGGCCCGGAGCTGCTCCAGGAGCTTCGCGCCCGCCTGCTCGAGCCGCCGGACTGTCTGCCCCACTGCGTCGATCTTCCCCTGATGATCCTCACAGCGGATCCGGACCGGCTGGTCCTGGATCTGACGATCGACGCAGCGGTTGCGGTGGCGGCCCCCATCCCCGGCGGTGCAGGTGGCTGGCTGCCGGTCGATCTGCGTGTGGATGGCGAGGTCGCTGACGGGCTGCGCCGGGGGCAGGGCGGGCAGCTTCTGCTCGCCCTGCCGACCGGCCGGCACCAGGTCAGATTGAGTGGGCCGCTGAGCGGGCGCGATCAGCTCGAGATCCCGCTTCCCATGCCGCCGCGACGGATTGAGTCCGGGGTGGACGGGTGGGACGTCGAGGGCCTGGATGCGACCGGGCGGGCCGGCGGCCAGATCCGACTGGTCCGGACATCCGAGGCGGCGACCCCGGCCGAAGAGCCCCTCGCGCAGGGCGCCCTTCCGCCTCTGCTGCGTGTCGAGCGCACCCTGCGGATGGGGCTCGATTGGCGGGTCGAGACCCGGGTGCACCGTCTCTCGCCGAGCGAGTTTCCGATCCTGATCCCGGTCCCGCTGCTGCCCGGTGAGTCGGTGCAGACGCCGGCCGTCCAGGCCGGGCGCGACACCGTCCTGGCGGACCTGCCGGCTGGGCGCGCTGAGCTGGCTTGGGCCTCGCGTCTCGAGCCGATCCGCGAGCTGCGTCTCAAGGCATCCATGGATCCGCGCTTGAGTGAGGATTGGCGGCTCGACGTGGGTCCGCTCTGGCATCTCGAGCACGCAGGCATCGCCCCGGTCCATCGCCTCGGGCCGGCCGATCGCCGGCTGCCGAATTGGCGGCCGCTGCCCGGTGAGACCCTGGTTCTGCATCTCACCCGGCCACCGGGCGTCCCTGGGCCGACCTTGACCATCGACCGTGCTCAGGTCCGGGTCGAGCCGGGACGCCGCGGGACCCAGTCGACCCTGACCCTGGCGGTCCGCAGCAGCCAGGGGGGCAGCCATGTGATTCGGCTGCCCGACGGGGCCGAGCTGATCGACCTCAACCTCGACGGTCGGAGCCTTCCCCTGCCTGCGACGGCGCCCGATCTGGAGCTGCCCCTGACCCCGGGGGGCGCGCGGGTGGACCTGACCTGGCGCGAGGCGCGGCCCCTGGTGCTCGGCTACCGGCCCAGCCCGCCCGATCTGCGCAGCCCCGCGGTCAACCTGAACCTGTCGCTGCACCTGCCCGACGACCGCTGGGTCCTCTGGACCTGGGGTCCGCGCATCGGGCCGGCCGTCCTCTTCTGGGGGTTGCTCCTGGTCCTGGTCGGGCTGGCCGCGGGTCTGGGCCGGAGCCGCCTGACACCCTTGCGCGTCCACGACTGGCTTCTGCTCGGCGTCGGCCTGATCCTGGCACAGGTCTGGGTGGTGCTGCTGGTCGTCGGCTGGCTGTTCGCGCTCGGCCTGCGCCATCGGGTGGAGCCGCACGCCGGTCCGCCCTGGCGGTTCAACCTGCTGCAGGTGGGTCTCCTGATCCTGACGGTCGTCGCCCTCAGCGGTCTCATCGGGGCCGTCCAGCAGGGCCTGCTGGGCCCGCCCCACATGCAGATCATGGGCAACGGCTCGACCGCCACGACGCTCCAGTGGTACCAGGACCGGGGCGGCCCCAGGCTGCCCGAGGTGTGGGTGCTCTCGGTCCCCATGTGGGTCTACCGCGCGCTCATGCTCGCCTGGGCGCTGTGGCTGGCCATGCGGCTCCTCGACTGGCTTCGCTGGGGCTGGGAAGGTCTCTCCAAGCCGGTGCTCTGGCGCGAGACCCGGCTGGCGGGTCACAGGCCGAGCCCGATGAAACGCGAGCCGCCCCCTGAACCGCTGCCCACCGACACCTGAGCTGTCTCGGATTCAGCACGCGTTTCATCCGGGCTGCGGGTCGAGGATGATGGGTTCAGGCGGGGCGGCGCTGGCCGTCAGAAACCCTCTGTCGAGGTAAAGAGGCCCACCCGCAGGTCCTTTGCGGTGTAGATGGTGCGCCCGTCCACCTGGACAGCGCCGTCGCCGATCCCGAGCACCAGCTTACGGGTGATCACGCGTTTCATGTCGATGTGATAGGTGACCTTGCTCGCGGTCGGGAGCACTTGGCCGGTGAATTTCACCTCGCCGACCCCGAGTGCGCGCCCATGCCCCGGATTGCCTATCCAGGCGAGGTAGAAGCCCACGAGCTGCCAAAGCGCGTCGAGGCCGAGGCAGCCGGGCATGACGGGATCGCCCGGGAAATGGCATTGGAAGAACCAGAGCTCGGGCTTGATATCCAGCTCCGCAAGGATCTCGCCCTTGCCGTTCGCGCCGCCGAAGCTGGCGATCCTCAAGATGCGATCCATCATCAGCATGTTCGGAACGGGCAGCTGGGCATTGCCCGGGCCGAACATTTCGCCATGGCCGCAGGCCAAGAGCGCGTCGCGATCGAAAGAGGCTTCTTTGTGCATGTCGAATGGGTTCTGGGTGGGGTGGGCGACCCTGCGAACGGCCGGCGGGGTCACGGGGTCGCGCGCCCGAGCGGGTGGTCGGACGGCGGGTGTCTCAGCAATGGCGGGCTGGCTGGGCGGGCGATGCGCTCTGTCTGGATCGCGTCGTGCGTCTGGGCAGGCCTCTTCAGGCCGAACGCAGGCGTTCGTGCAGCCAGGCGACGACCTCCTCGATCGGGATCAACCGCGTCTCGCTGTCGGAGCGGCCCTTGTACTCGACCTCTCCCGCGTCGAGCGCCTTGTCTCCGACCACGATGCGATGCGGGATACCGATCAGCTCCATGTCGGCGAACATGACCCCTGCACGGGCGTCTCGATCGTCGAGCAGGACGTCGATGCCCGCCTGCTTCAGGTCGGCATAGAGCTGCTCCGTCGCCTCGCGGACACGATACGACTTGCCGAGCTTCATCGGCAGCAAGGCCACTTGGAAGGGGGCGATGGGGACGGGCCAGCAGATCCCGCGCTCGTCGTGGTGTTGCTCGATCGCGGCAGCGACCACACGCGACACCCCGATTCCGTAACAGCCCATGGTCAGCGTTGTGGCGCGCCCGTCTTCGCCCAGCACGGTGGCCTTCATGGCCTCGCTGTATCTGCGCCCGAGCTGGAAGATGTGCCCGACCTCGATCCCCCGTGCGATTCGCAGACGTCCCGTGCCCATCGGACTGGGATCACGGTCGACCACGTTTCGCAGGTCCGCGACCTCGGGCAGTGGCAGGTCGCGGCCCCAGTTCAAGCCGAACCAATGCCTGCCGTCCCGGTTGGCGCCGGCGCTGAAATCGCCCGTGACCGCTACGCTGCGGTCCACCACGCACGGGATCGGGAGGTCTTTCGGACCGAGCGATCCGGGACCGGCGCCGATCGTCTCGCGGATCTCGGCCTCGTTGGCCATTCGCAGCGGCGAGGCGACCTGGGGCAGCTTCTCGGCCTTGACGGCATTGAGATCATGGTCGCCGCGCACCAGCAGGGCGACCAGGTCGGGCGCGATCTCCGCGGAGGCAGCCACGACCAGGGTCTTGACCGTCCGCTCGATCGGCTGGCCGAATTGCTGCACCAGGTCGGCGATCGTGCGCGCGTTCGGGGTGTCCACCAGGCGTGCCGTCTCGGAAGGCGTCGGGGCGACGTCGGCCAGGGGCAGGGCCTCTGCCAGCTCGACATTGGCTGCGTAATCGCCGGCATCCGAGAAGGCGATGGCGTCCTCGCCGGAATCCGCCAGGACGTGAAACTCGTGCGAGGTGTTGCCGCCGATACTGCCGGTATCGGCCTGAACCGGACGGAAGTCGAGACCGCAACGGGTGAAGATGCGGCTGTAAGTCGCATGCATCTGCCCATAGGTCTCGGCAAGCGAGGCATCGTCCAGATGAAACGAGTAGGCGTCCTTCATGAGGAACTCGCGTGCCCGCATCACGCCGAACCGCGGTCGGATCTCATCGCGGAACTTGGTCTGGATCTGATAGAAATTGACCGGCAGCTGCTTGTAGCTCTTGAGCTCGTTGCGGGCGAGGTCGGTGATGATCTCCTCATGAGTCGGACCGAAACAGAAGTCGCGCTGATGTCGGTCGCGCAGACGCAGGAGCTCGGGTCCATAATGGTCCCAACGGCCGGATTCCTGCCAGAGCTCGGCGGGTTGCACCGCGGGCATCGAAACTTCGAGTGCCCCGGCGCGGTCCATCTCCTCGCGGACGATGGCCTCGACCTTGCGCAGCACCCGCAACCCCATCGGCAGCCAGGTATAGAGGCCGGCCGCCAGCTTGCGGATCATCCCGGCGCGTAACATCAGCCGGTGACTGGCGATCTCCGCGTCGGCGGGGGTCTCTTTGAGGGTTTGGATCGGGAACTGAGACGTGCGCATCGGCGAGGCAGGGAGCAGGTCAAAGGCAGGCAGTGTATTGTTCAACCCATGGCGAGACAACCGCCCGATGGTCGAGCTCGCGGCTGAGGCATCGGACCTGCTCAAGGATTTCGGGTGATCGCGGTGATTCGGGTTTGGAGGTGCCTGCTAGCCCTGAGCCCTTGCGATGCCGGGAGTACTCGGGCGCGGGCCGTAGATCGGTTCGAGCGATGACGATTCAATCTGATCCCTCGAAAGACCTGCCCGAATCGGGCGTTCGGAACCGTCGTACCCAGCGACGCATCGGCGTGCGGATCCCGATCCAGTTGGTCGTGCCCGGGCTGAGCGAGCCGATCACCGCCATGAATCAGGACATCTCCTGGAGCGGCGCACAGTTCATTACATCCTATCCGGGCTCCGAGCTGTCCGGGAGACTTTGCCTCCTGTATCCCTGGAAGTCGGGACATCGGATCTCGGTGGAGGCCGAGGTCGTCCGCGCAGAGCGCCTCGACACTGGCCACTGGCAGGTCTCGGTGCGGTTCGCGAGCCTCTCTCCCAGGAGTCAGTCCAGGCTCGAAAGGCTGCTGAGGATGCTCGATGCACCCGAGCGACCGCCGGATAGCGAATCGGCTGATCTGTTCAGCGGGCTCGAGGTGCGGATCGATGATTCGACCGCGATGAGGGAGGTTCTCGAGCAGGTTGCGGGCGGAAGCCTAACCGTCGTGGTCCTCGAGACGTATGACACGCAACAGAGCCTCCGTCTGGTGATCCGGGGCACCGATGAGATGCCCGCCATCCGCTTGCGGGCGCGTGTGCTCGAGGTCGCCCGGGTCGAGACCGAGATGTTCCCCCTGGGCCGCCTGTTCAGCCTGAAGCTCGGGTTCGAGCACCCGCCGACCGCGCTCAAGGGTATCGTCGATCGCTTGATCGGTCCGCTCCAGGCCGCCTCGCGAGACGCCGAAGCGAGCTCCGCCGGTGCCGGGGATTGGCTGCGGGACCTGCATTTCGCAACTCCGATCGGGGAGCGTCGGGCCATCCGCCGGCAGGACGGAGCACCCCTGTCCGTCTTGGAATCGCGCTATCGCGACAGCCTGAAGGCGCTCGAAGCGGTTTGGGGAGACCCGGATGCGTTCGATGCCTGCCTGCTGGATCTGAGGCTCGCGAGCGAGACCGGCTCGGGAGGGTGGCCCGAGGACGCCTTGGACGAGCTGCGTCTCCTGCAGAGCGTTCATGATGCCGTTTATGGGGCGCCAAGCCGCGCAGAGGGTGTGGCGCATCGCAGCCGCCACCTATGACATCCGGCGGCCTCCAGCCCGCGCATGGGCCGCCAGGAACCTGCTGCGGGTCTCGAGTGCTCAGCGCCGGGATCGCTGTCTTGACCCATCGCGCCGATCACTGTACCGTCAATCCCTTTTCAACCTTTTAGCTGTCCCTCCCCGAGTCGCGGGCCCGCCCCGCGGAGGCCGGAGACCTGTCGGCGGCGCACTCGGGTCCATCCCGGGTCGAGTCGTCGGCACCGGCCGAGTCGCGCCGGCACGATCCGACCTGTTGGAGGGGCCGATTCGGAGGTCACCGAGGTGGCACTGAGTGGAGCGCACGAGCCCGAGTCGGGGCGGCCGGACAAGCGTGGCAAGGAGCTGAGCGGCGCCGAGATCGTCGTCCAGGCGCTCGTCGACGAAGGTGTCGAGTTCGTCTTCGGCTATCCTGGCGGCGCCGTCCTGCACATCTATGATGCACTCTTCAGGCAGGAAGCGGTCAAACACATCCTGGTCCGCCACGAGCAGGGTGCCTCGCATGCGGCGGACGGTTATGCGCGCGCCACCGGGAAGTGCGGCGTCTGCCTGGTGACCTCGGGTCCGGGGGCCACCAACGCGGTCACCGGCATCGCGACCGCGTACATGGACTCCATCCCCATGGTGATCCTCACCGGCCAGGTGCCGACCCCCGTGATCGGTAGCGACGCCTTCCAGGAGGTCGATACCGTCGGCATCACGCGGCCGTGTGTCAAGCACAACTTCCTGGTCAAGGACGTGCGCGAGCTGGCCAGGACCATTCGCAAGGCCTTCTACATCGCGACCACCGGCCGCCCCGGGCCCGTGGTGGTCGACATCCCGAAGGATGTGACGGATCCGAACATCAAGATCCCGTACGAGTACCCGCACGAGATCAAGCTGCGTTCCTACAATCCGGTCCAGAAGGGCCATTCCGGACAGATCCGTAAGGCCGTCGATCTGATCGTCCAGGCCAAGCGGCCGGTCTTTTACACGGGCGGCGGTGTCGTGCTGGGCGAGGCCTCGGCGCAACTGACCGACCTCGTGCGAGCAACCGGGTTTCCCATCACCAGCACGCTGATGGGGCTGGGGGCCTATCCGATGACCGACCCTCAGTTCATCGGCATGCTCGGGATGCATGGCACCTACGAGGCCAACATGGCGATGCACGAGACGGACGTCTTGGTCGCCGTCGGCGCCCGTTTCGACGATCGCGTCACCGGCAAGATCGAGCACTTCTGCCCCCATGCGCAGATCATCCATGTCGACGTCGATCCCTCGTCCATCTCCAAGAACGTGAAGGTGCATGTCCCGATCGTCGGGCAGGTTTCGAATGTGCTGGCAGACATGCTGAAGCTCTATCGTGAGCAGGTGCCGCGCTCGGACGCGCCGCCGCTCCCCGACTGGTGGGCCAAGATCGACGAGTGGCGGGGCATGGACTGTCTGCGCTACGACCGCAGCAGCCTGTCGATCAAGCCGCAATATGCGGTCGAGACACTCTACAAGGTAACCCACGGCGACCTGTATCTGACCTCCGATGTCGGTCAGCATCAGATGTTCGCCGCCCAGTTCTATCCGTTCGACAAGCCGCGGCGTTGGATCAACTCCGGCGGCCTCGGGACCATGGGGTTCGGCCTCCCGGCGGCGATGGGTGTGCAGTTGGCCTTCCCGGATGCCCAGGTGGCTTGTGTCTCGGGAGAGGCCAGCATCCTGATGTGTATCCAGGAGCTTGCCACCTGCCTGCAATATGGCCTGCCGATCAAGGTCATCCTGCTCAACAACGGATACATGGGCATGGTGCGGCAGTGGCAGGAGTTCTTCTACGAAAGCCGCTATTCGCACTCCTATGTGGATGCCCTGCCGGACTTCGTTAAGCTCGCGGAGAGCTTCGGGCACGTCGGCATGCGCGTCGAGCAGCCGGCCGATCTGGAGGCCGCCATGACCGAGGCATTCGGTCTGCGGGACCGCCTCGTGTTCATGGATATCGTCGTGGATCCGACCGAGAACGTCTACCCCATGATCGCGGCCGGCAAGGGGCACCATGAGATGCATCTGGCCCCGAGCCTCTCGGACCGCGAGTTGGCGTGACCCTGACGATTTCGAACGGTAGCGCAGAGACTGAGATATGAGACACATCATCGCCGTTCTGCTGGAGAACGAGGCGGGCGCCCTGTCGCGGGTCGCCGGCCTGTTTTCGGCGCGTGGCTACAACATCGAATCCCTGACTGTTGCCCCGACCGACGACCCGACGCTGTCGCGGATGACCTTGGTCACGACCGGCAACGACGACATCGTCGAGCAGATCAAGAAGCAGTTGAACAAGCTCATCGATACCGTAAAGCTCCTGGACCTCTCCGAGGGCCCGCACATCGAGCGCGAGATGATGATGATCAAGGTGCGTGCCGTGCGGGAGGATCGCGAGGAGATCAAACGTCTGACCGAGATCTTTCGCGCCAAGATCATCGATGTGACGGATACCAGCTATGTCATCGAGCTGACCGGGGCCTCGAAGAAGCTTGACGCCTTCATCGATGCCGTGCCGGAGGGCCTGATCGTCGAGGTCGTCCGCTCGGGCCCGACCGGCATCGCGCGAGGTGACAAGGGTCTGACGGTCTGAGCCGCATCCGGCGCCGGCGCAACAGGCGCTTTCCGGGCATGGCCCGGGCCCTGCCTTTGCCGGCGGACACCCTGGCAGGCGCGGTTCAGGTTTCCGATGTTATCGAGTCAAGCCGCTTAAACGGCAAGATGCCTGGGTTTGTCCATGGGGGGTCTCCGATCAAACGCCGCTTTTCAGTCTCCACGCGTTTCAGCCCCAAGAGTCGTGTAACTACAGCGGCGTGACGGCCTGCCATCCGATTCGGCCGACGCCTGCTCGCTGACCGATCCTTTCTTCATCCCCGCACCTTAGGATCCATCGCAATGACCATCAATGTGTATTACGACAAAGACGCCGACCTCTCACTCATCCAGGGCAAGCAGGTGGCGATCATCGGTTACGGCTCGCAGGGCCATGCCCATGCCAACAACCTGAAGGACTCAGGGGTGTCGGTGGTCGTCGGCCTTCGGCCTGGCTCGGCATCGGCGGCGAAGGCCGCGAACGCCGGGTTGGAGGTCCGGTCGATCGAGGAGGCGGTCAGGGGCGCCGACGTCGTCATGGTGCTCGCCCCGGACGAGCATCAGGCGGCGCTCTACCGCGAGCAGATCGTGCCCAACATCAAGGAAGGTGCGGCACTCGCCTTCGCCCATGGGTTCAACATCCATTTTGGTCAGGTCGTCCCGCGCGAGGACCTCGACGTGATCATGATCGCGCCCAAGGGCCCCGGCCACCTGGTGCGCTCGACCTACACGCAGGGCGGTGGCGTGCCCAGCCTGATTGCGGTCTACCAGGATGCCACCGGGCAGGCGCGCGAGATTGCCTTGGCCTACGCTTCGGCCAACGGCGGCGGACGCGCCGGGATCATCGAGACCAGCTTCCGCGAGGAGTGCGAGACCGACCTGTTCGGCGAGCAGGTGGTGCTGTGCGGGGGGCTGACCTCGCTGATCCAGGCCGGCTTCGAGACCCTTGTCGAGGCAGGTTATGCCCCCGAGATGGCCTATTTCGAGTGCCTGCACGAGGTCAAGCTGATCGTCGACCTCATCTACGAGGGCGGCATCGCCAACATGCGCTATTCCATCTCCAACACCGCCGAGTACGGCGACCTGACCCGCGGTCCCCGCATCATCACGGGCGAGACCAAGGCGGAGATGAAGCGCATCCTCAACGAGATCCAGACCGGCCAGTTCGCCAAGGAGTTCATCCTCGAGAATCAGGCCGGTGCCGCTTCGATGAAGGCCATGCGCCGCCTCGGCGAGCAGCACCAGATCGAGGAGGTCGGCGAGCGCCTGCGCGAGATGATGCCCTGGATCCGCGAGAAGAAGCTGGTCGACAAGTCCCGTAACTGATCGCCCGCACCCCGAGATCCGCCGACGCCGAACGGGCCGCGTGCCGATGCACGCGGCCCTTATCTTGTGAGCGGTTACACGCCGCGACGCCCGATGCCGGGAGATCTAGATTCCGCTGCGCTGGATTAGGCTGGGTTATACGTTCCCCGTCGGGTTGGCTTGCGGCCGCCGTGAGCCGACCTTCCGGCGGCGTTTCAGCTCTTGATGAAGGAGATGAACTCCGACCGGGTGCGCGGATCCGTGTCGAAGGCACCGCGCATGGCGCTGGAGACCGTGCTGCTGCGCTGTTTCTGGACCCCGCGCATCATCATGCAGGTGTGGCTGGCTTCCATGACCACGGCGACGCCGTGTGCGCCGAGGTGCTCCATGAGGGCGTCGGCGACCTGGTTCGTCAGACGTTCCTGGACTTGCAGCCGTCGGGCAAAGACGTCGACCACGCGGGCGACCTTGCTCAACCCGACCACCTTCCCATTCGGAAGATAGCCGACATGGGCGTGGCCGAAGAAGGGCAGCATATGGTGCTCGCACATGGAATAGAACTCGATGTCGCGGACGACCACCATCTCTTTGACGTCTTCCTCGAAGACGGCCTTCTTGATGATCTCTTCGGCGGACATCGAATAGCCGCTGGTTAAGAAGTCCATCGCCTTCGCGACCCTCAAGGGCGTGCGGCGCAGACCCTCTCGATCGGGGTCCTCGCCGATCTCGGTGAGCATGCCCTTGACGAGCGCCTCTTTGCGCTCGTCGTAGACCTCATCCTCGGATTCCGCCTCGAAGCTTGAGGCATAGTGGCTCTGCGCGAAGACTTGGGTGAGCTTCGGTTTCTCTGCCATGGTTCCACCTGGTGTTGCTGGGAATGGGCGGCGAGACGCCGACCTTGGACTTGAACAGACGCTGGTCAGAACAGTGGGGCTGCTTCGGACAAATGGAACCGAGGATCCGCTAAAGGGGGGCGGTCGAACGCCGCCCAACTGGTCAGCAGCAAGCGCATTGGTTAGAATTTAGCAGTCGCTGATGTATTCCGCCCCTGGAACGAATCAGCTCGCGATTCGAGGACGGGTGTTCCGGATCGCCTCGGGTTCAGGCGCTTGCGGGCCTTGAAACGACGACACATCCGTGTGCCGAGGGAAATGCTGCATTGGCCAGCCTCGTCTCATCGCTTGGCACGTCGGCGTCTTTGGATCTGCGGACAAAAGGCCATGTCCAACCAGCCGATCGATCCAGCCCGCCTGCGCGTCGCCTGTCCACGGCGGCGCGCCTGTGCCTCGAGTCCCTCCGTCGGTTGCGATCCATAAGCCTCGGTCAAACCCCGTACCCGCCCAGCTCCAATCGATTCGCTCGATCGGAGCGCGCCGGCAGAGCCAGGGCGACGCGATCTCGCGAACCCGTGTCCTCGCTCCTCGCCCCAACAGGCCGCGCGCTCCGCAGCCCCCGGAGAATCCGTCATGTGTGGTATCTGCGGTGAGATCCGCTTCGACGACAGCCCGATCGATCTGGGCGCCTTGAGCGCGATGAGCGCGGCCATCATCCCCCGCGGCCCCGATGGCGATGGCATCTGGCAGCAGGGTCGGGTCGCGCTCGCCCATCGGCGCCTGTCGATCATCGATCTGAGCAATCACGCCGCACAGCCGATGGTGGACAGCGAGCTGGGCCTCTCGATTGCCTTCAACGGTTGCATCTACAACTACCAGGAGCTGCGGGCCGAGTTGGAGGGGCAGGGTTACCGATTCTTCTCGCACGGCGATACGGAGGTCGTCCTCAAGGCCTTTCATGCCTGGGGGGCCCGTTGTGTGGATCGCTTCCACGGCATGTTCGCCTTCGCCGTCACGGAACGGGACTCCGGTCGCCTGACGCTGGTGCGTGACCGCCTCGGCATCAAGCCGCTCTACTACGCGGAGGTGCCGGGGGGGCTGCGATTTGCCTCCACCCTGCCCGCCCTGATCGCGGCAGGCAGGGTCTCGACCGACATCGATCCGGTGGCGCTGCACTACTACATGCATTTCCACGCGGTGGTGCCGGCGCCGCACACCATACTGAGCGGTGTCCGCAAGCTCCCTCCGGCGACCATCCGCACGATCGAGCCGAACGGTCGGCAGCACGACCATTGCTACTGGGATCTCTCCTTCGCGACGACGCCGGAGGAGCGAGCGCTCTCCTTCGAGGATTGGCAGGAGCGGGTCCTCGACGGTCTGCGTAAGGCGGTCGCGCGCCGGCTGGTGGCGGACGTCGACGTCGGCGTCCTGCTGTCCGGCGGCCTGGATTCCAGTCTCATCGTGGCCCTCCTGGCGGAGCAGGGCCAGCGCGGTATCAATACCTTCTCGGTCGGCTTCGAGACCGTCGGGTCCGAGGTCGGGGACGAGTTTCAGTACTCGGACATCATTGCTGAGGCCTTCGGGACCCGACACCACAAGATTCGGGTCGACTCGGCGTCGCGACTTCTGCCTGAGCTCCCAAATTGCGTGCGCGCCATGGCCGAGCCCATGGTGAGTCATGATGTCATCGGCTTCTACCTGCTTTCGCAGGAGGTGGCCAAGCACGTCAAGGTCGTGCAGAGCGGGCAGGGCGCTGACGAGGTCTTCGCGGGCTATCATTGGTATCCGCCCATGGCCGGAAGCGAGGCGCCGGTCGCCGACTATGCCCGGGCCTTCTGTGATCGGACGCACGATGAGTTTCGCCGTGCGGCCGACCCCCGGTTCCACGGCGAGGACGAGAGCCGTGCCTTCATTGCGCGACATTTCGCCCGTGCTGGCGCCGATGCGCCCGTGGACAAGGCACTGCGGCTCGATCAGCAGATCATGCTGGTCGACGACCCGGTCAAGCGCGTCGACAATATGACGATGGCCTGGGGCCTGGAGGCGCGCGTGCCCTTTCTCGACCACGAGCTGGTCGAGTTGGCCGCGCGCATGCCCGATGAGCACAAGCTTTGCGACGATGGAAAATGCGTGCTCAAGGCAATCGGCCGGCGGCTGATCCCGAGCTCGGTCATCGATCGACCGAAGGGCTACTTCCCGGTGCCCGCCCTCAAATACCTGCGCGGGGAGGTGTTGACGACCGTGCGGGATCTGCTGCACTCGCCGCGCGCCCGCGACCGCGGTCTATTCCAGGCGGCCTATGTGGAGGAGCTGCTGACGGCGCCGGACCAGCACATCACCCCGCTGCGGGGATCCAAATTGTGGCAGGTCGCCTTGTTGGAGATGTGGCTTCAGGAACAAGGGGTCTGATTCTCATGAACAGAGACCGAGTCCATCAACGTCTCGAGCGCAGTCGCGCCCCTTCGCTCAAGAACTGGGACCGCCGGCCACGGGCCGATCAGGCTTTGGAGCGGCCAGCGGTCGTCGACTGCGGCTGGGGGCGGCTACTCTTCGGCCAGACCTTCGCCGATCCCGAGGCACTGGCGGAAACGCTTCGGGAGGAGCGGCCCGGGACGCGCGACGTCGCGCTCTATCTGAGCGATCCGCATGTGGTGCTGTCCTATGCGCCCCAGGATCTCTTCCTGGATCCGTCCCATACCTTTCGCCTCTGGCTCGAGCGCTATCAGTGCTCGCCGCGGCGCCCGAAAGGATTTCATGTCCGCCTGCTCAACAGCCGCCAGGATGCCGAGGCGATCCATCGGCTCTATACGGCTCGCCGGATGGTGCCGCCCACTCCGGACTTCGTCTGGGGCCATCGCACGTCCAAGGTGCTGAGCTATTGGGTGGCGGAGGACGAGCAGGATGGCATGATCGTCGGGGCCGTCACCGGGGTGGACCACGTCGCGGCCTTCGACGACCCGGAGAACGGGGCGAGTCTCTGGGCGCTGGCCGTCGATGCCCAGGCACCCTATCCGGGCATCGGGGATGCGCTGGTCCGACAGGTGATCGAGTATTACCAGGCGCGTGGACGCGGGTTCCTGGACCTCTCGGTGATCCACGACAACACCCGTGCGATTCGGCTCTACCGCAAGCTCGGCTTCGAGCGGATCCCCGCCTTTGCTCTCAAGAACAAGAACGCCTATAACGAGCCGTTGTTCATCGGACGGCAGCCGGAGGCCAGGCTCAACCCCTACGCCACCATCATCGTGAACGAGGCGCGACGCCGCGGGATCGGCATCGAGGTCCTGGATGCCGAGGCCGGCTATTTCGCCCTGGTGCTCGGGGGTCGCCGCATCGTCTGCCGCGAGAGCCTGAGTGAGCTCACCAGCGCGGTGGCCATGAGCCGCTGCGACGACAAGTCGGTGACGCACCGTCTGCTGCGACGGGCCGGCCTGCGGGTCCCGGAGCAGACCCGCTTCGAGGCCCTCGATCAGGCCGAGGCGTTTCTCTCCAGGCTGGGCCGTCTGGTGGTCAAGCCGGCGCGCGGCGAGCAGGGGGTGGGGATCAGTGTCGACGTACGGGATCCGGAGATCCTGGAGCGGGCGATCGCCGCTGCCCGGCGGGTGTGCGAGCAGGTGATCCTGGAGGAGTACGTTGCGGGTGACGACCTGCGGATCGTCGTCATCGACTGCAAGGTCGTCGCGGCGGCGATCCGAAGGCCGGCCCATGTGACGGGCACCGGCCAACACAGGATCCGCGACCTGATCCAAGCCCAGAGCCGCCGCCGACGCGCGGCGACCGGGGGTGAGAGCGCCATCCCGATGGACGACGAGACCCGGCGCTGCGTCCAAGAGGCAGGCTATGACCTGGAGACGACCCTCCCGGAGGGCGTGTCGCTGCAGGTGCGCAAGACTGCCAATCTGCATACCGGGGGAACGATCCATGACGTCACCGCGGAACTGAGCCCCGTCTTGGCCGAGGCGGCGGTCGCGGCAGCCCGGGCCCTCGCGATCCCGGTCACCGGACTGGATTTTCTTGTGCCTTCGGTCAGTGGCACCGACTATGTCATCATCGAGGCGAACGAACGACCCGGCCTGGCGAACCACGAGCCGCAACCGACCGCCGAGCGCTTCGTCGACCTCCTGTTCCCACAGACTGCCGCCCGGGAGTAGAGCTATTGAAGCTGCCGACGATCGATGGCCGATACCTGGTTGAAATCCTGCTGAAGCTGCTGTACACCCCCAGCCCGTCCGGATATACGGATCGTGTCGTCCATCTCGTCTGTGAGGAGCTCGAACGGCTCGAGGTGGCCTTTGAGCTAACGCGCCGCGGGACCATCCGTGCCAACCTGAAGGGCGAGGTCTCCCAGCCGGATCGGGCGCTCGTTGCTCATGTCGACACGCTCGGGGCGATGGTGAAGTCGCTCAAGGAGAACGGCCGTCTGCAACTGGTCCCGGTGGGCCATTGGAACGCCCGCTTTGCCGAGGGTGCGCGCGGTACCCTCTTCACCGACACCTGCCAATGGCGGGGGACCATTCTGCCGCTGAAGGCCTCCGGCCACACCTTCGCCCCCGAGATCGACAACCAGCCGGGGGGCTGGGACTTCGTGGAGTTTCGGGTCGATGCACAGGTGAGCAATGTCGCCGATCTTCTGCGGCTCGGTGTCCATGTCGGCGATTTCCTGGCCATCGACGCCAATCCGGAGATCACCGACACGGGCTTCATCAATTCCCGTCATCTCGACGACAAGGCCGGGACAGCGGTCCTGCTGGCGGCGATCGAGGCGGTCCGGCGCGAAGGGCTCGATCTGCCGGTGGACTGCCATCCGATCTTCACCGTCTCCGAGGAGGTCGGCTCCGGGGCGTCCGCCGCCCTCCATCAGGACGTCGCCGAGATGCTCACCATCGACAACGGCACGACGGCCCCCGGGCAGAACTCGAGCGAGTTCGGCGTGACCATCGCCATGGCGGACGAGGTCGGTCCGTTTGACTATCACCTCACCCATCGCATCATCCAGCTCTGTCAGGAGTTCGGGATCCCGCACCAACGTGACGTCTTCAAGTACTATCGCTCGGACAGCGCGGCGGCGCTGACTGCGGGCAATGACGTGCGCACCGCACTGGTGACCTTCGGGATCGACGCCTCGCACGGCTACGAGCGGATCCATCTCGACGCGCTGGAGTCTTTGGCTAAGCTGGTCACGGTCTACATGCAGGGACCGCCCCTTTACCGCCGGGATCGCTACGAGATCGGCCCGCGCGCCGGCTTTCCGATTCAGCCAGGGTGAGCGCAGTTCCGACCGACCGAGACGATGCTCCAGGCCCTGACCCTGATCCTGCTCTGTCAGCTCGTCGGCGAGACCACCGTGCTGCTCGCCGGTCTGCCGATCCCCGGCCCCGTGCTGGGAATGCTGCTCCTGCTCGGTTGGCTGTTCCTGCGCGGCGGCGTGTCCGATGACGTCGGACATACCGCCGACGCCCTGCTTGCGCACTTTTCGTTGTTGTTCGTTCCCGCCGGGGTCGGCGTGATGCTCCATTGGGAGCGGATTCAAGGTCAGTGGTTGGCGATCGCGACGTCACTCGTCCTGGGGACCCTGGTCACGCTCGCGGCGACCGCCCTGACGATGGTCGGGGTGCGCCGGCTGATGTCGATGGGTCTGACGCGCCGGAGCAAGGTCGATGACTGAGACCCCGTTGACGCAGATCTGGGTCTATCTTGCGGCCTCGCCACTCTTGTGGCTGTCGGCGACGCTGGTGTGCTACCTCTTGGCCGACCGGCTCTATCGCCTCGGCCGCGGAAATCCCCTCTTGAACCCGGTCGGGATCGCGGTGGCCCTGTTGATCGCCATCTTGGTGGCCACGGACACCCCTTATGGGGTCTATTTCGATGGTGCACAGTTCGTCCATTTTCTGCTCGGTCCAGCCACCGTCTCACTGGCCATCCCCCTCTATCGCCAGCGCGCGCGTCTGGGTGCCCTGGCGCTGCCGATCGGTGCCGCCCTCCTGGCCGGCGTGCTCACTGCGAGCTTGAGTGCCGTCGGCCTCGCCGCCTTGCTCGGTGCCGACGTCGCGACTCAGGTGTCCCTGGCCCCCAAGTCGGTGACCGCCCCTGTCGCCATGGGGATCTCCGAGAAGCTGGGCGGGATCCCTTCGCTCACCGCGGTGCTGGTGGTCAGCACCGGGATCGTGGGGGCGGTCTTCGGAACCGGACTCCTGCGGCTGTTGGGTATCCGCGACGATGCAGTCAAGGGCATCGCCATGGGGGCGACCTCGCATGGGATCGGGACCGCGCGTGCGTTCCAGGTCAGTGCGACCATGGGCGCCTTCTCGGGTCTGGCGATGGCCCTCTCGGCCTTCCTGACCGCCACGCTGCTGCCGTCGTTGCTGACCTGGGTGGGCTTGGTCGGCGAGTGATCGGGCGCGGAGCCAGACGTGATCAGCGATTGGCTATCCGCAGGGCGGGGAGCGCCGGTATTTGACCGGGTCGGGCGGCGGAGCTGTCATCCGGGTACCCTGCCCGCTGGGAAGCGCTGCCTCTTGCGGTGAATCCCCAGGTTGCCCGCGTCGCGGCGCCGTGCACGGCACGGCGCGCGGGGCGAGAGGTCCCTTTCCGCGCTGTCAGGGGCTATTTTTTCTCCAGCGTGTCCATCTTCAGGACACTGTAGGCGGGGCATGTGCGCAGGAAGGCCGTCACAAGCAGGACCACGCCGATCAGACCGAGCCAGCTCTGGGCGTAAACACCCCAAAATGCGATCACGACGCCGGCGACCAAGCGGATTTTGCGATCGTACTCGCCGATGTTCTTCGAGAATTCCATAAGAAGCTCCTCTTGCACGATTGTTCGGGTGAATTGTCCGATGCCGGTCCACTCAAACGACGGGCGGGCTGGATCGATGAGACTGCTCCGTGACAATGTCACGCGCCGTAACCATACACGGGTGATGGTTTATATGAAAGCCCGCCGACTGATCGGGCGAGCGACCATGCCGATCGCCGTGGCAGCGCTAACGCAAGGTGCGACACGGCTTCCGGCCCATTGGTCGAAGGTCGGGCGCGCGCAGTCTGATGGGGACGCGGCGCCGGGGCGACCTTGACCGTGCCCGGTCAATCCGTTTGCTGATAATACTTCGCGAGATCCGTCTCCTTCAGACGGGTGAGCATATCGCGGGGGAACATGCTCATGAGCTCCCAGGCGAGGTTGAGTGTGGCCTCGATGGAGCGGTCTTCGGCATCGCCTTGGCCGACGAAGCGTTCATCGAACGCATCGGCGAAGGCAAGATAGCGGCGGTCGCGTTCGGAGAGCTCGTCGGCGCCGATGATGGAGGCAAGGTTGCGGGTCTCCTGCGCACGCGCATAGAGGGCGTAGATCTGGGCGGCGACGCGGGGATGATCCTCGCGCGTGTCGTCTTTGCCGATCCCGTCCTTCATGAGGCGGGACAGGCTCGGGGAGATATGGACCGGCGGATAGATGCCCTGGTTGTGCAGCTCGCGCGATAGCACGATCTGCCCCTCGGTGATGTAGCCGGTCAGGTCCGGGATGGGGTGAGTGATGTCGTCGGAGGGCATCGAGACCACGGGCATCATGGTGATGGAGCCGTGGCGGTCGTGGATGCGCCCGCAGCGCTCGTAGATCTCGGCGAGGTCGGAATAGAGGTAGCCCGGGTAGCCTTTGCGCGCAGGGACGTCGCCCTTCGCCGTCGCGACCTCGCGCAGCGCCTCGGCATAATTGGTCATATCCGTGAGGATGACCAGGACATGACGGTCGAGGTCATAGGCCAGGTACTCGGCGGCGGTCAGCGCGGTGCGCGGGAGGGTGAGACGCTCGACCGGCGGGTCGTCGGCCAGGTTGACGAACATCACCACATTGCGCAGCACGCCCGAGCTCGCGAACTCGTCCCGGAAGAACTTGGCGTCGGAATAGGAGACGCCCATCGCGGCGAAGACCACCGAGAAGCTTGATTCCTGGTCAACCAGCTTCGCCTGCCGCCCGATCTGGGCCGCCAGGCGGTTGTGCGGGAGTCCCGAGCCCGAGAAGATCGGCAGCTTCTGTCCGCGCACCAGGCTGTTCAGCCCGTCGATGGTGGAGATCCCGGTCTGAATGAATTCGCGTGGATAGGTGCGTGCGGCTGGGTTGATGGCGGACCCGCCGACCGGGCGGCGGATGCTCGACAGGACCGGGGGGCGACCGTCGCGCGGGACGCCCAGCCCATTGAACTCACGCCCGAGAATCTCGGGAGACAGTGCGATCTCGACCGGCTCATCGAGGAAACGCACCCAGGTGTTCTCCAAGTCGAGGTCGTCCGTGCCCTCGAAGACCAGGATCAGGACCTCGTTGTCGGCGCTTCGGATGACCTGCCCATTGCGGATTTGGCCGCCATGGTCGGTGATTTGCACACGGTCGCCGAAGGCGACCGCCGATGTGTCCTTGACAAGCAGCAGCCCGCCCCGGGCCTCGACAGTCGTGCGATATTCTTTGATGCTCATTCAACCGCGTCCAGCATGCTCTTCATTGGTGTCATATCGATTCGACCTCGTATCGGTCCACGACTGCCGTCTTTCACCCCGGACGGCGCTCACGGAGACCCTGATCCATTGGCCATCCTGGTCATAGTCGGCATCCCCCTGGGCGACTGAAGGGGACCTTGAGAAATCGCATTCTCCGCAATCCCGCAAGACGCAAAGCGAACGTGCGATTTCCGCTTTGCTTCATGATCGGTCGCTTAGGTGACTGAAAATGGGCCGCCCCCCGCCGGCGCAATAGATCGGCCTCAAGTCCGACAGGCTCCTAGACCTGCTCACCGTGTTTGGCGTACTCCATCCGCACGGACTCCATGGCCTGATCGACTTCGGCGCGGAAGGCGTGGACCTGGTCGATCTGCTCGCTCGAGTACAGCGACTTCAGGCGTCGCATCTTGGCCATCAGCGGGAGCTGTTGCAGCTCCGAGACCGGGACGCCTAGCTTGATCAGCGCGGCGCCGCGTTTGTAGATGGTGATCGCGAGGTCGATCAAGGCGTATTGCTTTTCGGGTGAGCAGAAGGTGTCGATCTCGTCCAGCGCACTCTGCTGCAACACGCCCTCCTTGATGAGCGACGCGCCCTCGAGCTCCCAGCGCTGTGCGTCGGAAAGCGCCTCGGGTCCGACCAGGTTGACGATGCGCGAGAGCTCGGCGTCACGGGCGAGGAGGGCGAGTGCGGCGGTCCGGCGTTTTTCCCAATCCGGGTCGACCTCCTTGTGCCACCACTCGCCAGCGGTGCGAACGTGCTTGGAGAAGCTGGTCACCCAGTCGATCGAGGGATAGTGGCGTGCATCGGCGAGCTCCTTGGAGAGCGCCCAGAAGGTCTCGATGATGTCCTTGGTGTGGCTGGTGACCGGCTCGGAGAAGTCGCCGCCGGGGGGCGAGACCGCGCCGATCAGGGTGACCGATCCCGAGCCGGCGCCATACGTCTCGACGCGCCCGGCGCGCTCGTAGACCGCCGCGAGACGGGAGGCCAGATAGGCGGGATAGCCTTCCTCGACCGGCATCTGGCCGAGCCGCCCCGAGACTTCGCGCAGGGCCTCGGCCCAGCGGCTGGTCGAATCGGCCAGCATCACCACGTCATAGCCCATGTCGCGGTAATACTCCGCCATGGTGATCCCGACATAGATGGATGCCTCGCGGGCTACCACCGGCATGTTCGAGGTATTGGCGACCAGCAGGGTGCGCTCCATGAGCTTGCGGCCCGTATAGGGGTCGTCCAGCTCGGGGAAGCTCTCGAGCACGTCCACCAGCTCGTTGCCGCGCTCGCCGCAGCCCACATAGATCACGATGTCGGCATTCGACCAGCGTGCGATCTGCTGTTGGACAACGGTCTTGCCGGCACCGAAGGGTCCGGGTACGGCGCCCTTACCGCCCTTGAGCTGCGGAAAGAAGGTGTCGATCACCCGTTGCCCCGTGATCAGCGGCGACACGCCGTCATCACGCCGCAGATAGGGGCGAGGCTTACGCACCGGCCAGCGTTGATACATGCTCAGGCGATGGCTGATGCCGCGCTGATCGCGCACGCGGGCAATGGTCGATTCGATGTCGTACGCACCCGCGGGCGCCACCTCCAGGAGCTCGCCCTCCACGCCGGGCGGGACCATGATCCGATGCACGATGGTCTCGGTCTCCTGCACGGTGCCCAGGATGGTCCCCGGACCGATCCTCGCGCCCGGGCTGAGCTCCCGATTGGGCTCGAGCTCCCACTCGCGGGCGCGGTCGAGCGCCGGTACTGAAATGCCTCGGCGGATATAGTCGCCTGACTCCAAAGCGATCTTTTCGAGCGGACGCTGCACGCCGTCGAAGATACCGCCCATCAGGCCCGGCCCCAGCTCGACCGAGAGGGGCCAACCCAGCCCCAGCGCAGGCTCTCCGGGCCGCACCCCGTCAGTGGATTCGTAGGTCTGAACGACTGCCCGCTCACCACGGAGCGAGATCACCTCGCCGAAGAGACCCAGCTCCCCGATCTTGACCTGCTCGCCGCTGCGCACTCCCGGCAGCTCGACGGTGACAATCGGACCGTTGATGTCACGGATGACGCCGATTCTCTTGCTTTCACTCATGGTCTCATCCGGAAAAGAGGTTGCCCGTGTCGAACCCGCTCGGCAGCAGCCGTTCGAGGATGACCCGTTGGACGTTGGGACGCAGCCGCTCGAGCCGGCCCTCGAAGGTGTTGTCCACCCGGATGCGTCGATCGGCGTTGGTGACGAGCACGCCCCCGACCGTGTCCAGCGGCTCGTCGGCCAGGGTGGCGGTCTTGTCCGCGGGCAGTGCCTCGAGAACGCCTTCCCAGCGCTCGGACAGGCGCTTCTGGTCACGGGAGTTGGCCGAGACGATCAGGACCTTGTCCTCGATGAGTGCCACCGCCCCCGCGATCAGCCTATCCAACCAGGGATCGTAGCGCGGAAGGTCTTCGCTGAAGGCCCTCATACGTCCGGCGAGGGCCTGCTCGACGTCCTGCACCAGATTCCAGCGCATGCGGTCCAGATCCGTCTGCATCTGGAGCTCGCTGGACTGCACCCGCTCGCGGAAGGTCCGGTCGGCGAGCGTCTTGGCGATGCTCTCCTCACGGCTTTCGCGCATGCGCAGCCGATCCGCGGCCTCGCGAAGGATGTTGTCGCGGCTGCGGTTTGCCCGCTCGCGATACTCATTCGCCAGTCGTTCCGCACGGGCCAGGATGGCCTGCTCGAGCTCTTGTACCTGATTCACGGTTGATCCCCGGATATCGAAGTTCCCGACACGTCGTTTTTCCGCGCGCCCTTGCGGTTCAACCGCTGCGTTCCGGCTCTGCGTCTGCTCTGGTATGGATAACGGCGCTGCCAAACAGGGCGGCCAGCCGACCTGCCACCTCGCTCCCGAGCTTGGGACCCTCGCCAAGCGCCGGCACGGCGATCACGACGATCCGCCCGCCTTCACGGCGCACCCGTTTGAGACTCGGGATGTCCTGCTGCATGACGGCGTCGTCGACCACGACGAAGGCCTTCTCGCGCCCACGCAGCAGGTCGCGGAGGATCCGGTCCACTGCGTCGGGCTCGGGGTTGGGATGGGTCTCGAAGCCGATGAGGCGAAAACCATCCGCGAGCCGCTCCTCGCCGAGGAAAAGCATTCGCGTTGGGTGGTCGTGCTCGTAGTGATTCTCTGCGTCCACGCCGGATCCCCTGTGCGACGCCGTCAAATCCGGTTGAGCAGCAGTATGGAGATCACCAGGCCGTAGATCGCGATACCCTCGGCGAGCCCGAGATAGATGAGGGTGCGACCGAGGTTCTCCGGCTTCTCGGTGATCGCGGCGAGCGAGGCGGCACCAATTGGGCCGACGGCGATACCCGCACCGATGGTCGAGAGTCCGGTTGGTATCCCTGCACCAATGATCGCCAAACCCATGCCGATGGACAATTCACCCGCCGCGGCACCGGGCTCGGAGACCATCTCGGTGGCCAACACATCATTGATGCCGAAGACCAGCAAACCGAGCTGTGCGCCGACGAAGGCGACCAGCTGGGTCCCTATCGCCGGCTTGAACCAGGGGCGCGCCCGGGTCGCGAGCTGGGGCCGAAACTCGAGCACGAGGCCGATGAGGATGAGGGCGAGGATTGCAACGGACATGAGGGCAACGAGCCAGTGCATGGGGCGCTCCAAGGTTGTGTTTGGTTTGGTTGATGATCTTGCGGTGGTCGGGTCGGCGGCTCGAATCGAATCCCAAGCCGACGCGGTTGTCGTTCTGGTCCTTCAGGGATGCCGGGGTATCCGCGTCCCATCGGTTACGCCTGTCCGATGACGAGATTTAGCCGTCCCAGATGGATTGTCCGCCGCGACACACGTCTCTCGCACCCGATCGCCGCGTTGTGACGGCTCGCAATGGGGCCCGCTGTTCCACGTCGTCGCGTCTCGCTCCCGGGGACGATCGTCGCCCCGCGCTCCGCCATACCAGATGCGACGCACATCTCCATCTGGCGGGCTACCCTCGACGATACCTGAGCGGCGCGAATTCATGCCCGTTGCCAGAGAAATAGCGGGAGAATCCCTCGAAATACTGCAAGCGCATCACCTGAATCATGACGATGCCACCCTCCAGGACGATGACGAAGAGGTTCCCAAGGATCACCGTCACGACATGGCCAAAGGCCCCCATCATATCCGCGAGGGTGAAGATTGCGATCGACAATGCAACGTGGTTGAGGCTGAAGGCAGCGACACGCAGGAAAGACAAGGTATTGGACACATAGCCGATGAGCGTCTCCAGGGTCTCGATGACAACCACCAGGACCTTCTCGCCCGCCGGGGCCTGTTGACGTCGCCAACTGTGCCAGGCGAGCGCCGCCAGGGTGGCGATCACCAGACCGGCCGGAACGGCGCCGAATGCGCCGGCGTTGGCGATGTTGAAACCGCCGGTGATCAGCGCGAGATAGAAGATTAGGTTGATGATGCCGTGATGGCCGAAGACAGCCCCTGACCAGTTCCTGATCACCAGCCGGTTGTAGATCCCAAGCAGACAGGCGAGCGTCAGGAAGACCACGCCCCAGCCCAGGGCGATGCGCATCATCAGGAGCGGGTCGCTGAGCGGACTCATCCAGAGCGCGGGCAGCAGATGCTCCACGCCGAAGAGGCTGCCGAACAGCACTCCGAAGACCATGGAGGAGAGTCCGGCCATGAGTCCGAACGGCCAGAAACGACCCAGCTTCCTGCGCAAGAGCCAGGCGGCCAGCGCGATGACGGCGCCCTGCCCGATGTCGCCGAACATGCTGCCGAACATCAGGATGAAGGTGACCGCGAACAGGGGTGTCGGATCGACCTCGCCGTACTCGGGTACCCCGTATTGCCTGACGAGCATCGCGAAAGGGGTGAGGACCCAGCTCTCCGCCGGCACGGTCGGGACCAGCGCGCGCTCCTCCGCCGCGGGGTTGCGGACGGTCATCTGGAACGGGTGGTTGAGCGACTCGCGCAGCCGTGCGCCCAGCCGCTCGACCGAGCGGGCCGGGACCCATCCGGCCAAGTAGGCCAGATAGCCGGCGCTGCGGATCGACGGATCGAGGCCGACGAGGGGCTCGGCGAGCATCAAGGTACGGCGAGCCTCTAGCAGCGGTCCCTCGAAGGGCTCCGACCACCGCTTCAGGGTCTCCTGCAGCGTCTTCCGCTGCGCGGCGATGGCCAGGCGTTGTGCATCGAGATCACGCCCCAGCTCGGCCGGGTTGCGGTCGAGTCCTTGCGGGATCGGGAGGTTCTGAAAACCCGCGGCATCCAGCACGGCGGAGAGCTGGGCCTCCTTGCTCCCGGTGGGACCGACGATGACCACGTGGGCGTTTTCCCCCTCCTGCATGTAGACGTGGAGGATATGGTCCGCAAGGCCGACCGCTCCCTGCAATTGACGCAGGTTCTCGCGCGGCACCAAGCCTACGTAGAAGTCCAGGAAACGCATCTTGCTGTGCAGCATCCCTAGGTCGATGTTCAGATCGGCGAAGTTGGCCAATGCGGCCTGCTGCTCCTTGACCAGCCGCTCTTCGTCTTCGAGACGGCGCAGATCTTCCTCGTAGCTGGATGTCTCGTTCCAGACCTTGCCCAACCAGTCGTTCAGGCCCTGCAGCTCGGCGAAGTCGACGACCCGGACCTCCTCGATGTACGGCGTCTCCTCGTTCGGGATCAGCTTGGCGATCTTCTCCAGACGCGCGCTCGCCTGCGTGAAGACCTCGCGGTATTCGCGCGCCGGCAACCCATCCAGACGGCTCTCGGCGGGGGGGCGGGTATCGGGGTGGAAGCTCTCCATGTCGGCCAGGGCGAGCGACGCCTGGGGCAGATCCTCGGTGAGGACCAGGAGGCGGACGTGTTTCATCGGCGTCGGTCTCAACATGCGCTAGTCACCCTGCGTCCGACGTTGCTCCACCGCCATCAGGCCGCCTGCGTCCCGGCCCAGTGACAGCCGGGCTCTGCCAGCTCGACCGCGATCTCGATGGCGGCGGCAGGCAGATTCAGGATCTGTCCTTGAGCCAATGCGAACAGAAACAGCAGGTCGCGTTCGCGCAAGATGAGGTATGCGAGTGCACGCGCCACGGCCGATTGGGTGCGGTGGAGCACCCGATAAGCTTCGCCCGCCGCGTAGCGGCCGATCCGCTTCTGGACGTCGACGATGTTACGACTATCGGCCAGGAGCTGGTCGAGCGGTGGCGGCAAGGCGTCGATGACCCCTTGGAAGCTCTCCAGATTGACCAGCTGGAGCAGGCGATCCCGCGTTAACAGGCGCATCGAGGGGACGAGATGATAGAAGGTCTCCGAAGGCGAGAGCATGTAAGAGAACCGGAAGCGCAGGAGCCAAAGCAGGTTGATCCGGTCGAGCTCGGCGCCGATCAGACGTTTCAACGGATCCAGGTGGTGGTCCGTGAACGCCATGGCCTGGCGGATGAGGCCGGCGTAATAACGCTGATCGATCGCGGCCTCCAGCTCGAAGGGCTCGCGCTGCTGCTCGTAGATCTCGCGCGCCTGGCGCGCGATCGTTCGGTGCGCCCCCGCCTCCAATTGCCGCAACAGCTCCAGGACATTCTCCGCCCGGAACAGATCGGCGCTCACCTGCTCGGAGAGTCGCATCTGCTCGGGGAGCTCGAACAGATTGTCGCGGATCTCCTTCTGATCCAGGTTGTGGAGCTTGCCGCGGATCAGCGTCTTGAGGTTGAACAGGGCATACTTGCCGCCCCAGTCGAGAACCAGCCGGCGCTCGGCGGTATGCATGGGCCGCACCAGGATCAGAAGCTCGGCGAGCAGGACCTGGATCAGACTCTGCTCGACCGCGCGACTGCGGGCGCGGGCCGAGTGTTGCTCGTCGAGGATGGCGCTCAGGCGGAAGCGTTCCGCCAGGTCGGACAATGGGAGCCGCGAGAGCGGACCGATCGCGGTCGGCTCAAGCAGTCGGGTCGCCATGACCGAGACGCGTGTGTTCAGATAGGCATGTTCGGCGGCGAGGGTCATGTTGGGACGGAGCTGGATCGGGACGGATCGGGTGTGACGTCGGCCGGGACTCGAGCCGATGTCAACGCTCGGGGTCGACCAGCACCTCAAAGGCGGCCCCGAGTGCTTCGGACTCGCGGCGCTCGGCTTGGTCGCGCAACTGGACGTGCCGCTCGTCATAGCGCCGACGTAGCTCAGCGATGTTTTGCTCGGCGCGCTCCTCGGCCTTTTTGATGAACGCGCGATGCAGGTCCGGGATGCGCGCGGTGAAGCGATCGTTCTCGGACTTGGCGTCCGCCATTGCCTTCTGGATGATACGTTCCTGCTCCGCCTCGGCCTGTTGCGCGATCTTCTCGGCCCGCATCTCCGCGTCGAGGAGTCGTTGGAGGGTGTCATCCATCGTTGGCTTCCAGGCATTCTACAAGAGTGACAAAGCCAATACCTTACGCGAAGATCCGTGAAAAAGCGCGTGCGATCGAGGGTGTGTTGCGCCAGATCGGCCTCGCTCCGCAGGCCGATCATCTGGGAAACTGACGCCGGTCAGCCCCCGAGATCGCCAGCCGACCCATCCGCGGGGCGCCCGACTAGAATATGAGCAGATTCTAACTAAGCCGCCTGACCGGGGGCGAGCCCTTTCGGCCGGGCGGAGCGAGGGGCGGGGTGAGCAAACGGCCGTCCGATGCCGACGTCCAGCGGATCGACGCCGCATTCAACCGTGTGCTGGCCGCAGAGGCGGCCGGACGCGAGCGCGTCGAGGCCTGCCGAGGTGAGGCCGAGCGCCTGTTGGCGGCGGCGGACGAGCGCGCGCGGCGGATTGTCGGCCGGGCGGACGATCGCATCCTGCAGGTCCAACGGACCGCCGACCTGAGTCTCCAACGGGCGCTCGCCGAGCTTCTGGACGCTGCCTCGGATGTCCGCGCCGAGGAGGACATCGATGGGCGGTCCCGGGACCGCCTGACCGCCGCTGTCGAGGCCCTGGTGGACGAGATGACGGGTGTCGACGGGCGGGTCCCTCCATCGCCTGCCGGGGGCGGGGCCACATGACCTGCTGCTGCGGTTTCGCCTACGCTCAGGCACGCATACTGGCCCGGGTATCGCGCCTTCCCTCTCCCGCGGACTGGCAGCGGCTGGCGAGCGCGCGCACGCTCGCCGCCTATCTCGAAGAGGCGCGGGTCAGCGGCCTGAGCGAGTGGGTCAGAGGGTTCTCGGGGCTGAGTCAGCCCCATGATCTGGAGCGCGGGCTTCGTGCACTCGCGCGCGAGTCCGCTCTGACCACCGCCGAATGGGCGCCGCGCCCCTGGCGGCCGGCGATCGAGTGGGTGGGCTGGCTGCCTTGGCTGCCATTGTTCGAGCACGTCTCCCGCGGGGACGGACTGCCGGACTGGGTGCGGCGGGATGATCAGCTCGGGGGCCTGATCGGTGAGGGCGACGCGCTGGATCCAGCCGCGCTCGAGTCCGCTGGACTCGCTGCGCTGATTCGCCTCCCCGAGCCGAGTGGGCTCGGTGCCCGCTGGCTGACGGGCTGGCGCGAGCGCTGGCCGGCCTGCGGCCGGCAGAAGCGGCGCAACCTCGAGTGGCTCGCGGTGCTCGTGCCAAGGCATTTGGATGCGTTCCGCCAGGTGTCGCCCGCGTCTGCCTGGGCCCTGCGCGAGGCCCTTCGTGAGCGCCTGCGCCTGCATCTTCACCAGCACCTCCTGCAGCCGGCCGCACTCTTCGGCTATCTGGCGCTGGTGTTCCTGGACCTCGAGCGCCTGCGGGCTGCGCTCCTGACCCGCGCGGTATTCAGCGCGGATCGGGAGGGATGATGCTGCGGCCCGCGTCGACACGCTGGTTCGAGGTCCTATGCCCGCGTGGCGAGAGCGTGCGCACGGTCACCGAGCTCGCACGCACCGGCGCGGTCGAGATCGAGCTGCGCGACGAGACTCCGGCGGACTTCCCGGTCCAACACCTCTGCGAAGGACTCGGCGTCTACGCGACCCTCGGGTCGCGTTACGGTCGCTATTGGGAGCGCGGGCGACTCCGACGTCAGGTCCTGGTCGAGGCGCCGGAGGCGGTGCTGGAGCGCGCGCTCGCCCGCATCGAGGCATGGCGGCGCGAGGCGGATCCCTTGATCGACATCCTTCAATCCTGCGAGGAGGAAGCGGTCCGCCTCAAGTGGCTGGCACAGGTGATCGGAAAGATTGTCGATCGTGACCTTGATTTCGCAGCCGTCGCGCGCAGTGGGCCGGTGCTGGGAACCTTCTGCGTCGTCCTGCCGAAGGACGCCGATCCGCACCTGCCGGATTGGGTCATCCAGCGCCCGATCCCGTGGGGGGATGAATTCTGCGCCATGATCCTGGGTCCGCTCGATCGGCTCGACGCGGTCAAGCATCAGGTGCAGTTGGTCAAGGGGCGCATCATCGAGCGACCGCCCTGGCTGCGAGGCGACGCACGCGAGGCACTGGCGCGAATCGGCGCGCGCCGCGAGTTCCTCGCGACCCGCATCGTCTATCTCAACGCCGAGCTCGATACCCTGTTCGACGAGCTCGACCTCGGCGATGCGCTCGGGGAGGTCGCCGGACTGGCCTGGTTCGCCGACCATGTTGGCGGCCTGGAGCGCGCCGGCGAGCACCTGGTTTGGATCACGGGCTGGACCGATGACCTGTCCGGCAACGGGCTCCGGGCCGCCCTGGAGGCCGCCCGCACGCGCGCCCTGCTGCGTCTGACCAAGCCACCGGCGGGGAAACGTCCGCCGCAGATCCTCGACAACCCGCCTTGGATGCGGCCGTTCGAGCTCTTTGCGCGAGCCTTTGGTGTCCCCGACTCCGACGAGGCGGACCCGACCCCGGTCCTGCTCGTCGTCGTGCCCTTACTGTTCGGGTACATGTTCGGCGATCTCGGTCAAGGCGGGGTGCTGCTCGGCGTCGGCCTTGGGTTGAAGCGCCGCTGGGCCGAGGCTCGGCTGCTGGTCCTGGGTGGTGTCTCGGCGATGTTCTTCGGGGTGTTGTTCGGGAGCCTGTTCGGGCGCGAAGACATCATCCCGGCACTCTGGCTGCATCCGCTGCATGATCCCATCACCCTGCTCGCGGTCCCATTGATCTTCGCCATCGCTCTGCTGAGTCTCGGTCATCTGTTGTCGGGCCTGAGCGCGCTTTGGCGCGGCGAGCTCGGGCACTGGCTGATGAGGGACCTTGGCTTCCTCGTGCTCTACCTCGGGCTGATCGCGATGGTGTTCCGACCCGCGCTCGGGTGGGTGGCCCTGCTGGGGTTGGCCTGGTATGCGGTCGGCGCCTTCATGGTCCATCGCGCGTTGATCGGTGCACTCGCCGCGATCGGCCACCTGCTGGAGTCCGTGATGCAGATCCTGGTCAACACACTCTCGTTCGCGCGGGTCGGGGCGTTCGCGCTGGCTCATTCCAGCCTCTCGGTCGCGGTGGTCACAATGGCGGATGCAGCGCCGCTCTGGGCCGGGATCCTCATCATGTTCCTGGGCAACCTGTTGATCATTGCTCTGGAGGGTCTGGTGGTTTCGATCCAGACCACGCGGCTCGTGCTGTTCGAGTTCTTCAATCGTTTCCTGCGCGGGACGGGCCGGGTCTTCCGGCCGTTGCCGGCGCCACCGGCGGTGGTGCAGGAGGCTGTTTGAGACGCGGCGGTGGCGCTGAGCAGTCGGGCCGAGAGGAAAGCACAGAAGGCGCAGGGATATCTGGCATCTCGGCTCCACCGGGGCCGCCGGCTTCCCGGTCCCGGCCTGGTGCCGCGCAGATTTCGTAGAATGCGCTTGACCGGGCCGCTTGCGGCGTCTCTTGATCCGGGGTCCCGGAGCTGGCGGTGTCTGGCGGGCGGACGCGAGGACCCGCGATCGGACGGCGGCTCGGTAGTTGACGGGCCGCGGATGTGGCGGGGTCGCTCCAGCGGCGGACGCCGGAACGATAATCGGATTCGGAGTGGAGTTATGAACCGGCAAGTCCTGCTCGTCGGCTTGATGGTCCTGGGTGTCGCGGTCCTCGTCGGCCTGTCCGGTCTGCTGTTCTGGCAGCCGGGCGCGATTGCATCGGAGGTCTTGGCGCTGGAGGTCGCGGCGGCAGATCCGGATGTCCTGCGCTGGGGTTATCTGGCGGCGGCGCTGGTGACGGCGGTGGGTTCGCTCGCGGCGGCCTATGCCGTCGCGACCGTCGGGACCGCCGCAGTCGGTGCGCTGGCAGAGAAACCCGAGCTGTTCGGGCGGGTGGTCATCCTGGTGGGGCTCGCCGAGGGCATCGCGATCTATGGCGTGATCATCTCGGTGCTGATCCTCAACCGGCTTGGCTGAGGTTTCGAGGCCCATGTCGGTCTGTGCCTTTCTCGGCGATGAGGTCAGTGGTCTCGGCTTTCGGCTCGCCGGCGCGGAGGTCCATCAGCCGCGAGCGCATGAGGTTCGGGAGCTCTTCGCGCGCCTGTGCGGCGAGGTACAGCTCATCATCCTGACGGCGGAGGTCGCAGCGGCCTTGCCGCAGGATCTACTCCAGCGCGTCGAGACGGAGCGGTGGCCCCTGGTCCTGGTGATTCCGGATGTCCGCAACCGCGTTGTCCCTCCGGACCTCGTCGCCGTCGTGCGCCGCCACCTGGGGATGGCCGAATGAAGCTCGACGAACGCGAGCGCAGGCTCCTCGATCTGATCGAGGAGTACGGGGAGTCAGAGTGCCGCGCGTTGCTGGGCAGAGCCCGCTCGGAGGCCGCCACGCTCACCGCAGCGGCGTACCGCCGCGCGCGGACCGAGCTCCACCAACGCGTGCTCGCGGAGCGCGCCAATGCGCGCGCCCGGCTCCATGCGGCGCGCGCCGAGCACGAGACCCGTTCACGCGCGACCGGGGACCGGGCCAATACGCGCCTGCTGGAGCTGGCCTGGCCTCAGTTGAGAGAGACCCTGGCCGCCCGCTGGACGGATCCGGACGTCCGCCGCACTTGGGCGGGACACTATCTCGAGCAGGCGCGGCACCTGCTTCCTCGCGGTCTCTGGACGGTGCGCCATCCGCCCGACTGGCCCGCCTCGGAGTGGGCGCCGTTGGCCGCGGGTCTGACCAAGTTCCTGGGTCAGGCGCCGCATTTCGTGGCCGACGGCGGCTTGAGTGCCGGACTGATCATCGAGACCGAAGGGGCATTGCTGGACGCGACTCTCGCCGGATTGCTGCGCGACCGCCGGCGTGTCGAGGCGCGTCTGCTGGCGCTCCTGGCACGGCGCCCGGACAGCGAGGGGGCTCGACCGTGAGCACGGCCGCAACCATCTGGATCAGCGGGCCGGTGCTGCGCGCGCGCCCGGACGGCCCGTTCCGCCTGCGTGAGGCGGTCACGGTTGGCGAGCAATCCCTGCTCGGCGAGGTGATCCGGATCGCCCGCGACGAGATTACGGTCCAGCTCTACGAGGATACCAGCGGCCTGCGCCCCGGCGTGCAGGTCACGGGGTCGGACCAGCTGCTGTCGATCCGTCTCGGTCCGGCGATCCTGTCCCGGATCTTCGACGGTCTGCTGCGACCCGTGGGAGATCCAAGCGATCCGTACGTCAAACCGGGCATGCAGGTGCAGGCCCCCCAGCGACTCTGGTTCACGCCGAGCGTGCGGGTCGGCGAGCTGCTCAACCCAGGGGTGGCGATCGGTGAGATCGCAAGCGGCGCGGGCATCCCCCAGCGCTGTCTGGTCCCGCCCGACCTGCCCGGCGGCCGGGTCAGCGCGATCGCCGAGGCGGGCGAGTATTCGGACGACCAGGCCATCTGTTGGCTCGAGGCCCCAGACGGGAGGCGCCTGACGGTCGCCATGACCCACGGCTGGCCGGTGCGGGTGCCGCGTCCGGTGCAGGCGCGCCTCGCATCGGACGAGCCCATGCTCACCGGCCAGCGCATCATCGACTGCCTGTTCCCGGTCGCGCGCGGCGGCACGGGCGCCATCCCGGGCGGTTTCGGTACCGGCAAGACCGTCTTGCTGGAGACCGTGGCGAAGTGGTGCAACGCCGATGTCATCGTCTATGTCGGCTGCGGGGAGCGGGGCAACGAGCTGGCGGGATTGCTGGCAGAGCTCACCGAGCTGGAGGACCCGCGCAGCGGACGGCCCCTGCTCGAACGCACGGTCGTGATTGCCAATACCTCGAACATGCCGGTGTCAGCGCGCGAGGCAAGCATCTATACCGGCATCACCGTGGCAGAGTATTTCCGTGACCAGGGGATGAACGTGACCCTGATGGCTGACTCGACCAGCCGCTGGGCCGAGGCCCTTCGCGAGGTCTCCGGGCGGCTCGGCGAGCTGCCCGGCGAGGCGGGTTATCCGGCGTATCTCAGCAGTCGGCTGGCGGACTTCTACGAACGTGCGGCGCGTGTCCGCACCCTGGGCGGCGAGATCGGGTCGGTGACCCTCCTCGGTGCCGTCAGTCCGCCTTCGGGCGACTTCTCGGAACCCGTGACGACCCATACGAAGCGTTATGTGGGCTCACTCTGGGGGCTCGACGTCCGGCGCGCCCAGGCGCGCTTCTACCCGGCGATCCACCCGCTGCAGTCCTACAGTTTGGCGGCCGACAGCCTGGTGCGCTGGTGGCACGCCATAGGCTGCACGCGCTGGCAGGAGCTGCGCCGGCGTTTCCTGACGCTGCTCGAGGAGGAGGCCCGTCTGGAGCGGATGGCGCGCATCATCGGGCGGGATGCGATGCCGGCGCGTCAGCGTCTGGTGCTGCTGTGCGCCCAGCTGATCAACCAGTGCTTCCTGCGCCAGTCGGCCTTCTCGACCAACGATCGCTATGCCACGCCGTCGCGTCAGGCGGTCATGATGCGCCTCATCGGCAGCTTCATCGAGGGCGCGGAGCGGCTGCTGGAGGTCGGTGTGCCGCCCGAGGCGATCCGTGACCAGGCGATCTTTCGACACCTGATGCGGATGGGCGAGGAGATCCCTGAGGGCGATTGGGAGGCCTTCTCTGCCCTCGATCAGGAATTGACCGCCACGCTGCGTCGGCTGATCAACCAATCCCGGGCCGGGAGCGCGGAGGATGCCGGCGCGAGTGAAGTCAGCACATGACATACGCCAGACTCGTTGGGGAAGAGATTGCCAACCGTGCCGAGGGGCCATTGCTGTTCTTGAGCCGCAGCCTGGACGTCGGTCTGAACGAGGCGGTTGAGGTGGAGGGAAGCGACGGTTCGGTGCGGCTGGGGCGCATCGCCGCCTTGGATCAGCACTCGATCACGGTCGAGATGCTGGACGACACGGCCGGACTCGCCCTCGCGGGCACCCGCGTCCGCTTCTTCGGCGAGCCGTTGCGTTTCCAGGTCGGGCCGGGCCTCCTCGGGCGCGTCTTCAACGGGATCGGCAGACCGATCGATGGCGGGCCTCCGCTTGCCGCCGAGCAGGCATACCGGGTCGATGGTCTGCCGATCAAGCCCTCGGCCCGAGAGGCGCCGAGCGAGTTCCTCGAGACCGGCTTCACCGCGATCGATCTGATGAACAGCCTGGTGCGGGGGCAGAAGCTGCCGCTCTTTTCGGGCGGGGGGCTGCCCCACGACCGCATCGCGGTCGACATCGCCTGCAACGCACGACTGCCCGGCAAGCCCGAGGAGACGGAGGAGTTCGCGATCGTCTTCGCCGGCATCGGTATCCCTCACGACAGCGCCGAGTTCTTCCGCGAGGAGTTGGAGAAGAGCGCGGCGCTGGCGCGCACGGTCCTCTTTCTCAACCTCGCAAGTGATTCAAGTGCGCAACGCCTGCTGGCGCCGCGCTTCGCCTTGACCGCCGCGGAGTATCTCGCCTTCGTCGAGGGCAAGCATGTCCTGGTGATCCTGACCGACCTCACCAACTACTGCGAGGCGCTTCGGGAGGTCTCGGCGAGTCGCGGCGAGGTGCCGAGCCGGAAGGGCTATCCGGGCTATATGTACTCGGATCTGGCCACCATCTATGAGCGTGCCGGGCGGATCCGCGGGCTGGCCGGATCGGTGACGCAGGTCCCCATCCTGACTATGCCCAACGACGACATCACGCACCCGATCCCGGATCTCACGGGCTACATCACCGAGGGGCAGGTTGTGCTCGATCGGGACCTGCACCGCCGCGACCTCTATCCGCCGATCCGGGTGCTCCCGAGCCTGTCGCGTCTGATGAAGGACGGGATCGGCAAAGGCCGAACGCACGCCGACCACCCGGCGCTCGCCGCCCAACTCTATGCCTCCTACAGTCAGGCGCAGCAGACGCGGGTGCTCGCGAGCGTCGTCGGCGAGGACGGCCTGTCCGAGGACGACCGCAAGCTGCTGGTCTTCGGCGACGAATTCGAGCAGCGTGTGATCCACCAGGGTGTGGAGGCACGCACGCTCGAGGAGAGCATGGCCGCGGGCTGGGCGGTCCTGCGCGGGTTGCCGCGCGGTGAGCTGCACCGGCTCGATGACCGACAGATCCGCGAGCATCTGCTCGGCGAGCGCAGTCAGCGAGAGCCCCCCCGGTGAGCGAGCGCGTCCCCATCCCGACGCAAAGCGCCTTCCTGGAGCTCAAGGACGAACGCGCGAGCATGCAGGAAGGCTACCGCTTCCTGGACGAGAAGCGGCTGATCCTGGCCGCCGAGATCCTGGCCGAGCTCGGTCGTTACGAGCAGGAGCTCGCCCTGTTCGGTGACGCGTACCGCGAGGCCGGGAACGCGCTCGAAGCTGCCGTCGCGCGCCAGGGTCTGGAGGGCCTGTCCGTCTATCCCCCGACCCCCGCGATGGAGACCGGGCTGGAGCTCACCCCGCGCCGCGTGCTGGGGGTCATCCTCTACGACCTGTTGGGGCCGCAGACGCAGCCGCGGGAGGCGCCCGCAAGCGTCGCCGCGAGTCCGGAGGCGGAGGCCTGTCGCAGGGCCTTTCAGGCACTGATCCCGCTCGCGGCCCGTCTCGGCGCCATGGTGGGAAACCTGCAGCGCCTGCGCGCGGATTATGCGCGGACTGCGCGTCGGGCCCGTGCCCTTGAAGACGTGCTGCTCCCCGAGATCGACGAAACCCTGCGCGGCATCGAGGCCGCCCTCGAAGAGCTCGAGCGCGAGGAGGTCGCGCGTGCACGCCAGGTGCACGCCTGAGCCGAGCCGATCGGCGGCAGGCCCGTCACTCGCCCTTCTTCAGCAGCTCCGCGAGTCCCTCGAAGGGGTTGTGGGTGGCCTGCTTGCTGGTCGCCCCAGGCTTGGTGCCGCGTCCGGCGGCGATGGCCGCAAGGTGCTCCTCGTATTTCTGGTGCTCGTTGTCGTGGCAATAGACGCAGAGCAGCTCCCAGTTCCTGCCGTCGGGCGGATTGTTGTCGTGGTCCATGTCCTTGTGATGGACGGTGAGCTCACGGAGATTCTCGCGCGTGAAGGTCCGCGCGCAACGTCCGCAGACCCAGGGGTAGAGCTTCAGGGCCTGCTCGCGATAGCCGGCGGCGCGCTCATCACTCGCCTTGCGTGCCTGTGCGACGACCCGGTCCAGCTTCGCGCTGTCGATGGGCTTGCCGGTCCTGGGGTGACGTGGGCCATGGGGGGAAGCCATAGCAGTGTCCTCGAGAAGGTTGGCGATGCGCCTCATCTTAATCCGTCTGGCCGCCTCCAGCATGACCCCAACAAGGAAACCCGTGGCGTGTGCCGGGTACACCGGAGGCCAGGCCGTGTCGCTGAAGAGAGCCTGACCGGTGCGCCCCTCGATCAGGGTCTTGTCGGCGACGGCGGCGGCGAACAGCAAGAGTGCGCGGTCCGCAGAGCGACCCCGGGCGGGTCGGGGTGATGTCGGCCACGCGGACCCCCTCGATCTCGAGCCGGACGCCATGCAATGCCGCATGGGTGAGCTTGCTGCTCGGCGGTGACCCGGTCCGCCCATGCGCGCGCGGCCTCGGCGGTCGCCGGGGTATAGCCGCGGGTGAGCTCGCGGGCGCTGTTGTTGAAGGTGACGACCCGGAAGCGGTCGTCGGGCCGGAGCACCGTCTCGACCGGATAGCCCGAACGCAGACGCAGGTCGAACCGGAAGCGCTCCTGCACCTCGGTGCTGGCCGTCCAGAAGGCGAGCTTGGCCTCGTCCACGCCGCCTTCCTCCAACGGGTAGACATAGCGTCCGATGCCGTGATCGATGGCGATCGGCTGGAGATAGACGAGCCGAATGCGCGTGTCCTGCCCGGCGCGCATCGGGGCAACACGGATGTCGAAGGTGCCGGGCGGCAGGCGGCGCAGCCGACCGGTCAAGGGGCATGGCGCTCGCGGCTAGGGAAGCGGTGAAGAAGTCAGGGTTTTCCGTGCTGATTGGCGGCCAGGATGGCCGATCAATCAGCATCCTAGAGGCGGTTGCTACTGGATGATGTCCGTGATCTTCCAGTCGGTGCCCTGCAGGGTCAGCCGTACGTGGGTCGGGGCGCGGCCGAGCTCGCCGATCCGAACCAGGAAGCGGTTATAGGACTCGAAGAAGGCAAAGTCGATCCCCCCAATCAGGTACGGCGGCGTCTGGCCCGTGGCCTGGGTGACGGCGCTGCGCAACGTGTCTCGCACCCATGGCAAGGTGACGGCCTGATCGAGCGCGGAGTCGCCGAGACGCTCGACGTTCTGCCGCAGCCAGCTCATCACGCTGTCGGGATCGTCCGACGGGAACAACCCGCCCACCCCAGCGGTGACGCGAGCCTTGTAGTTGGCACGGATCGCCGGCAGGTCCACCATGGTCGCGAGCTGCGCCGTGCCCTCCTGACTGATCGCCTCATCGAGACGGTAGACCGTGAAATAGGGCCAGACGCCGTAGCCGATCAGCGCGAACAGGACCAGGTAGCCGAACAGTCGCATCGTCCTCGTGTCTCCTCACCGTGGCGGATCCTGGATTCTAACCGCAAGCGGGCACCCGGTATAATCCCATGACCACAGACGTGCCGAGAGACGCGTGCAGACAACGATTGACCCCCCGGAGCGCCCCGCCGTCGACCCTGACGGCGGCGGGCGACACGCAGGTCTGAGCCAGCCAAGGGCGGGGCGCGCAGCATGAGCATCACGGCGGGCCTGGAGACCTATCTGGTCGGCGGGGCCGTTCGGGACCGCCTGCTCGGCCGTCCGGTGAATGAGCGCGATTTCGTGGTGGTCGGCGCGACCGCCGATGACCTGCTGACCCGCGGGTTCCGGCAGGTCGGCAAAGACTTCCCGGTCTTTCTCCACCCAGAGACCAAGGACGAGTATGCCCTGGCTCGCACCGAGCGCAAGACTGCGCCCGGCTACCACGGGTTCGCCGTCCACGCGGAGCCCGACGTCACGCTCGAGGCGGACCTTCAGCGCCGCGATCTCACCATCAATGCGCTGGCCGAGGATCCCTCCGGCGTCTTGATCGACCCTTACGGCGGGCTGGCCGATCTCAGGGCACGCGTCCTCCGGCACGTCTCGCCGGCCTTCGCCGAAGACCCCGTCAGAATCCTGCGCGTCGCCCGTTTCGCCGCCCGCTTCCACGCCCTGGGCTTCGGGGTCGCCCCCGAGACGCTCGACCTCATGCGCTCGATGGTCGACGCCGGGGAGGTCGATGCCCTCGTGCCCGAGCGCGTCTGGCAGGAATGGGCGCGCGCGCTCGGGGAAGACCGTCCGTCGCGCTTCTTCGAGGTCCTGCGCGAGTGCGGCGCGCTCGCCCGTCTGCTGCCTGAGCTCGATCGGCTCTGGGGCGTGCCCCAACCCGCCAAGTGGCACCCTGAGATCGACACGGGTGTCCATACGATGCTGGTGGTCGACATGGCCGCACGTCTCTCACCGCTGATCGAGATCCGCTTTGCGGCCCTCTGTCACGATCTCGGAAAAGGCACCACGCCTGCCGAGATCCTGCCGAGCCACAAGGGTCATGAGGAACGCGGCGTCGCCCTGCTCGAGTTCATCTGCGAGCGGTTTCCGATCCCCGCCCGGTTCCGTGAGCTGGCGCGGATCACCGCCCGCTATCACGGCCTCACCCACAAGGTCGACGAGCTGCGCGCGGCGACCGTCGTCGATCTGCTCGAGGGTGCCGACGCCTTCCGCCGTCCCGAGCGTTTCCATCGGATGCTGACCGCCTGCGAGGCGGACTATCGGGGCCGCACCGGCTATGCCGAGCGCGCCTACCCCCAGGGTGAGACCCTGCGGCGGCTGCACGCGGCCGCCGCCGCGGTGGACGTCGGCGCGATCGCCCGGGCCGCCGGCGAGCCGCGGCTCATCCGCCAACGCACACACGAGGCGCGCGTCGCGGCCGTGAAGACCGCCGGCGCGGGGCGCTCGCAGCGCCCGAGGTCCTAGGAGCCTGACACGCCACAACCCAACTGCTGGCTCCCATGTCCTTCACCCAAGGGCATGCTCTGCTTATCGGCGTCGGTACCCACCAACACGGGCCGCGGCCGAACGTCCCGATCACGGCCGCCGACCGGGCGCTGACCCTGCTCGGCAAGCCCGGCGCCGGCACCACCGGTGCCCTGTTGCTCCTGCACGGTCTGGATGAATGTGGCAGCAGCACCGCACGCGAACGGGCGCTGAGCGCGGTCAACGCGATCATGCGCACCGCCGAGCCCAAGTGCCGCTTCCTGCTGACCGCCAGGCCCTATGCCTGACCTGGCGGGCCCGATCGCGAGCAGGGGGGACGCGAAGCGGGTGGCGACGATCGTCCGATATGAGGTCCCGGAGGACGAGATCAATGATGTCCCCACGCCGACCCCGGACTTCTACATCGCCCGCTATCCGGTCACCGTCGCCCAGTTTCGGGCCTTCGTCGAGGCGAGCGGCTTTGAGCCGGGCGACGCCCGCGCCTTGGCGGATCCGGACTCGCGACCCGTGCGTCATGTTGCCTGGCGCGAGGCGCTGGCCTACTGCCAATGGCTGCACCAGATGCTCGCCACCAACCTGGTCTCGGACGGATGCGCGGCGGCTCGGCTGGTGCGGCGCCGCCGGCATCAGCCCACAAGGCATGCCGAAAACCGGTTACGGCGATAACGCATGGCCGGCGCGAGGGGCCGTGGGCCGCCCATATCAGGGGGCGGCGCGGCACGCCTTCATGCGCCGAGGCCTTCGCTCCCGCTTCTGCGGTCACGTCATGGTGGACGCGGCGCCTGACCAGGTCAGCCTCCAAAGCGGTACTGCACGACGACGTTCAGCAGGTAGATGGCCAAGAGGGTCAGGCTGGCCCAGCCGATGACGTGGCGGATGCGGTGCGGGCGATAGATGAGGCCGACCACCGCAACGCCGGTCATCATGATGGCGGTGAAGGCGGAGGCCGAATGGGTCGGGGCCACATGCGCGAGCAGCGGCCCCGGCATGAAGAGAAGGTCGTCAACGGCCAGGATCGCGGTGTTGAACAGATTGCTGCCGAGCAAGCCGCCGACCGCCATATCGAGCGCGCCAAGGCGTACGGCCGCGATCGTCACCACCACCTCCGGGAGCGAGGTGACCAAGGCGATGAAGAGCGTGCCGACGAAACTCTCGTTCCACCCCATCTGCTCGGCGAGGGCACGCCCCACGAACGGGAGCGCGATGCCGGCGAGTACCACCACGACCCCGGCCAGCGCATAGCGAAGCGACGCCTGACGGAGCGTGATGTTGGGGTAGCTGTCCGGCTCCTTGTCGGCGAACTGACCGACATGGAGCTTTTCATAATGGAAGACGGTCCGCACGGCCATGGCATAGAGGACCAACAACACGACGCTGTAGGCCCCCACGTGCCGGAGGCCCATCGGCAGGCCGGCGAGGGACAGGACGAGACCGAGGCCGATCACGGCCAGCAGGATGACGCCAAACCCGGAGGAGACGAGGTGGCCCAGGCTTGCCGCCCGATAGACCCCGTCGGGACGGTTCAGGACGTCGACCGCCACGAGGATCAGCAGATTGAAGGCACAGCTGCCCAAGATGTCGCCGGCGGCAATGTCCGGCGCCCCCACCACCGTCACCGAGCTGATGCCGGTGGCCAGCTCCGGGAGGGAGGTGACCGCGGCGATCAGAACGACACCGATCCAGGTGCCGCCCAGGCCTGTCTTGTCCGCAATCGCGTCTCCGTATCGCGTCAGCCGGGCGCCCGCGATGACGATCATGACAGTGCAGATCATAAACTCGAGCCAGGCGATCAAGGCAAGGGCCTCGTTTGCCAGTGAGTGCCCGCGATTCTAACGCGACGGCATGCTGTCTGTGCCGGGTTGATCGGCAGGCTGATTGCGGCCATCATCCGCAGCGCCGCCGCCCGTCCAGCCTCGGCTCGACCAATCGAGAGTGCAGGGCGGCTTCCTAGGGCCACGACACATCGCGGGCGCCGCTGCAACGCGTCGATGAACCTGGAGACAGGGTCCCTCCCCGAACGAACCCGTGTGATGGAGCCTAGATTGTATGCACCCCAGACGCCGACACGCCGCGATCCTCCTGGCCGTCGCACTCCCGGGCGCCGTTCTGGCGACCGACAAGGTCGTCGGTGATCGCCACGCCTTCCGCTCGCCGAACGGCATCACCGAGACGTGTGTGGCCCTCGCCAAGATGCCTGGCGGCGTCTATTCGGTCGAGGACCTGGCGCAGGAGAAGGCGCTTTGCGCCCTCGACATCTACGACACCCATGTCGCCATCTGCCCGAAGCTCAAGAGCACGAGCCCCGGCACTTTCGTCTACGAGCTCACGCGCGGGCCTTTCACCAACGATCAGGGTGGGTTCGAAGCCAAGGTCTGCCCGCGTGGCGAGATCCTGGTCCCCGAGGCGGACGGGCCACCGGCTGGCTTTAAGGTGACCATGAACGCCAAGGGCACGAGCGGGACCTTTGCGAGCGCCTCGCTCCTCTACTATCACTTCGCACGCTATCTAGGCGCCTCGGTGCATGTTCCGGTCAGCGTCTACCGCAGCATCGACCGCGCGACCCACGAGCAGCGGGTCACCCGTCGCGGCCTGGAGCTGTCGGCGGGCAAAAAGGCGCTTGCGATGAACCACGCGGCCTGGGAGGCGCTCGATGCGGTGGAGAAGGACCCCGCGGCCTACCCGGAAACCGACGAGCTCTTCACATCGGACCGCGGCCGCATTCACGGCGTTTTCCAGCATGTGCGGGGCAAGCGCTACGGGCCGGAGCTCAACGGCACGCGCAAGTCGGGTTGGGGCGAAGGCCAGAACCGTGACTTCCAGGAGACGGCGCCGTTCCTCGCCCTGCGCAGCGACAGGCCCCTCCAGGAGGCCATCGCGGAGGGGTTGGCGACGGCCCAACGCGACCCGGCGCTCAAGAGCGCGATGAAGGGCGGTGTCTCCAAAAAGCAGATAGCTTACTGGATGCAGGACCTCACGGAGATCACGCTGCTCGACTACATCTTCAGCCAGCAGGACCGGATCGGGAACATCGACTACGTCACCGCCTGGCTCTGGGTCGAGGGGGGCAGGGTCAAGCAGCAGCAGGCCGAGGGAAACAGCCCCCCGGCGTCGATCGCCGGGCGCAAGCCACTGCTCATCAAGCGGACTTGGCTCAACGACAATGATGCCGGGGGGGAAGATCAAGTACGCGAACTTTACCAAGAAGACCGCGATGCTGGAGAAGCTCCGCCATTACAACCCCGAGACCTATCGCCGGCTCATGGCCCTGGACAAGGACTTCAGGGAGCGCGGGAGGCTCTACGCCTATGCGCGCGCGACCTTCGGGCTGACGGACCGGCAGCTCGCCCAGCTCGTGACCAATACGCACGGGGCGGCGGACATCCTGCGCGCCACCTGCAAGGACGGCAACCTCCGGTTTGACCTGGGCCCGGGTGCCTTGCTGATCACCCGGCAGGTGCCGGCGCCCGAGCTCGATTGCGCCAGCCCTTGACCACGGCTGCCCCTTTACGCCCCTCGTTCGAACGGCGGCGTGCCGCCGGGGTCCGCGCCCTGCCTGCGATTCTCCGCTTCGCTGGCAGCACGACGCTGTTGCTGCTGGCTGCGCTGGGTCAGGCAGCGGCGGGCCCCCTGCGAGTCGCGGTGATCTCGGATCTTAACGGGTCCTACGGCTCCACCCGCTATGAGGCGAGCGTCGATCGGGCGCTTGAGCGCATCCTCGCGCTTAAGCCGGATCTGGTCATCAGCACCGGCGACATGGTGGCAGGTCAGCGCAAGCCGCACCTCACCAAGCCCGAGGTCGCGGCCATGTGGCAGGCCTTCCATGCGCACGTGAGCGAGCCGCTTGCTGCCGCGGGCATCCCCTTGGCGGTGACTCCGGGTAACCACGACGGCTCGGCCTATGGTGGCTTCGAGGCAGAGCGGCGTATCTATGGCGAGCAGTGGGGAGCGAGAAAGCCTGGTTTGCGCTTCCTGGACGATGCCCACTATCCGTTCTACTACGCCTTCGCGGCGGGCGACGCCCTCTTCATCTCGTTGGATGCGACCACGGTTGGCGGCCTTCCCGGTGAGCAGATGGACTGGCTGAGGGACCTGCTCGAGCGGCACGGGGGCGATTACGCGCAGCGCGTGGTCTTCAGCCACGTGCCCCTGTAGCCCTTCGCCCAAGGGCGTGAGCGGGACTTCATCGGCGACCCCGAGCTGGAGCGGCAGTTGCGCCAGCGCGGCGTGGACCTGTATCTCAGCGGACACCACCACGCTTTCTACCCCGGCCACGAGGACGGGGTGCACTACGTGAGCCAGTCCTGCCTCGGCGCCGGTCCGCGCAGACTGATCGGCAGCGCGGAGCGATCGCGGCGCAGCCTCACCCTGATCGAGCTTGACGGGCAGCAGATTCGGATCGCCGCCCTGCAATCCCCCTCCTTTACACGCCCTATCGACTGGGCCTGCCTACCCGTGCGCATCCGCTCCGAAACCGCGGAGTTGATTCGGGCCGACCTGGTCGATGGTGCGCTGGACGGAAGTCGGCAGGAAACCCCGCGGGGCGGGAAGGGGAGGGAGGGTTTCTCGCTCATCCGCCTCCGCCAGCCGGAAGACAGGGCGCCTCGGGGGCCGCATTGACAAGCGCGGCCGCGGCTCTGCCCGCCCTCGCTGAACCGGCCTTTGCGGCCCCGTCCCGTGGACCCTGGCGCCTGAACGCATCACCGAGGCAGCCGGTCGGGGCTCACCGTTGGCGCCGTTTTGGAGCCGCGCGCGTTTCGTTGCTCGCCGATGTCCCGCGGATACGTCTTCTGGGACGGCGTCTGCGAAGCTTCGCTGCCTGACCGATCACAGGACCGCGCCATGGATGCTGTTCCAGCCCCCCGCCCGCTCGAGCGCTTCCTCAATATCTTCACCGAGGTCAGACGCGGCGAGGCGGCGTCGGCTCTCCTCCTAGCCCTGAATATCTTCCTCATCCTCACCGCTTATTACGTCCTCAAGCCGGTGCGGGAGGCGCTGATCCTGGTGGGGGGGCGCCGAGATCAAAAGCTACGCCGCGGCGGGACAGGCCCTGCTGCTGCTGGCCGCCGTGCCCTTCTATGGTTGGCTCGCGAGCCATGTGCCGCGACGCCTGTTGATCAACGGGGTCACGCTTTTTTTCGCCGGCTGCCTGTTGGTGTTCTACGTCCTGGCGCATATGGAGGTACGCATTGGCGTGGTCTTCTTCCTCTGGGTCGGGATCTTCAATCTCATGGTGCCGGCCCAGTTCTGGGCCTTCGCGAACGATCTGTATAGCCCCGAGGCCGGCAAGCGCCTGTTCGTGATCGTCGCCTTCGGGGCCTCTTTGGGCGCCGTCGCCGGCAGCTTCATCGACTCCGAGCTCATCGCCCCGCTCGGTGTCTACCAGCTCATGCTGGTGGCCGCCGGCATCCTGGCACTGAGTCTGGTCATCACCAACGCGGTGGAGCAGATGGAGCGACGCCGCCCGATCGCAGCAGTCGCGACCGGAGCCGGTGCCGTCCAAGACGAGCCCCTGCGCAAGGGCGACGCCTTCGCGTTGGTTTTCCGCAGCCGTTACCTGCTGCTGATCGCGCTGTTGATGCTGGTGCTGAACTGGGTCAACACGACGGGCGAGTACATCCTGGGGCGAACCGTGTTGTCGGCGGCGGAGCGGGCCGTCGCGCAGGGCACCGCCGGTGGGCTGACGGAGGAGGAATACGTCGGCGAGTTCTATGCCCGGTTCTTCACGGTGGTGAATCTGGCGGGGCTGCTGCTCCAACTCTTCGTGGTGTCCCGGGTGCTGAAGTACTTTGGTGTCGGAGTCGCGATCGTGATCCTCCCGCTCATCGCCCTCGGCGGCTATCTGATCGCGGCCTTCTACCCAGTCCTCGCGATGGTGCGCTGGGCCAAGACGGCGGAGAACGCCACCGACTACTCGGTGCAGAATACCGTGCGGCAGGTGCTCTTCCTCCCGACTACCCGCGAAGAGAAGTACAAGGCCAAGCAGGCCATCGACACCTTTTTCGTGCGGGCGGGCGACGTGCTCTCGGCGGCCCTCGTGTACGCTGGCACGAGCTGGCTCGCCTTGTCGACGCAGGGTTTCGCCCTGGTCAATGTCGTGCTGGTGACCGTCTGGCTCGGCATTGCCTTGCTGATTGGCCGGCAATACAAGCGTCTGACGGCTTCGTCCGGCTCGTGACCCCTGCCGATCCAGCCAGAATGAGTCCGGTTCTCGCCAGGCTGGCGCGCACCAGCCTGTCGAGCCGGATCCTCGTCGGACTCGCCCTGGGCGTCTTCGTCGGACTCTTTTTCGGTGAGCCGGCCGCGGCTCTGCAACCGCTTGCGGATGTCTACATCCGGCTGATGCAGATGACGGTGCTGCCCTATCTGTTGATGGCGCTGATCGTCGGCTTCGGTCAATTGGAGGCCATTCAGGCGAAAAACCTGGCCTTGCGTGGCGGCGCGCTCTACTTGGTGACCCTACTTCTCGCGTTTGCGGTCGTCGCTGCGATGCCGGCCGCCTTCCCCAGCATGCAGAGCGCCACTTTCTTCAGTCATGCGCTCGAAGAGCCGCGCCAGCCCTTCTCGATCGCGGACCTCTACTTCACCGCGAACCCCTTCCATTCCCTCGCCAATGCCGTGGTGCCTGCGGTGGTGCTCTTCAGCACGATGATCGGGATCGGGCTCATCGGCCTGGAGGACAAGGAGTCCGTCCTGAAGGTCTTGCGGGTCTTCAACGCCTCGCTGGTGCGCATCACCCAGTTCGTCGTCGGACTCACGCCCGTCGGCGTGTTTGCGATCGGCGCGGTGACGGCGGGCACCATGGCGCCTGAGACCTTCGCTCGGCTCGAGGCCTATTTCCTCGTCCTGATCGCCGCTTCCCTGCTGCTCGCTTTCTGGATCCTGCCCTTGCTGGTGACGGCATTGACGCCCTTCACCTATCGGGAGGTGATGGGCGTGGCGCGCGACGCCCTGCTGACCGCCTTCCTGGCGGGCAGCGCCTTCATCGTCCTGCCGATCCTGGTCGAGCGCACCAAGGCCCTGCTGCGCGAGCGTGGCCTGCTGAGCCCGGAGAGCGATTCTGCCGCGGACGTCCTGATGCCGATCCTGTTCAACTTCCCGAATGCGGGCCGGCTGCTGACTCTCCTGTTTGTCCCCTTCGCCGCCTGGCTGGCGGGCAGCGCGTTGACCTCCAGCGACTACTGGGTCCTGCTCGCGGCTGGCGTGCCGAGCTATTTCGCCAAGGCGCAGGTGGCGCTGCCCTTCCTGCTGGACCTGTTCGAGATCCCCCACGACCTGTTCCAGCTCTATATCCCTACGACCATCATCGGGGGCAAATTCGACTCCCTGGTGACGGCGATGAACCTGCTCACCTTCGCCCTGCTCGGCGCCGCGGCGATGGGCGGATTCCTGGTGCTGCGGCGCGCGGCGTTGATCCGCGCCGGCATCGCGATCATCGCCGGTATCCTGGTCACCGTGCTTGCGGTCCAGCTGCTGCTGGGAGCTCTGATCGACACCGGGTATCACAAGGACGACGTCCTGAGGCGGATGCACCTGGCGCGGCATGTGGCAGAGACGATCGTGCACAGGGACCGCTCCGGGGTCTTGTCCGACCTAACGACGCTGGAGCGTATTCGGGAGCGGGGCACGCTGCGGGTCGGTTACGAGCGTTCCAACTTGCCCTTCAGCTTCTTCAATGCTGAGGGACAGCTGGTCGGATTCGACGTCGAGCTCGCGGTCGCCCTCGCCGAGGCACTCGGGGTGACGGCCGAGTTCGTTCCCGTTGAATGGCCCGAGCTCGCCGCCGTGGTTGCCGACGGCCTGATTGACCTGATGCCGGGCGTCTGGTACCGGCCCTACTGGTTCTCCTCCCTGCGACTGAGCGAGCCCTACCACTACCAGACCATGGGGATCGCCGTGCGCGACGAGCGCCGGCACGAGTTCATGCGCATCGAGGCGTTGCATCGCAGCCGGGGACTCCGGATCGGTATCCCGCTGGACCGATCCCAGGTCGCGTCCAGCATCGCCCGCTACTTCGGCAACACGCCGGTGGAGCTCGTCCCTCTGCCCACCGCGGTGCCGTTCTTCGAGGGGCGCCAAGGCGATCTCGATGGCTATCTGATGCCCGCCGAGGGGGCGTCGGCCTGGACCCTGCTGCATCCGCAGTTCACGGTTGCCGTGCCCCAGCCCGATCCCGTAAAGATCCCGACGGCGTTCGGTCTGCCGCTGGGCGCGCGCGACCTGGCCGAAGCCGTCGATGAGTGGGTGGTCTTCGCGACCAGCGAAGGTTCGGTGAAGCGCGCCCACGACTATTGGGTGCTCGGCCAGGGGGCGGAGGACCAAGCGCCGCGCTGGTCCATCCTGCGCGACGTGCTTGGCTGGGGCCCCTGATCCTGTCTCCACCGAGATCTGCTTTGGCCGGAGTGGACCGCGTCACCTGGGGCAGATCTTGCGTTGCTGTTCGGCGTTGATCTTCAGAGCCGGATCCGACCGGAAGCGGGCGAGCTTGCCATCGATCCACTTCTCGCATCCCCCGCCGGAGCAAGGAGCGTCGTTGCGCGCCTTCTCCCAGTAAGCCTTGGCCTTGCTTTCGGGCCAGTCGCAGAATTGCATGAGGGCCATCGCAGACACCGCCCCCGAGGAATGCACACCCCACATGCAGTGGACGAGGATCGGTCCCTTGCTCGGGTCCTCGATGACCGAGTGGATCTCGCGCAGGATGTCGTGGGCATTCCCGGACGAGCCCTTCGCGTAGTCCATCGTGTGTGATCCGCAACTGGTCTTGCCGAACTGCGTTTTGGACCCGAAATCGACATAGCGCACGCCGGAGAATCCCGCTTCGCAAAGGGCCGCGCGCTGTGTGTTGTCCAGCCCACTGTTGTCCTTGTCCCCGCCCTTGAAGCCCGCGCGGTAAAGGACGCCACCGAGCACCGGGCGTACATAGGCCATCCCCGGAATCCTGCCATCGCCTTTCGCGAGCATCTGTGATTCACTTGGACCGCCATCGCGGCGAACGAATTCGGTGCCGGCGGCGGCGGTGGCGACAAGGGACGCGAGCGTCATGACGATGATGCGGGTTCGCACGTGCATGTGTGTGGCTCCAGGGTGTGGGGTGTGTCAGTGGCCCGGCTTTCGTCGGCGCTGACATTGCCTCGACAGCTGGTGGCCCCGGCGCGCGTGGTGCCCGTGTTGGGACAGTCCTTACGGACCGAGCAAGACGCGCGCCCGGCCGAGGACCGCCTCCAGCATGGCCGGCGTGAGGCGCCCCGTCTGGGTGTTGTGGCGGCTGCAGTGGTAGGAATCGAGCAGGCGCAGGTGGCCGAGTCGATGCTCGGCGCCGTGCCCGAAGGGATATGCCGATCGCTTCGCCCCGAGCGCCCTGATCACCGCCTGGTGCGCGATCAGCCCCAGTGCCAGCACCAGCGCCGAAGAATGCCCGGCCAAGGCGTGGATCTCGCCGGCCAGATAGCGATTGCAGCGGCGGATCTCCTCGGGCAACGGCTTATTGAGCGGTGGCAGGCATTTGACGGCGTTGGTGATGCGGCAGTCGATCAGCCGCAGACCATCGTCGCGAGCGACGGACTCCGGGGCGGTCGAGAACCCGAAGCGGTGTAGGCTCTGGTAGAGCAGGATCCCGGCGTGGTCGCCGGTGAAGGGACGGCCGGTGCGGTTGGCTCCGTGCATCCCCGGGGCCAAGCCGACGATCAGCAGCCGCGCGCCGGGGTCGCCGAACGGTGGGACCGGGGCGCAGTGGTAGCCTGGGTTGTCCGCTCGGACGCTCAGCAGAAAGCCGGCCAGACGGGCACAGTCGCGGCAGCCGGGGTCGAACGTCCGCGCTGCCGTCGCGGGCCGGTCGCTGGCGCCGCGTCGCTGCTCGGGTCCAGCGGTGTCCTCAGGGCCCCGTCTGTCCGAGGTCCCAGCACGAGGGTGGCGGGTCACGCGATGCGCACAATCAAAGCCGGATCCATCTGGACATGACACACCAACCCGACCTTCGAGTCCAGGTTCGCGCTGCCGATCTTCGCCGGTCCGAGGACGCGTCGGCCGTGCTGGCGCTGCTGGATGCTTATGCCGCCGACCCCATGGGCGCCGGCGAGGCGCTGTCGGCGGGGGTCAGGGCCCGGTTGATCCCCGCGCTCCGCCGCGTGCCCGGTCATCTGGTACTGCTGGCCTTCGATGGCAGGCAGGCCGTCGGTTTGGCGGTCTGCTTTCAGGGGTTCTCCACCTTTCGTGCCCGTTGTCTGCTCAACGTCCACGATCTCGCGGTGCGGCCCGGGTATCGGCGCCGCGGTGTCGCGACCGCGTTGCTGACCGAGGTCGAGGCCGAGGGCAGGCGCCGGGACTGCTGCAAGCTCACCCTCGAGGTCCGCGACGACAACCCCGCCGCCGAGGCCCTCTATCGCAAGCTCGGTTTCGGCCCCGGGAGCGCGGCTGGCCGGCCCGCTCAATATCGGTTCCTGGAGAAGCGTATCGGCCACTGAAGGTGCGCGAGTTTGTCGTGGATCGTATCTTGTCGCATCATGCGCGACCGAGCATTCAGGGAGCATCAGACGCCGGCATGACGGAGATCACGACCTACAACGCGGAGGGGCTCGAGCGCCTGCCGCTGAAGGACTTCACCGAGAAGGCGTACCTGGATTACTCCATGTACGTCATCCTCGACCGCGCACTCCCGCACGTCGGCGACGGCCTCAAGCCGGTCCAGCGGCGTATCCTGTACGCCATGTCCGAGCTGGGGCTGTCCGCGGCGGCCAAGTTCAAGAAGTCCGCACGGACCGTCGGCGACGTGCTCGGCAAGTTTCATCCGCACGGTGACTCGGCCTGCTACGAGGCCATGGTGCTGATGGCCCAACCGTTCAGCTACCGCTACCCGCTGGTCGACGGGCAGGGCAACTGGGGGTCGCCGGACGACCCCAAGTCATTCGCCGCCATGCGTTACACCGAGTCGCGGCTCGCGCCCTATGCCGGTGTCCTGCTCGACGAGGTCGATCAGGGCACGGTCGATTGGCAGCCCAATTTCGACGGCACCTTGGAGGAGCCCAAGCTGCTGCCGGCGCGTCTGCCAAACCTCCTGCTCAACGGGGCGACCGGGATCGCCGTCGGCATGGCGACCGACATCCCCTCGCACAACCTGCGCGAGGTGGCGCGCGCCTGCATCCACCTGCTGGACCATCCGAATGCGACCCTGGACGATCTGATGCGCTTCGTTCCCGGCCCCGATTTCCCGACCGCGGGCGAGATCGTCACCCCGCCCGAGGATCTGGTGAAGATCTACGAGACCGGCGGGGGCAGTCTGAAGCAACGGGCCTGTTACGAGCTCGAGCGCGGCGAGATCGTGATCACGGCCTTGCCCTATCAGGTCTCGGGGAGCCGCGTCCTGGAGCAGATCGCCCAGCAGTTCAATGCCAAGAAGCTGCCGATGGTCGAGGACTTCCGCGACGAGTCCGATCACGAGTTTCCGACCCGATTGGTGATCGTGCCGCGCTCCAACCGGGTCGACGTCGAGCGCCTGATGTCGCACCTGTTCGCCACGACGGACCTGGAGCGCAGCTTCCGGGTGAACATGAACCTGATCGCGCTCAACGGCCGGCCGCGGGTCATGAACCTGCGGGAGATCCTCCTCGAGTGGCTGAGCTACCGCACCGAGACAGTCCGTCGCCGCTCGCAGCATCGTCTGGACAAGGTGCTCGAGCGTCTGCATCTCCTCGACGGGTTGCTGATCGCTTTCCTCAATATCGATGAGGTGATCCGCATCGTGCGGACGGAGGACGAGCCCAAGGTCGTCCTCATGGCCCGGTTCGCGCTCTCCGATGCCCAAGCAGAGTATGTCCTCAACACCCGGCTGCGACAGCTTGCGCGCCTCGAGGAGATGAAGATCCGAGCCGAGCAGACCGAGCTGGCCGAGGAACGCGACCGGCTGCGGGGGATCCTGGGCGATGAGCGGGCGCTCAAGCGGCTGATCTCCGGAGAGATCAAGTCTGATGCCGAGAAGTACGGCGACGACAGGCGCTCGCCCCTGGTGGCGCGCGCCAGCTCAACGGCGATCGACGAGATCGACCTGGCCCCCAGTGAGCCGGTGACCGTGGTCCTGTCCGAGAAGGGCTGGGTCCGCGCCGCGAAGGGACATGAGGTCGATCCGACGGGGCTCAGCTATCGGTCCGGCGACCGCTTCCTCACGGCGGTCCGGGTGCGGAGCAATCAGACACTGGCGTTTCTCGACTCGACCGGCCGCAGCTACTCCTTGCCGGCCCATAGCCTGCCGTCTGCGCGGGGTCAGGGCGAGCCCCTGACCGGTCGGCTCGACCCGCCGCCAGGTGCGCGTTTCGTCGCCGCGCTCGGTGAGCCACCCGACGCCCGGGTCCTTATCGCATCGGATGCCGGTTACGGTTTCATCGCACGGGTGGAGGATCTCTATGCCAAGCCCCGGGCTGGAAAGTCCGTGCTGACGCTGCCCCAGGGGGCGGAGGTCTTGACGCCCGTGCCTGTCCCCGAGCAGGCCGGATCGCGGGTTGCCGCGGCGACCAGCAGCGGTCATCTGCTGCTGTTTCCGGTCACTGAGCTTCCGGAGATGCCGCGGGGTAAGGGCAACAAGATCATCGGTGTGCCCGCGGCCCGGGTCGCGGCCCGCGAGGAATGGGTGGCGGCGCTTGCGGTGCTGCCCACTGGGGCCAGTCTCCTGGTCATCTCGGGTAAGCGGACCCTGACCTTGAAGCCCGCCGATCTCGATCTCTATCAGGGCGAGCGCGGACGGCGCGGACGCCTGCTTCCCCGCGGTTTTCAGCGGGTGGAGGCCTTGGCGACGGCTTAGAAGCCTGTCCCCTTCGGCTCGCGACGATCGCCCAAGTCAGACAGGAACCCAGGCCAGGGCATCACACGCACAAGGCGAGGGCCAAGGCGTCACCGGCGTGTCCGCGTCGCCCGGATGGAGCGCGAGCGGAAACCGGTAGAGGCCTTGTAACGGATGGGGAAACAGAGTGATTCCAGGGAATCTGGATTCCGCTTCGCTTCGACCAGGCTCCATTTCGCTTTGCTTTGTCCGGCCTTATCCCCTTGCGCTGTCCGGGCCCGGGGCTGACTCGGTCCGAGATCCCTGCGCGGCGTCGGCGCTCAGGACATGTAGCTCAGAGCCTCTTCACCCGGGTGGGGCAATCCGGCGATGCGCCAAGCCTGACGGCAGGAGCCGAAGAGGCGGCGCACGGCATCTTTGTCCATCCCGTGGGTGCGGCAGATCTGAGAGACCGGCGGGATTGCGCCGTAGGTCATGCGGTGCTCGCGCAGATAATAGATGATCGACCAGTGGTCTTGCGCGAGCGGGCCGACGCCGTCGAGCTCGGCAATGACCCGGGCCATGCCGGCGTTCCAGAGGGTCGGATCGAGCAGGAACCCCTCCTCGTCGAGTGGCAGGGGGCGGCGTGCGGACCGGGATTGCTGATGGATGGCTGCTTGCGTCATGTCTGATCTCCTTTGGCGTGGGGTCAATCTAAACGATTTATGCCGACATAAAACACGGCGCTTGCCTGATAAATATAGTCAGAATTAGACACGCGTCAAATCCAATTCTCGCAGAATCAACGGATGCCCGAGCTGACCTTGCCGCTCGCCTTGTTCAACCTGCTGCCAGGCGTCTTCACGGGCGCCGCCGACAGGCCGGCCGGCTCGGGGAATGCGGCTTCGCTCGCGCACCGATTCGGCCCGACGAGCCGGCTCAGAGTCGAATCTGGTGATGCTCCAGCGGATAGCCGCGGTCGCGGTAGTAGCGGAAGCGCTGCCGTCCGGCGAGGCGAGCCGCGGGATCATGATCGATGGGCTCGCAGAGCCGCTCGAAGCGCCCGAAGAAGGCCGGAACCTGGGGCGCCAGATTGATCAGCACCTGATCCTCGGTCACCGGGTTGCCGTCTGCGCTGATCAGGATGGGCGTCAACGCCGGGTCGCTCCGGCCGACGAGCCCATGC
>NZ_JAJDNA010000011.1 GCF_022340925.1 Thiocapsa sp.
CTGCGCGACCTCTTCGAGCTGGCCGCGATCGACATTCCGGAGCTGCACGACAAGACCCATCGCGCCGTCGATCATCCGCTCCTCGCGAACGACCGGCGCAACATCTTCCACATCATCCGCGAGAACGGGCCGATTCTGCTGCAGCATCCCTACCAGGCGTTCAGCACCTCGGTGGAGCGCTTCCTGCGCACCGCGGCCGAGGACCCCAAGGTGCTCGCGATCAAGATGACCCTGTACCGCACTTCGGCCGGGCCGATCCTGGATTCGCTCATCCAGGCCGCGCGCAACGGCAAGCAGGTCGCGGTGCTGGTCGAGCTCAAGGCCCGCTTCGACGAGGCCGCCAACATCGTCTGGGCGCGCCGGCTGGAGGCCGAGGGCATCCACGTCAACTATGGCGTGATGGGACTCAAAACCCACAGCAAGCTCATCTTTGTCGTGCGGCGCGACTACTCCCAGCTGCGCCGTTACTATCACATTGGCACCGGGAACTATCATTCGGGCACCGCCAAGCTCTATACCGACCTCGGGATGCTGGGCTGCGATGAGGACATCGGCCAGGATCTCACCGAGCTGTTCAACTACCTGACCGGCTACTCGCCACCGCCGAGCTACCGCAAGATCCTGGCCGCGCCCTACACGCTCAAGCGCGGGCTGATCGAGAAGATCAACCGCGAGATCGAGCGCCACAAGCACCACGGCGACGGCCTCATCCAGATGAAGATGAATGCGCTGGAGGACGCCGAGATCACGCGCGCGCTTTACAAGGCCACCCGCGCCGGGGTCCAGGTCGATCTGATCGTGCGCGACACCTGTCGTTTCAGACCCGGACTGCCCGGAGTCAGCGAGACGGGCCGTGTGGTCAGCATCGTCGGTCGTTTCCTGGAGCATGCGCGGATCATCTACTTCAGGAACGGCGGCGAGGAGGAGTACTACATCGGCTCGGCCGACATGATGGGCCGGAATCTGGACAGTCGTGTCGAGGTCCATGCGCCGGTCGAGAACCCGGAGCTCCGCCAGGAGCTGCGTCTCATCCTCGACGTGCAGTTCGCCGACACCCGCTCGGCCTGGGACATGGACGCGGACGGGCACTACAGGCAACGCGTCCCCGAAGACGAGAGTGCCAAGGGGGCCCAGGAGACCCTCATCGGGGTCGCCGAGAAGCGCCTCGCCGCCGCCGCCAAGCACAAGGAGAAGAAGGTCCGATCAAAGCTCCTAAGCCATTTCCAGTGGCGACTGCGCGAAAAGAACCTGCGATGACCTGACGGAGGCCGGCTACACTGTCTGCGCGAACCGGTTGCGTGACCTTAAGCCGCTGGTGGGAGACTAGGGCGCAATCCCCTCCGTTCTGCTTCGTTGGTTGATGGGCCTGGCCTACGCCCTTGGACTCCGGCGCGAGACGCTTGCACGCCGCTGTCGCTCTCACCCGCAGGAAGCCTGAGCCGCGGCACGGACCCCGCAACCATGTGGTTGCCTTGGCCGACGCAACGGGGAATACTCCGAGGCGTTGGTCCCTCTAAGCCGATCCCGATGAAGACCTTCGCCTGCCAGTCCTGCGGCCAGCCCGTGTTCTTCGAGAACGTGCACTGCACGCGTTGCGGCGCGCCGCTCGGCTTTCTTCCGGACCGGTTGCAGCTCTCGGCGCTCTTCTACATCGGCGACGGGATCTGGATGGCGCCCCTGGAGACAGGGCCCATGCACGAACGGCCGCCGGGGCTCCTCGACAGACTGTTCCACGCCCGGGCGCATCCCGCCGCGACCCGTTCGACTGCGGGGCACTATCGAAAATGCGTCAATTATGCCGAGCACAACGTCTGCAACTGGATGGTGCCCGCCGAAAGCCCTGATGAGTTCTGTCCGGCGTGCGCCCCGAACCGGACCATTCCCAACCTGAGCCGCCCCGGGAACTGGGAGAAATGGTCGAGGATCGAGCACGGTAAGCATCGAATGGTGTACGGACTGCTGCGCCTCGGCTTGCCGTTCGAGACCAAATGGCAGAACCCCGGCCAGGGTCTCGCCTTCGACTTCCTGTGCAGTCATGACGCGCTGGGCGACAAGCCTGTCATCACGGGTCACCTCGACGGCCTCATTACGATCAACCTCGACGAGGCGGATGCGGCCCTGCGCGAGCGGGTGCGGCTGGACATGGACGAGCGGTATCGCACCCTCGTCGGCCATTTTCGGCACGAGATCGGACACTACTACTGGGATCTGCTGATTCGCGACCGCGGCGGCCTGGATGCGTTTCGGGCGCTGTTTGGCGACGAGCGTGTCGATTACGGCAGTGCCCTCACAAGCTACCACAGCTTCGGCCCCCCGCCGGACTGGGAGAGCCGCTTTATCACCCCCTATGCCAGCGCCCATCCCTGGGAGGATTGGGCCGAGACCTGGGCCCACTACATGCATATCGTCGACACCTTGGAGACCGCGGAGCACTTCGGTATCACGGTCGAATGGCCGCAGCCCGACGGCGGGTTGGCGATCGCGGACCCCAACTTCGATCCGTACGACCTCAGCCGCTTCGAGCCGATCATCGAGCACTGGCTCCCCCTGACGTTTGCGATCAACAGCATCAATCGCAGCATGGGGCAGCAGGATCTCTACCCGTTCGTCTTGTCTCAACCGGCACTCGACAAGATGGCCTTCGTCCACCGCACCATCATCGCCAACTGACCGGTCCCGCCGACAGATTCGCCGCTGAATCCGACCGACCGATCACGCCCCCGAGGGTCTCATGACTGCGGAATCCGCCCGATCCCATCCCCGACGCTTGCGCTCGACTGCGGCGGCCGCTGCGGCCCTCACGGCGAGTCTGGTTCTTTCTGCCTCAATCGGAGTTGCCATGGATCAGGAACAACGTGTCGATGACTCAGACCAGGAGTCGCTGGCGGTCACCATCTACAATGCCGATCTCGCCTTGGTCAAGGACACGCGACAGGTAACCCTGGAGCAGGGAGAGAATCGCCTCGCGTGGCGCAATGTCTCGGTTCGGATCCGCCCCGAGACGGCGCTGCTCAGCGAAACCTCCGGCCAGCTCGCATTCAGTCTGCTCGAGCAGAATTTCGATTTCGACCTGCTGACCCCGGAGAGCCTGCTCGACAAGTATGTCGGACGGACCGTCCAGGTGATTCGATCCAACGATGCCGGGGAGCGGACGGTCGAGGACGCCATCGTGTTGGCCGCCAGCCAGGGCCCGGTCCTGCGCTATGCGGATCGCATCGAGACCCGGGTGGTCGGGCATCTCGCCTTCCCCGATGTTCCCGATGACCTGCGCGACCAGCCGACGCTGGTCCTGCATCTGAACGCCGTGAGCGGGGGCCCCGGTCTGTTCGAGCTCTCCTATCTGACCGGCGGCCTTTCATGGAAGGCCGACTATGTCGCGGACCTCGCCGCGGGTGGCGGACACATGGACCTCAACGGCTGGGTGACGCTCACCAATGAAAGCGGCATCGCCTACCGGCGGACTCAGGTGCAGTTGGTGGCCGGCGAAGTGCACCAGGTCGTGGAGGCGCTGCCGCGGCCTATGAGGGCGCGCGGCCTCACCGTCCTGAATGAGGCCCCGATGCCGGAGGAAGAGAGTCTCGCCGAATATCATCTCTACACCTTGCCCCGCCCGACCGATATCCTCAACAACCAGACCAAGCAGGTTGCGCTCCTGCGCGCACCAGCGGTGCCGATCACCCGGGAGCTCGTCGTGCGGGGCCAGCCCCATGACTATGAGACACGCTCGGCGGATGGCTGGTCCAAGCTGCCGGTGGTGGCAACGCTGAGCTTCGAGAACAGGGACGGGAGCCTTGGGATCCCCCTCCCCAAGGGCGTGGTCCGTGTCTACGCGAAGGACAGCCGGGGTCATGCCCAGTTCGTAGGCGAAGACGCCATCGACCACACCCCGAAGAACGAGACCGTCAGAGTCCAGCTTGGCGAGAGCTTCGACGTGACCGCTCGCCGTCGACAGACCGAGCTCAAGAAACTTGCCGGAACGAGCGCCTACGATTACGCCTATGAGGCCGCGTTCGAGCTCGAGATCAAGAACGCGAAGGACCAGCCCCTTTCAGTCAAGGTGCTCGAACGCATTCCCGGCGACTGGACCATGCTGCACGAGACCCAGCCCCACACCAAGCTGGCTTCCAACCTCGCGTCCTGGCTGATCGAGGTCCCGGCCGAAGGCTCGACGACATTGAGCTGGGGGGTCCAGGTCAGGCACTGACCCGGGATCCCACCATGCGCCGGTGCGCGAGCAGATAGATCGCCGGGATCACGAACAGGCTCAGCAGGGGCGCGGTGATCATGCCACCGACCATGGGTGCGGCGATGCGCCGCATGACCTCCGATCCGACCCCCGCCCCCAGGATGATCGGGAGCAGGCCGGCGAAGATCGTGGCCACGGTCATGGCCTTGGGCCGGATCCGCATGACCGCGCCCTCGATGATGGCGCCGACCAGATCCCCCTCGTCGCGCAGGCGCCCCTGCACGCGATACTGCCTCACCGCGTTGTTGAGGTAGACCAGCATGATGACGCCGAACTCCGCGGCCACCCCGGCCAGGGCGATGAATCCCACGGCGACGGCCACCGACAGGTTGTAACCGAGGAGATAGATGAGCCAGGCCCCACCCACGAGCGCAAAGGGCAGCGACAGCATCACCAGCAACGCCTCGCCGGTCGAGCGGAAGGTGAGATAAAGGAGGAGCAAGATGATCGCCAGGGTGACCGGCACCACCTGCGCGAGCCTGGCCTGGGCGCGCAGCATGTATTCATACTGACCGGACCAGGCGATCGAATAGCCCGGCGGCAGCTTGACCCGGTCGCGCACCACCGCCTGGGCGTCCGCGATATAGCGCCCCAGATCGCGTCCCCGGATATCGACGAAGACCCAGCCGTTGAGACGGGCATTCTCGCTGCGGAGCATGTCGGGCCCGTCGACGATGACCACCTCCGCGATCTGACCCAAGGGGATATGTGCACCGGTCGGCGTGACGATCGGCAGCTCGCGCAGCTTTTGCAGGTCGTCGCGCCGCTCGCGGGGGAAGCGGACGTTGACCGGATAGCGTTCCAGCCCCTCAACCGTCCGGGTGACCGTGACGCCCCC
>NZ_JAJDNA010000017.1 GCF_022340925.1 Thiocapsa sp.
TGCACATCGGCACCTCCGGCTGGTCCTACGACCACTGGACGGGACCCTTCTACCCGCCGGGCCTGCCCGCGCGGGAGCGGCTGGCCTATTACGCCCGCCGACTCGCCAGCGCGGAGATCAACGCGAGCTTCTATCGGCTGCCCTCCCCGCAGACGCTGGAGGGCTGGCAGCGCAGTGTCCCCGATGGCTTCGTCTTTGCGGTCAAGGCCAGCCGTTACATCACCCATCTCAAGAAGCTCAAGGACCCGCGCGAGGGGCTGGACCGGCTGCTCGATCGCATGCGTCTGCTCGGGGATCGGCTCGGTCCCGTTCTGTTCCAGCTCCCACCTCACTGGCATTTCGATCAGGGCCGTCTCGGGCAGTTCCTGGCCGAGCTCCCGTCCAGCGGTGCGCCGGCCATGCGGTTCGTCTTCGAGCTGCGGGACCGGACCTGGCTCAACGACGAGGCGCTCGATCTGCTCGAACGCTCCCGGGCCGCCTTCTGCATCTACGAGCTGGACGGCTTCCTGTCCCCGCGGTCCGTGACGGCGGATTTCGTCTATGTCCGCCTGCACGGACCCGACGGCCCCTACCGGGGGAGCTACGATCACCTGGCCCTCTCGGCCTGGGCGGCCCGGTGCGCCGCCTGGCTGCGTGAGGGACTCGACGTCTATTGCTACTTCGACAATGACGAGGCCGGCTATGCGGCGTCGAACGCCCTCGCGCTCAGGCGGATGCTCGAGCCGGGGGGCGCGGCGAGCGACTCCTGAGGGGCTCGGCCCTGCTTAGCGCACCGGCGCCGGCCGAGACGCCTTCGGCCGCCCCCGCATCAGAGGTAGATCGCCGATGCGACCAGGAAAAAGACCAGCACGGCGATGATGTCATTGCCGGTGGTGATGAAAATGCCGGTGGCCATGGCCGGATCGATGTGGAAGTGGTGCAGGATCAGCGGCACGGCAGCGCCCATGGCGACGGCGAGAAGCGTGACGCCGGTCAGGGCGAGGCCGGCGGTGAATGCCAGGCGCACGGGGTCTCCGACGCCGACCAGGGGGCCTGCGAGGACCACGACCCCGCCCAGGATCGTGGCGGCGGCCAACCCGTTCAGAAGCGCCCCGAGCATCTCCTTGGCGAGCCGCCACGGCAGGTCGCCGATCCAGAGCGTGCCGGCGGCCAGACCCTGGATGGCCACCGTGGCGGCCTGGATCCCGGCGTTGCCGGCCATCGACATGACGATCGGGATGAAGCTCGCGAGGATGGCCGCGGCGGCGATCTGAGTCTGATAGGCCCCGACGATGCTGCCGGACAGGGTTGCGCCCATCAGCCCGGCGAGCAGCCAGGGCAGGCGGTTCCTGACAAGACTGAGCACCGGGTCGTCGGGGCGCGCGGCGGGGGAGACCCGGCTCATGAGGTGCATGTCTTCCTCGGCCTCGTCGCGGACGACGCGCTGCAGCTCATCGGCGGTGATGCGCCCGAGCAGCCGGCCGTCGGCGTCCACGACCGGGACCGAGCTGAGCTCGTTCTCCAGCGTCACGCGGACGACCTCCTCCTGGTCCATATCGGAGCGGACCGCGACGTAATCGGTGCGCATGACCTGCGACACGCTGCGGTCGCTGGGCCGCAGCAGCAGGTCGCGCAACTTCAGGTAGCCGATCAGCCTGCGCTCGGCATCGACGACGTAGACCGCGGAGAGCTTCTTGATCAGATGGGCACGGCGGCGCACCTCCGCGACCACCTGCTCGACGGTCCAGCCCGGGGGCACCGCGACCAGCTTGCGCGTCATGATGCCGCCGGCGGAATCCTCCTGATAGTCCTGCATCTCGCGGATGACCGCCGCCTCCCTCAGCTGCGGCATCAGCCGCGCCTGTACCTCCTCGGGAAGCTCGGTCAGGGCGTGTGCGGCGTCTTCGGCGTCCAATGAGTCGAGGATCTCGGCCAGCCGCTCGATGGTCGCGTCTTCGAGCAGGGCCGCGCGGAAGTCGTCGTTCAGCCCGGCAATCACCTTGGCCGCCGGACCGGCCGGCAGGAGCAGGAAGAGCCTGCGGGCGCGCTTCAAGGGCAACTGCACCAGGAGCTCGACGATGTCGCGGGGATGCCAGGTCCGCAGCAGGCGGCGGACCCCGTCGCGCTCGCCGGCCTTGATCATCCGTGCGATCGCCTTGACCACCGGGCGGTTGACATCGAGGCTCTCACCGGGCCGGCTGCGGGTCCAGCGCAGCGGTTGGACCGTTTCGTTGCCTTCTGTCATGGCTCGGGTCGCACGGTAGCTGAGGTGGAAGTAGGATGGGGCCTCTCGCGGTCTTGCTCAGAGACCGGTCTGACGCCGCTCGGCGCCGATCATCGGACGGCTCGGCACGCGTACCGCGAACGCACGCCTGCAGATTACTGGATGCGAGACGAGCGGTCGAATCCCGTCTCCCGTGCCCGGCGCCCCTGCAGGGGGCGCGGGCCGAACGCCGGCGGCCGATGTCCCACCGATCCCGGATCGCTGGTATCCTGCCGTGGCACTGAACCCGTGCCCGGGCGCGTGCGACGCCTGGGCCTCCGATCGAGGGCCTCCCATGTCCGACCTGCGCGTCGAGCGCGTCACCGGCGCCGCACTCGGGACCTGTCTGCCCGAGCTGGCGCGCCTGCGCATCCGGGTCTTTCGCGAGTACCCGCAGCTCTGCGAGGGCCGTGCGGAGTTGCGGACCACCTTCTCGTGGCGCGACCTCGATGAGGCGGCGGAATCGCCCAAGCCGTTGGCCTTCTGGCTGAAGCGGCTCAACGGGGGTTGAACCCAAGGCCCGTCGGGCTCGAGGCTGCTCGGCCGGGCCGGCGGGCGGTCAGGGATCCGCGGTGTTGTGGATCCTTCGTGCACAGGATGACGCAAGCAGCGGTCATCAGCGGTTTCCAGGTTCCATAAGGACAGACAATGCATCGAACGACTGCGTCGCACCGCGACTGGATCCCTCAGGCCGTCGCGATCCTGCTGGTCGCTTTGGCGGGCACCGTGCCCTTCTGGCTGACCGACCTGGATATCCGGGTCGCCGGGGTGTTTTATCACCCGGAGGCGGACGACCCCTGGTTCGAGGCACAGGCCCCGCTCTGGGCCTTCCTCTATGTCGCCTCGCCGCTCTTGACCGGTCTCGTCATGCTCGGCGCTTTGCTCGTGCTCGCTGCCAGCGGGATCTGGGAGGCGTTTCGGCGTCTGCGCTGCTACGCGATCCTGCTGATCGCGGCCACGATCCTCGGACCGGGGCTGATCGTGAACGGCGTCTTCAAGGAGAACTGGGGCCGGCCGCGACCCCATCAGGTCGAGCAGCTGGGTGGGACGACCCAGTATGTCCCGCCGCTGGCGCTGTCCGAACGGGGCAAAGGCAAGTCCTTCCCCTGCGGCCACAGCTCGGTCGGCTACATGCTCGGTGTCTTTTTCCTGATCTGGCTGAGACGACGTCCGGTGCTCGCCTGGACCGCGCTGGCGGGCTCGCTCGTGCTCGGCACACTGCTCGGGATCGGGCGAATGGCGGCGGGCGACCACTTTCTTTCGGACGTCGTCTGGTCCTGGGTCATCGCGTTTGGCGTGGTCTGGGCGCTCTACTATTTCGCCTTGCGCATCCCGCAACGCGAGGCGGCCTGGGCGGCCGCATCTCCATCGCCCATGACGACCTTGCGCCGACCCAGGGTGACGGCGGCCGCCTACGCGGGGGCCGCGGCCTTGATGGTCGGCGGGGTCCTGCTCGCAACGCCCCTGAAGAACGTGCAGACGCTTCTGATCCAGCCGGGGGAGTTCGAGCCGCCGCCCAGGGTCCTGCGTCTGGTCGCCGATCAGGCCTATGTGATCCTGTTCTGGCCCGAGGGCGCACATCGTACGGCGCAGATCCGCCTCGAGGCGCGCGGCTTCGGCCTGCCCTGGAGCAAGGTCGAGCCGGAGCTGACGGAGGATCACCAGGTGCTGACGTATCGGATCAGCCATCGGGGACTGTTCACCGAGAAGGACACCAAGGTGGTCATCGGGATCGTCGCCAGCGAATGGGATCGCGTCGAGGTGCGGGTCGACGCCGGTGACATCCGGGTCCATCCCTCGCAGCAGCCGCTTCCGGAGATCGATCTGCAGACCGCCGACGGGGAGGTCATCTGGGTCGAATCCTGACCCGGGATCGGCTGCGGGTCGCGCTTGCGGGGGTCGCTTGCTTGACGCATCCTGTCGGATCCGCATGCTTGAAAGGCGGCCGCCCCTCCGCGGAGCCTTACGCAGTCGTGAACGAGCCGGGATCGCAGCCTTGCCGAAGTCCGAACCCCTGATCCGATTCATCCGCGCGACCACGGTGCCGATCCCGGCGGATGTGACCCTCACGCTCACCCTGGAGCAGCGAATGCGTTGCCGCCTGCGCGTGCTGCTCGATGATGGCCGGGAGGCCGGGCTCTTCCTGCCGCGGGGCAGCGTCCTGCATCACGGGGACTGCCTGATCGCCGAGGACGGGCTGGTCGCGGGGATCATCGCGGCACCTGAGCCGCTCGCGCGCGTCGAGACCACCGACCCCTTGCTGCTCGCACGAGCCTGTTATCACCTCGGAAACCGCCACGTACCGCTGCAGATCGAGCCGGGGCGTCTGAGCTACCGAGCGGATCCCGTCCTTGACGCCTTGCTGCGCGGCCTCGGACTCGCTGTCACACCCGTGCAGGCGCGCTTCGAGCCGGAGACCGGCGCGTACGGCGGGCACGGCTCGGATCAGCCGGCACATGGCCACGAGCATTGAGGGGGACTTGCCCCTTCTGCGCCTGATCCATCTGGTCAGCCCGTCGCTGCCAGTCGGCGGCTTCACCTATTCGCAGGGCCTCGAATGGGCGGTCGAGGCCGGTTGGGTCCGCGGCGCCGAGGACCTCGAGGCGTGGTTGGCCGATCAGATCGAGACCGGCGTCGTCTACCTGGATCTCCCCCTGCTGGTTCGCATGCAGGCGGCCGCGGCGGAGCGAGACCAGGCGGCGATGGCCGGCTGGATCGATTGGCTGTTGGCCGGGCGCGAGACCGCGGAGCTGCGGCGCGAGGAGGGCGATCGCGGGCGTGCGCTCGCCGATCTGCTGGTCGCATGGGGGTTGGACCAGGCGCTCACCTGGAAGCCGCAGCTCGCTCGCAGTCAGGCGGCCGGCTTCGCCTATGCCGCGGCGGTCTGGCGGATCGGCCCGACGGCGGCGGCCGCGGGCTATGCCTGGGCCTGGCTCGAGAATCTCGTCCTGGCCGCGGTCAAGCTGGTGCCCTTGGGACAGACCCAGGGCCAGCAGGTGCTGGCGCGGCTCGCGGCCCTCGTCCCGGGTGCGGTCGAGACCGCGATGGCGATCCCGGACGATGAGATCGGGGCCTCCCTGCCGGCGCTGGCGATCGCCAGCTCGGCCCATGAGACCCAGTACACGCGGCTGTTTCGTTCCTGAGGGAGAGACCATGCTCGATGCATCACCTTTGCGCGTCGGGGTCGGCGGCCCGGTGGGTTCCGGCAAGACGGCCCTGCTCGACGCGCTCTGCAAGCGCCTGCGCGGGCGCTATCAGCTGGCGGTGGTCACGAACGACATCTACACGCGAGAAGACGCCGAGTTCCTGATCCGCTCGCAGGCTCTGGAGGCGGAGCGCATCATCGGCGTCGAGACGGGCGGCTGCCCGCACACCGCGATTCGGGAAGACGCTTCCATGAACCTTGCGGCGGTGGAGGATCTGCAGATCCGCTTCCCGGGCCTGGACCTGATCTTCATCGAGAGTGGCGGCGACAACCTGGCCGCGACCTTCAGCCCGGAGCTCGCCGATCTGACCATCTATGTGATCGACGTCGCCGAAGGGGAGAAGATCCCGCGCAAGGGCGGCCCCGGAATCACCCGCTCGGATCTATTGGTCATCAACAAGATCGATCTCGCGCCGTACGTGGGTGCCTCGCTCGAGGTCATGGACCAGGACGCGAGACGGATGCGCGGTGAGCGCCCCTTCGTCTTCACCAATCTGCGCACCGCCGAGGGGGTCGACGCGGTGGTCGACTTCATCGAGCACCAGGGGATGCTCGAGCCCGGGCCGCTATGACTCTGGCCGTGACGGGTCCCGCCCGCGGGCCCAACGCCGCGCCGCCTGGTCGTCTGCCGGGCGCGCATCCACCCAGCGCTCGCCCTGTCTGGTCTGCTCCTTCTTCCAGAAGGGTGCGCGTGTCTTGAGGCAGTCGATCAAAAACTCGCAGGCGCGGAATGCCTCTCCCCGGTGCCGGCTGCTGACCCCGACGAAAACGATCGGGTCCTGGGGCCGCAGCACACCGACGCGATGCAGGATGCTGATGTCTTCCAGCACCCAGCGCTCGGCAGCCTCCCCGGCAATGGCGGCCAGTGCCTTCTCGGTCATCCCGGGATAGTGCTCCAGGGTCATCGAGAGCACGTCCGCCCCCTCGTTGATGTCACGCATCAGCCCGACGAAGGTCACCAAGGCACCGACCTGCGGCTTGCCCCGCCGCAGGGTCTCCTGCTCAGCGACGATGTCGATCGGTCCGGACTGAACCTGGATTCGCTGCATCGGGGTGCCTCCCGGAACCTCGTCCCATGCTATTTCGCGCTTCGAGCGACCCGATCATGCTCGGCTGCCGTACCGGCGCGCAAGCGCCGGCAGCTTGTCTAAGCTTAGGGTGAGGCCGAGTGGAGGAACGCGTGGACATGCCGAAACGAATCAGACGCTGGATGCCCGCGCTGGTGATGGGTCTGATGATGGTGATTCCGGCCGGCCTCCTCGCCCGGGAGGCCCTGCTGATCGGCGTCGAGGGCGCCATCGGACCGGCCAGCGCCGCCTTCGTCGAGGACGCGGTCTCGGCCGCCGAGGAGCAGGGCGCAGGTCTGCTCATCCTGCGTCTGGATACACCGGGCGGGCTCGATACCTCCATGCGCTCGATCGTCAAGGCGATCACCGCCTCGCGCGTGGCGGTGATCGGGTACGTGGCGCCGACTGGCGCACGGGCCGCCAGCGCCGGGACCTACATCCTCTACGCCTGCTCAGTCGCCGCGATGGCGCCGGGAACCAACCTGGGGGCGGCGACCCCGGTGCAACTGGGCGGACTCCCCAGCCCTGCGCCGAAGCCGACGACCCCGGCGTCGCCGGATGACACCTCCGACGCGGAGCCGGCTGCCACCCCGGGCGAGTCCCCGGACCGCACACAGCCGGCCGAGCGCGAGCCGCCCGCGGAGGCGTCCGGGGATGCCGGCTCGCGCAAGGCGATCCACGATGCGGCCGCCTACATCCGCAGCCTCGCCGAGCTTCACGGCCGGAACGCGGACTGGGCGGAGCGCAGCGTGCGGGAGGGCGAGAGCCTTTCGGCCGAGGAGGCCCTTGAGCTGGGCGTCGTGGATCTGATCGCACCCGACCTGGACGCCCTCCTGGAGGCATTGGACGGGCGCTCTGTGCGTGTCGGGGAGGCGCGGGTCGTCCTCGAGACGGCCGGGATGCAGGTCGTTGCACGCGAGCCAAGCTGGAAGACCCGTCTGCTCGCGATCATCAGTGACCCGAACCTGGCCTACATCCTCCTGCTGGTCGGCATCTACGGGCTGGTCTACGAGTTTTCCAATCCGGGCGCGGTCCTGCCCGGCACCGTCGGCGCGGTCAGCCTTCTGCTCGCGCTCTACGCCTTCCAGCTCCTGCCCATCAATTACGCGGGCGCGGGTCTCATCCTGCTCGGGTTGGCCCTGATGATCGCGGAGGCCTTCGTGCCCAGCTTCGGTGCCCTGGGGCTCGGTGGGGCCGCCACCTTCGTCATGGGCTCCTTGATCCTGATCGACACCGAGGTCCCGGGATTCGGGATCTCGCTCCCGCTTATCCTCGGTTTCGCGCTCTCCAGTGCCCTGCTCCTGTTTTTCGTCATCGGCATGGCCCTGAAGGCCTATCGGCGGCCCGTCACGAGCGGCGCCGAGGAGTTGGTCGGTGCCATCGGCGAGGCCGTCTCCGGGTTTCCGGGCGCGGGCAGCGTGCATCTGCACGGGGAGACCTGGAGTGCTCGAAGCGAGCGGGGCATCGCACCCGGGGCGCGGGTCAGGGTGGTCGGTCGTGACGGTCTGACCCTGCTGGTGGAGCCTGTATCGGACGCCTAAGCGCTGCAACGTTCAGCGCTTCCCGTGTGGGGCAGGAGGCCCCGCCATCTGAAGCGGCTTGGTCGCGGAAACTGAAGGAAAGCGGAAGCCGCGTGTTCGCTTTCCGTGCTGATTTTGTCCATGGACGGCCAATCATCAGCATCGCCCTATGGAGCCCATCTGATGTTCTTCGAAGCCTATCTGATCCCGCTGACTCTGATCGCCGCGCTGCTGGTGGCGTCGATCAAGATCCTCCGTGAGTACGAGCGTGGCGTCATCTTCACCCTCGGGCGCTTCACCAGCGTCAAGGGACCGGGTCTGATCATCGTCATCCCGGCGGTGCAGAAAATGGAGAAGGTCGACCTGCGGGTGCAGGTGATGGACGTGCCGAGCCAGGATGTGATCTCACGCGACAACGTGTCGGTGAAGGTCAACGCGGTGGTCTACTTCCGCGTCATCGAGCCCGAGAAATCCATCATCCAGGTGGAGCAGTTTCGCGACGCCACCAGCCAACTGGCGCAGACCACCCTGCGTTCGGTGCTCGGCCAGCATGAGCTTGACGAGATGCTTGCCGAACGGGACAAGCTCAACGACGACATTCGCCAGATCCTCGATGCGCAGACCGATGCCTGGGGAATCAAGGTCGCCAACGTGGAGATCAAGCACGTCGACCTGGACGAGTCCATGATCCGCGCGATCGCCCGCCAGGCCGAGGCGGAGCGTTCGCGTCGCGCGAAGGTCATCCACGCGGAGGGCGAGCAACAGGCCGCGGAGAAACTCATGGAGGCGGCCAGTGTGCTGTCGCAACAGCCTCAGGCGATGCAGCTTCGATTCCTCGAGACGCTGACGGCGATCGCCGGCGACCGGACCTCGACGATCGTCTTCCCAGTCCCGATTGACCTGATCGAGCCCTTGATGCGGAATGCAGGTGCGGGCAGGCGGCCGGGATCCTGATCGCCACCTTCGTGAGCTTGGCGCTCCTCGACGCCCACCGCTGATGCGATTGGACGCTGGCCGCAGCCTCCCGGGATGCCGGGTCAGCCGATCGGCGCGACTCCGATCAGGACCCGATGCAGCCAGAACATGAAGAGGAGGTAAAGGCCAACGCCGCCGATGATGGCGATGGCGTCGTTGACCTGGCTCGGCGGCGCCCCGTGCACAGGGGGGGCCACGCGGTGCTTCAATGAGATACGATCCGCGACCGCCCAGATGAGAAAGCTCCCGAACAGCAGGAGGTCAGCCAGCGTCCCATTGGCCAACAGATGGCCGGTGGCCCAGATCTTGACTGCAAGGAGCATCGGGTGCTTGGTGGCGGACTGGATCCGGCCCGGCAGATAGGCGGCGAGCAGCAGCGGGAACACCGGCAGCATCAGCAGCAGATTGATGTGCCGGAGCCAGGTCGGCGGGTCATAGATGACGATCGGCGATTGGCGCGCGAGCCCATAGCCCGAGGCGATCAAGTAGAACCCCGCCACGGCGACGAGTCCGTAAACCGCCTTCCATGGGATCTCGCCGAATCGGGCGATCAGGTCGCTGCGCCATTGGCTGTTGATGATGGACACCGAGTGGACCCCGAGAAACAAGAGCAGCCCAAGAATGAGTACCGCCATGGGATGGTTCCTCCTAGCGAGCGATGTGAAACCGGGTCGTCATTGCCGTGCGGGCGGCACCCTCGATCTGGCCAGGATCCCGTCCAAGGCATTGGCAAAGGCCTGCCGATCGCGGGATCCGAACGCAGATGGGCCGCCGGTCTGGATGCCGCTTCCGCGCAGGGTGTCCATGAAGTCGCGCATCGTCAGCCGTTCTCGGATGTTCTCCGTCGTGAAGAGGTCGCCCCGCGGACTCAATGCCTGCCCCCCCTGGCCGATGACCCCGGCGGCAAGCGGGATGTCCGCCGTGATGACCAGATCGCCGGGGTTCAACCGCTTGAGGATCTCGTCGTCGGCGACATCGAATCCCGGTGAGACCTGGATGGTGCGGATCAGACGCGATGGCGGCGAGCCCACCGGTGCGTTCGCCACCAGGGTCAGGCGCACACCGACGCGCTCAGCCGCGCGATAGAGGATCTCTTTCACGGCATTGGGGCAGGCGTCGGCGTCGACCCAGATCTCCATTCCGGCGGGAACCGTCAGCTCGACTCCGGATTGTCCACTGTCGGTCCCGGGGCCTCGGAATCGGCTACCCTCTCGCCGGCCACACCGTCAGCCGACTCGACCACTATCGGCTCATGGACCAGGACCAGACCGGCGAGCGGGGGAAGGGCGATGGGGATGGAGTAGGGTCGGCCCATCCAGCTCACCGGCTCGGCCGCGACGCCACCCTGGTTGCCGACGTTGCTGCCGCCGTAAAGCTCGGCATCGGAGTTGATCGCCTCACGATAGAATCCGGCCTTGGGCACACCGATTCGATAGTTGGTCCGCGGGACCGGGGTGAAGTTGAACACGGCGGCAACGGTCTGCTCGCCGCTTTGGTCCTTCCGCAGATAACTCAGAACGGACTGCGAGCTGTCGTGACAGTCGATCCACTCGAAGCCGGCGTTCTCGAAATCGAGCTCATGCAGGGCGGGCTCCTCGCGGTAGAGACGATTCAGATCGGAGACGATCTGTCGAACACCCTGATGCTGCGGACGCTCCAACAGCTCCCACCCCATCGCGGCATCGAAATCCCACTCCGATCCGTGGGCAAATTCGCAGCCTTGGAACAGCAGCTTCTTCCCAGGATAGGTGAACATCAGGGTGTAGAGCAGGCGCAGGCTCGCGAACCTCTGCCAGGCGTCGCCGGGCATCTTGTCGAGCATGGATTTCTTCCCGTGAACCACCTCGTCGTGCGAGAACGGCAGCACGAAGTTCTCCGTAAATGCATAGAGGAGCCCGAAGGTCAGCAGGTCATGATGGAAGTGGCGATAGATGGGGTCCTTCTGCATGTAGGACAGGGTGTCGTGCATCCAGCCCATGTTCCACTTCATACTGAAGCCCAGACCGCCGAGATAGGTCGGGCGTGAGACAGCCGGCCAAGCCGTGGATTCCTCGGCGATCATCAGGGTTCCCGGGTGCTGCTCGTGGGTGACGGTATTGAGCTGCCGGATGAAATCCACCGCCTCCAGGTTCTCGTTGCCGCCGTATTTGTTGGGGATCCATTCGCCTGCGTTGCGCGAGTAGTCGAGATACAGCATGGACGCGACCGCATCCACCCGCAGACCATCCAGGTGGAACTCATTAAGCCAGTAGAGCGCACTGGACAGCAGTAGGTTCTTGACCTCGTTGCGGCCGAAATTGAAGATCAGGGTGCCCCAGTCCTTGTGCTCGCCCAAACGAGGGTCCTCGTGCTCATATAGGGCGGTGCCATCGAAACGGGCCAGGGCATAGGCATCCTTCGGGAAATGGGCGGGTACCCAGTCGAGCAGCACCCCGATGCCGCGGCGATGCAGATAGTCGACGAAGAAACGAAAGTCGTCGGGTGAGCCGAATCGTGCCGTGGGTGCGAAGTAGCCGGTGCACTGATAGCCCCAAGAGGCGTCCAGCGGATGCTCCGTGATGGGCAGCAACTCGATGTGGGTAAAGCCCAGATCATGCACGTAGTCCGCGAGCTGTCTGGCCAGGACCCGATAATTGACGAAGTCGCCGTCCGCGGTCCGCTGCCAGGATCCGAGGTGGACCTCGTAGACCGAGAAGGGCCGGTGCTGCCAGTCCGTCTCGGCGCGTGCCTTCAGCCAGTCCTGATCGGCCCAGCGGAAGCGGCTCTCGGGGCAGATCACCCCGGCGGTCTGGGGTCGTTCCTGGAATGCCCGCGCATAGGGATCGATCTTGATGTGCAGGTTGGTGGCGCGGTCGCGGATCTCGTACTTGTAGAAGCCGCCTTGCGCGATCCCGGGAATGAACAGCTCCCAGACCCCGGTGCCACCGCGCACGCGCATCGGATGGGCGCGCCCGTCCCAGCGGTTGAAGTCGCCGACCACGCTGACCCGCTCGGCGCTGGGCGCCCACACCGCGAATCGGACACCCTCGATCCCCTCGACCTCACAAACGTGCGACCCGAGAAAGCGGTAGGCGTGCCAATGGCGGCCCTCGCCGAAGAGATGCAGATCGAAATCCGGGAGCTGAGGCGGAAAACAGTAGGGGTCGTAGTGGAGATGCCGGCCACCCGTCGTATCGACCCAATCGATCCGATAGCGTTCCGGGACCTTGGACGCCGCGCCTTCCCAGACGAAGAAATCCGTCCCCTCGATCCGGGCGAGCGGCTCATCGGCCTCGACCAGGGTCACCGCTTCGGCGTTTGGCAGGAAGACGCGCACGACCGCCCGGTCGCCGTCGAGATGCCTCCCGAGGACCTCGAAGGGATCGTGGTGGCGAGCCTGGATAATCCGCTGCATCGGCTCCGGGAACGCGGGAGCCTGGTGTGTCGCGGTTGCCATTCTTGGGATTTCCTTCACTGTGAGCTCTTGATGTCGCCCCGGAGCGGCGATCTATCCGATCGCCGCGCATCGTCGGGCTGCCTCCGAGATTCTGAGCACGGGGCGCCTGCCGGGAGCGGCGGCGGTTGGGGATCTCGCAGGGCCGGAGGTCGCCGCGACCGGGCGGGCGCCGGGGGACCGACCGGCAGGAACCCAATCGGGGGGCCGCTGCTGCAACGTTCCGCACGCCCTTGATGTTACCATAGGCGCGCCAATCGAGATGCCGATGACCACCCGACGGAAGGAGTGATCGATGCCCCAAGACAACCCTCGGTTCGTCAGCCGCCTGACCCGCAATACCCTGGCGCTGATCCTGGCCGGCGGACGGGGCTCACGGCTGATGCACCTGACGGCCTGGCGATCCAAGCCCGCCGTCCCCTTCGGCGGAAAGTTCCGGATCATCGACTTTCCTCTATCCAACTGCATCAATTCCGGGATCCGCCGCATCGGCGTCCTGACCCAGTACAAGGCCCACTCTCTGATCCTGCACATCCAGAAAGGGTGGGGGTTCCTGCGTGGGGAATTCGGCGAGTTCGTGGAGTTGTGGCCCGCCCAACAACGCGTCGCCGAGGCTGCCTGGTATGCGGGCACGGCCGACGCGGTATTTCAGAACCTCGACATCATTCGCGATCACGACCCGGACTACGTCCTGGTCCTGGCCGGGGACCACGTCTACAAAATGGACTACGGCGGCATGATCGCCTACCACGTCGAGTCCGGCGCCGACATGACGGTCGGCTGTCTGGAGATGGACACGGAGCGGGCGCGCGAGTTCGGGGTCATGTCCGTCGACACCACGGGACGGGTGCGCCAATTCGCGGAGAAGCCGAAAGACCCCGCGAGCGTCCCGGGCTCCCCGGGCCGAAGTCTGATCTCGATGGGCATCTATGTCTTCAATCGCGACTTCCTCTTCGAGCAGCTCATCAAGGACGCCGACACCCCGCGCTCCTCACACGATTTTGGCAAGGACGTCATCCCGTCGGTGATCCAGCACTATCGAGTGATGGCCCATACCTTCCGCGACCCCCGAAGCGGCGAGCAGGCCTACTGGCGTGACGTCGGGACGGTGGATGCGTTCTGGGAGGGCAACCTGGAGCTGATCGGCGTGACACCGCCCCTGAGCCTCTACGACAAAAGCTGGCCGATCTGGACCTATCAGGAGCAGCTGCCGCCAGCCAAGTTCGTCTTCGACGATGAGGATCGCCGGGGCATGGCGGTCGACTCGATGGTCTCCGGCGGCTGCATCATCTCCGGGTCCACGGTCCGCCATTCCTTGTTGTTCTCCAATGTCCGGGTCAACTCCTACGCCTACGTGCAGGATTCGGTCGTGCTGCCCGACGTCGTGATCGGGCGTAAGTGCACCGTGCGCAACGCCGTGATCGACCGGTACTGCCAGGTCGAGGAGGGGATGGTCATCGGCCTCGACCCCGAGGCCGATCGCCGCGCCGGGTTCTATGTCAGCGAGCGCGGTATCACACTCGTGACCCCGGAGATGCTCGGCCAAGATGCCAACCATGTCCGTTGAGGGGCGATACAGATGCAGATCATTCTGAACGGCGCCGCCACCGAGGTGTTCGAAGGGATCAGCATGGCGGAGCTGATCAATGAGCTGCAGCTTGCCAACCGCCGACTGGCGGTCGAGGTCAATGCGGAGCTGGTTCCCCGCAGCCAGTTTCAGGAGCGCAGGCTCCAGCCCCAGGACCGGGTCGAGATCATCCACGCGGTCGGCGGTGGATGAGGGGATTTGGGCATAGCTCGCCGAATCCGATATCCTGGTTGTTTTACGCATCCGCCTACCGGACACACATGCCCACCGATACCGCCGCTACCGATCACTTCGCCATCGCCGGCCGGGAGTATCACTCCCGGCTTCTGGTCGGCACGGGAAAATACCAGGACCTCGACGAAACCGCACGGGCGATCGAGGCGAGTGGTGCCGAGATCGTCACGATCGCGGTGCGTCGCTCCAACCTCGGCCAGACACCAGGTGAGCCGAACATCCTCGATGTCCTGCCGCCCGACCGCTACACGATCCTGCCCAACACTGCCGGCTGCTATGACGCCGAGACCGCCGTGCGCACCTGCCGTCTGGCCCGCGAGCTGCTCGACGGCCATCAGCTGGTCAAGCTCGAGGTCCTCGGGGACGAGAAGACCCTGTTCCCTGACGTAATCGCCACGCTCAAGGCCGCTGAGGAGCTGGTCAAGGATGGCTTCCAGGTCATGGTCTACACCAACGACGATCCGATCATCGCCCGACACCTCGAGGAGATCGGCTGCATTGCGGTCATGCCCTTGGCGGCTCCGATCGGCTCCGGCCTCGGCATCCGAAATCCGCTCAACATCCGCACCATCGTCGAGAATGCGCGGGTCCCGGTCTTGGTGGACGCCGGCGTCGGCACCGCGTCGGACGCCGCGGTAGCGATGGAGCTCGGCTGCGACGGTGTCTTGATGAATACCGCGATCGCCGCGGCACGTGACCCGGTCCTGATGGCCAGCGCGATGCGCAAGGCGATCGAGGCAGGGCGCGAGGCCTATCTCGCTGGCCGGATGGCACCGAAGCGCTTCGCCTCTGCATCCTCGCCGATCGAGGGGCTCTTCTTCTAAGCCGCCGAACGGCGTCCCGGTGAAGATGACGGCCGAACCGACTGTGAAGCCCCGACGCCCGATCCGCAGCTTTGTGCTGCGCGAGGGGCGGCTGACCCCGGCACAGGAGCGGGCCTTTCGAGATCTCTGGTCACGCTATGGGGTCGCTTGGATACCCGGCTCGCCGATTCGTCTGGCCCGCCTCTTCGGCAACGCACACCCGGTCGTCATGGAGATCGGCTTCGGCAATGGCGACGCACTTGCCACGATGGCCCAGCAGGATCCGGACACCAACTGGCTCGGGGTGGAGGTGCACCGCCCCGGCGTCGGTCACCTGCTGCTCGAGATCGAGCGTCGGGGCCTGGACAATCTCAGACTGATCCGCCACGATGCGGTGGAGGTGCTCGCCCAGGGCATCGCTCCCGGCTCCCTGGCCCGCGTTCACCTATTCTTCCCCGACCCCTGGCCGAAGCGGCGCCACCACAAACGCCGGATCCTCACTCCCGAGCTCGTCGCACTGCTCGCTCGGACGATCCGTCCAGGCGGGACCTTTCACGCGGCCACGGACTGGGTTCCCTACGCCGAGCAGATGCTTGCGGTCCTGGAGGCGTCTTCGGAGAGCTTCGAGAACCTCGCCGGCCAAGGTCGCTTCTCGCCGCGTCCGGCGACGCGTCCGCTGACCCGGTTCGAGCGGCGCGGCGCCCGTCTTGGACACCACGTCCGTGACCTGATGTTCCGACGGCGCTGATGTCCGAGCTCAGACTGGATGGGATCCGCTCGCGGGCCCTCGGCCCGCTCGAGCTGACCCTTGCCGCCGGAGAGCTGGTGTTTGTCTCCGGACCGTCCGGCTCGGGGAAGAGCCTCTTGCTGCGGGCGATCGCTGACCTCGATCCGCATGCCGGTGAGGCCTGGCTCGGCGAGGAGCCGCGCTCGAGCATGCCGCCCGCAGTCTGGCGCCGGCGGGTCGGTCTCCTACCGGCCGAGGCCTTCTGGTGGGCGGAGACGGTCGGAGAGCATCTTCCCCATGACGCGCGGGGACCGGGACGGGGCGCGCGCAGTGTATCCCGGCTCCCCCCGGGGCGTCTGGGCGAGTGCGTGCTTCCACAGCACGCGGCGCACACCGGCACACCCCGGCCTGCCATCGCGATTCCGGTCACCGTCACCGCCTGGCTCGAGCGGCTCGGCTTCGAGTCCGACGTCCTCGGCTGGTCGGTTGCGCGTCTGTCCACCGGCGAGCGTCAGCGCCTGGCCCTGGTGCGGTTACTCGCTCAGTCCCCTGACGCCCTGTTGCTCGACGAGCCAACCGCCAATCTGGATCCCATCAATACCGACCGCGTCGAATCCCTCGTCCAATCCTACCGGCACGCGCATGCGGCGGCCGTGCTCTGGGCCAGCCACGACCCGGCGCAGCGGACGCGACTGAGCGGTCGTTCCCTCGTCATCCGCGACGGACAGCTGGAGTCGGAAGGGTGACCCTCATCCACCTCAGCCCGGTTGATCTGGGGCTCGCCTCCATCCTGGTGCTGCTGCTCGCCGGCATGTCCTGGCGGCTGCGCCTCGGGGTCGAGCGCCGTGTCCTGGTCGCGGCGGCCCGGAGCTCGGTTCAGCTCATGCTCGTGGGGCTCGTCCTCAAGGTGTTGTTCGGCCAGACCAGTCTGCCCCTGATCGGGCTCATGGCCCTGGTGATGCTTTCGGTTGCCGGGTTCGAGGTGATGCAGCGGCAGAAACGCCGTTATCGAGGACTCTGGGGGTACGGAATCGGGGCACTCTCCATGTTCCTGTCGGCCTTCAGCGTGACCTTGCTTGCCTTGATCGTGATCATCGGTGTCGAGCCTTGGTACCAACCCCAGTATCTCATCCCGCTGCTGGGGATGCTGCTCGGCAACACCATGAGCGGGATCGCCATCGCACTCGACAGCCTGACCCGTCAGGCGTGGGACTCGCGTGGAAAAATCGAGGCGAGACTCCTCGGCGGGGGAACCTGGGACGACGCGATCGAGGAGGTCCGTCGCGACGCCCTGCGCGCGGGGCTGATCCCCATCATCAATGCAATGGCCACCGCCGGCCTGGTGAGTCTTCCAGGCATGATGACCGGCCAGATCCTCGCCGGCAGTCCGCCGATGGAGGCCGCCAAGTACCAACTCCTGATCATGTTCCTGATCGCGACCGGCACCGGCCTCGGCTCCATGGCCGCGGTCTGGATCGGCTCCCGACGCCTGTTCGACGAGCGACAGCGCCTGCGCCTCGACCGGCTGGGCACGGCCGCTCGTGCCTGATTCAGCGTCCATGCTGGAGCGGAATCACCCGGGAACACCAAAACGCGGCTCAGCGGTGATAGGGTCGGCTGAGCTCATGGACGGCCGTGACCATCGCCCCGGCGTGCTCGGGCGCCACGTCCGGTGTGATCCCGTGTCCGAGGTTGAAGACATGCCCGGGACCTTGCCCGTAGCTGGCCAGGACGCGCGCCACCTCCTCTCGGATTCGCTCGGGTGATGCATAGAGCGCACAAGGGTCCAGATTACCCTGGAGCGCGACCCGATCGCCGACCATGCGGCGAGCGTCCGCCAGGTCCGTCGTCCAATCCACGCCGAGGCCGTCACAGCCGGTCTCTGCCATCCGATCCAGCCACTGCCCACCGTTCTTCGTGAACAGGATCACGGGGACACGCCGGCCCTCGGCCTCGCGGCGCAGGCACTCGACCACCCGCTGCATGTAGGCCAAAGAGAATTCGCGGTAGTTCGCCGGCGCCAAGGCACCGCCCCAGGTATCGAAGATCATCGTCGCCTGCGCCCCCCTGGCGATCTGGGCATTGAGATAAGCCGTGACGGCATCCGCGGTCTTCGCGAGCAGGCGGTGGAGCAGCTCGGGGCGGTCAAACATCATCCCCTTGATGTGCGAAAAATTCTTCGCACCGCCCCCCTCGACCATATAGGTCGCCAAGGTCCAGGGGCTGCCGGAGAAACCGATCAGCGGCACCCGGCCGGCGAGCGCGCGTCGAATCACCGACACCGCCTCCATCACGTAGCCCAGCTCCGCCTCCGGATCCGGTACGGCGATCCGGTCGACATCCGCCTCGCTACGCACAGGCCGCTCGAAATGCGGTCCCTCACCCTCGGCGAAATAAAGCCCCAGGCCCATGGCATCCGGGACCGTGAGGATATCCGAGAAGAGAATGGCGGCATCCAGGGGAAAACGTTCGAGGGGCTGGAGGGTCACCTCGCACGCGAGCTCCGGGTTTTGGCAAAGCTCCATGAAGCTACCGGCCCTGGCCCGCGTCGTGCGGTACTCCGGAAGATAGCGCCCAGCTTGGCGCATCATCCAAACCGGAGTGTATTCAACAGGTTCGCGCAGCAGGGCACGAAGAAAGGTGTCGTTGGTGAGTGGCGTCATGAAGCTGGGACTCGGGTGTCGAGGGTGAACGAACGCGGATTGAGGGTCGCCATTCTACTACGGCTTCCAGGCAAGACGCCGCTGGTGCCGGATGGGTGTGCGAACAGCCCAACGGACCCACCGAAATGGTCGGGGCCCAGTCCCTCTCGCCCCAGCGATTGGACAAGCTGTTCAAAAGAGGCCGCCCGGTTTGTGGATAACCTGTGGCCAGGTTAGAAGGCCTGTTTTGGCCACCGATTATCCACAGCTTCAGCAGCGCCTATCCAATCAGGCATTTCAATATAAGAAAATGTTTTATATAAATAAATTCTGTTTTCGGGCTTATCCACAGAGCTTACTATATCTACAGACTGATTAGTTTCTTTTGTTTAGATACACAACCAATACGCGGCCGCCCGGATGTTCGGGCTGACCGATTCTGCAGACCTCCGGTTAGGGCTGGAGGTCTGAGATTGGTAGAATCCGGTCGATGGATGTCTCGATCCTTCTCGACTCCCTCAACGACGCTCAGCGTGCAGCTGTCGCGGCCGAGCACGGAAGCCTCCTGGTGCTTGCCGGGGCGGGCTCCGGCAAGACACGTGTGCTGGTGCACCGCATCGCCTGGTTGATTCAGGTGGAGCAGGTGCCGCCCTACGCGGTGTTGGCCGTGACCTTCACCAACAAGGCCGCCCGCGAGATGCGCACCCGGATCGAGACCATGCTCGGAACCCCGGTGGGAGGAATGTGGGTCGGGACCTTTCACGGGTTGGCCCACCGTTTCCTGCGCGCCCACTGGCAGGACGCCCAGCTCCCACAGCATTTCCAGATCTTGGATTCCGATGATCAGCTCCGCCTGATCAAGCGGATCATCAAGGCGTTGGAGCTCGACGAGAGCCGTTGGCCGCCGCGCCAGGTTCAAGGGTTCATCAATAAACAGAAGGACGAGGGCCTGCGGCCGAGTCACCTGGATGACGCAGGGGATTTCTTCCTGGAGAAAATGATCGGCATCTATCGCCAGTACGAGGAAGCGCGTGCCCGTGCCGGCCTGCTCGACTTCGCCGATCTGCTCCTCACGAGCCTGGAGTTGCTGCGTGAGCGCCCGGACCTTCTGCATCACTATCAGCGCCGCTTCGCCTGCATCCTGGTCGATGAGTTCCAGGACACCAATGCGATTCAGTACGCCTGGCTGCGCCTGCTGGCGGGGAGCAACGACAACCTGTTCGCGGTCGGCGACGATGACCAGTCGATCTACGGCTGGCGCGGTGCGCGCGTCGAGAATATTCAGTCTTTTCAGCGGGACTACCCCAAGACCCGGGTCATCCGCCTGGAGCAGAATTATCGCTCGAGCGGCAACATCCTTGCCGCGGCGAATGCCCTCATCGCCAACAACCCGACCAGGCTCGGGAAGACTCTCTGGACCCAGGACAGCGAGGGTCAGCCCATCCGCCGATACACGGCCTTCAACGAGGTGGACGAGGCACGATTCGTGGTCGAGCGGATACGCCGTTGCGTTGCGGACGAGGGCCGCCGACGCGATGAGTGCGCGATCCTCTATCGGACGACCGCCCAATCACGCCTGTTCGAAGAGGCGCTGATCCAGGCCCAGATCCCCTACCGGGTTTACGGGGGGTTGCGGTTCTTCGAGCGTGCGGAGGTCCGGGACGCGCTCGCCTACCTGCGCTTGGTCGTCAACCCTGACGATGATGCGGCCTTCGAGCGTGTGGTCAACACGCCCACCCGCGGGATCGGAGCCCGCACCCTCGATCTGCTGCGTCAACAGGCGAGAGAGACCCGCGTCTCCCTCTGGCAGGCCGCACGCGATCTGACCACGACGGCCCTCCTGGGTCCGCGGGGCGGTGGCGCCCTGTTGGGCTTTCTCGAGCTGATCCAGGCGCAGCGGCGGGGCCGCGAGGGGACTGCGTTGCCCGATCTGGTCACTGCCGTCATCGAGGCGGCGGGTTTGTCCAACTTCTACCAGAAAAGCAAGGACGGCAGGGGGCAGGATCGGATTGAGAACCTCGAGCAACTGGTCGACACGGCGGGGCGCTTCGAGCACGAGTTGGATGAGGCGGAGAGCGACGCCCTCGCCATCTTCCTGGCTCATGCCGCACTGGAGGCCGGGGAGGCGCAGGCGGATGGGTTCGAGGATAGCGTTCAGCTCATGACGCTGCACAGTGCGAAGGGTCTGGAGTTTCCGGTCGTCTTTCTGGTCGGGATGGAAGAGGGGCTCTTTCCACACAGTCTCTCGGCCGAGGACCCCAGCCGGCTCGAAGAGGAACGACGGCTGTGCTACGTCGGCATGACCCGGGCCATGCGAGAGCTCTATGTGAGCCATGCCGAGAGCCGGCGCCTCTATGGTCGCGAGGACTACCCGCTGCCGTCGCGTTTTCTGCGCGAGGTGCCGTCCGGCCTGATCGAAGATGTCCGGGCGCGCGGTGTGGCCCGTGCGGCAACCCCGCCCCCGGAAACGATGGCCCGGGACGATGCCGGGACGTTTTCGCTCGGCCAGCGCGTCGTGCATCCCAAGTTTGGCGAGGGGGTGGTCTTGAGCAGCGAGGGGCGCGGCGCCGCGGCTCGGATCCAGGTGAATTTCCAAGGGGTGGGATCGAAATGGTTGGTCTTGGCCTACGCCCGCCTTGAGCCGTTAGGTTGACCGAGAGCCCTCCCGGCAATTGGCGGGCGGCTGGGCTGTCAGGGTGCCGGTCGAATGCCATCCAGGCGTGATCCCGTTCGTCGTTGAGGCCGAACGGGCAATCGGGCCTACAATAGGCGGAATCCGCAACCCCACGATGGCGTCGTGAAACCATGTCCGAGAGCGAACGCTTCGCAGACCTCCTGAAGGAGTTTGACGAAACCCATCCGCAGCGCGGCGCACAAGAGCCGGGAATCGGGGAATCCGTCCAAGGAGTCCTGGTATCCATCGGGGAGGAGTACGCCTTCGTCGATCTGGGCGGCAAGGCGGAAGGTCGGATCGAGGTCTCGGCGCTCCAGGATGTGGGGGGTACGCTGACCTTGACCGTCGGCGACGTCGTCGAGACGCGCGTGACAGGAAAGGACGAGGAGAGCGGGACGCTGCTGCTCGGCTCCCAGCACGGTCATCGCTATCACGGCCTCCATGAGGTCGAGCGAGCCTACCGTCAAGGTCTGCCGGTGCAGGGTCAGGTGAGCGCGGCCGTCAAGGGCGGTTTGGAGGTGCAGGTGGCGGGTCTGCGCGCCTTCTGTCCGGCTTCGCAGGCGGACATCCGGTTCATTGAGGACCTCTCCGAGCTCGTCGGGCAGCGGCTGGATTTCCGCATCACCAAGCTCGAGGGGGGGCGGCATCCAAATCTGGTCCTTTCGCGTCGTGCCCTGCTGGAGGAGGAGCAGCGTCTCCTGGCTGAGCAGACGCGAGCACGACTTCGCGAAGGAGCGGTGTTTTCCGGGACCGTGACATCCCTGAAGGATTACGGCGCCTTCGTCGACATCGGCGGTCTTGAAGGCATGGTCCACGTGAGCGAGCTGGCGTTCGGCCATGTGAAGCACCCCAGCGAGGTGCTGTCGGTGGGTCAGGCCGTGGAGGTCTCGGTCCTGCGGATCGAGCCGGCAAGCGGTCCGAAAGGCCGCGACAAGATCGCGCTGTCGATCCGTGCACTCGCGCGCGACCCCTGGCAGGATGTGGTGAGGGACTTCCCGGTCGGCAAACGTGTCACCGGGACCGTGAATCGGCTTCAACCCTTCGGCGCCTTTGTCGGGCTCGGTCCTGGAATCGACGGCCTGGTGCACATCAGCGAGCTCGGCGGGGGGCGGCGCGTGAGCCATCCGAGCGAGGTGGTGAATGTCGGCGATCGCGTCGAGGCCACGGTTCTGGGAGTCGATCCGGAGCGGCGGCGGATCAGTCTCTCACTCGATCTGAGCCGGTCCATCGAGGCCGCCTCCCCGCGTTCTGAGCCTGTGCCGCACCCTGCGGCCGCCGAGGCAGAGGGGTCGGATGGAACCATGGGGAGCTTTGGTGAGCTCCTTCGGGAGACCATGAACAAGTCTCGGTGATCGAGCAATTGCCTCGCGCGCCGCTGTCGGCGTTTCGCCGCGGGTCGCGAAGGCACGACACGCGCCGTATCAACGACCAAAGAGGAGGCAGGGCATGCAACGTCGTGGGTTCATCAAGGGCCTAGGGGCCGGCTCATTGGCGGTCGGGAGCCTGGCCGGTGGCATCGGTTCGGCACGGGCCAAGGCCGAGCACAAGTGGAAGATGGTCACGACCTGGCCGAAAAACTTTCCCGGCCTTGGCACGGGCGCGAACAATCTGGCCTCGTTGATCGGCGAGATGAGCGGCGGTCGCATCGAGATCAGGGTCTTCGGGGCCGGCGAGCTTGTCCCCGCCTTCGAGATCTTCGATGCGGTCTCCCGCGGAACCGCCGAGATCGGCCACGGCTCCGCTTATTACTGGAAGGGGAAGAGCGAGGCGGCGCAATTCTTCTCGACCGTTCCGTTCGGCCTGACGGCGCAGGAGATGAACGGCTGGATCTACCATGGGGGCGGCCTGGAGCTCTGGACCGAGCTCTATGCAAAGTTCGGCCTGGTCCCCGCCCCTGCGGGGAACACCGGTGTGCAGATGGGCGGTTGGTTCAATAAGGAGATCAATTCGGTCGAGGATCTCAAAGGCCTCAAGATGCGCATACCCGGACTCGGCGGCGAGGTGCTGGCCCGCGCCGGGGGTACCCCGGTGAACCTGCCTGGCGGCGAGCTGTTCACTGCGTTGCAGAATCGGACGATCGATGCGACCGAATGGGTCGGCCCTTACAACGATCTGGCGTTTGGGCTCTACAAGGCAGCCAAGTATTACTACTATCCGGGTTGGCACGAGCCGGGAACCATCTTGGAGGCGATGGTCAACAAGCAGGTCTACGACGCGCTTCCGGCCGACCTGCAATCCATCGTCATGAATGCGTGTAAGGTGGTCAATCAGGATATGCTCGCCGAGTATACCGCCCGCAATCCGGTGGCGTTGCAGACCCTGATCACCAAGCACAACGTGGAGCTGAGGCGGTTCCCGGACGACGTGATTCTCAAGTTGCGGGCGCTCTCCGACGAGGTCGTTGCCGAGATCGCCCAAAAGGATGATTTTTCGTCCAAGGTATACAGCTCTTACAAGAAATTCCTCAGTCAAAGCAAAGAATGGAGCGGGACCACAGAGCTCACTTACCTTCGGGCCCGCGACCAGGCATGACCCGCATCTCGCGCAGTGGCAGCGCGGATGCGCTGCCGCTCGCCCTGTACGTGCACACCCCCTGGTGCGTCAGCAAATGTCCGTACTGTGACTTCAATTCCCATGCGGCAGATCAGCCGCCGTTCGAGCGCTACGTGTCGCACCTGCTGGCGGACCTGGATCGGGAGGTCGGTTCGGCGGTTGCGCGACGCGCGTTGCGGTCTGTTTACATCGGGGGTGGGACGCCCAGTCTCTTTCCCGAACCGGCGATCCGCCGTCTACTCGACGGGATCCGCGCCCGCGCCGATCTGGCCTCCGATGTCGAGATCACGATGGAGGCCAATCCGGGGAAAAGCGAATGGCGTCGGCTTGCAGCCTATCGTGAGGCCGGTGTGAATCGGCTTTCGATCGGAGCGCAGAGTCTCTCGACGGTCCGGTTGCGTGCCCTTGGCCGTGCGCATGCCGCAGATGACGTGCGCCGGACCGTCCAGGAGGCTCGGGAAGCAGGATTCACGAACGTCAACCTGGACATGATGTATGCCTTGCCGGATCAGAGCCTCGGAGAGGCGGAGCGGGATCTCGCCGCATTGATCGATCTGGGACCGGAGCACATCTCCTACTATCAGCTGACCCTGGAGCCCAACACAGGGTGGCGTGTCCACCCCCCGCATTTGCCGGATTCGGATCTGGCTGCCGACATGGCCGAGCAGGGACTGGAGCAGCTGGGGCGAGCGGGGTATCGGCAGTATGAGGTCTCCGCTTACGCGAGGGACGGTCTGCGCTGTCGCCACAATCTGAACTACTGGGAGTTCGGCGACTATCTGGGGATCGGGGCCGGCGCTCACGGGAAGCTCACGTCTGAGGCCGGCGCGACGGGCGACCGGCGGCGCGTGCGTCGCACCGCCAAGCGGCACCAACCTAGGGCCTATCTGAGCGCCTCACCGGATGAGCTGACGAGCAGCGTACGGGATCTCGATGAGGACGATCTGGTCGTCGAGTTCGCACTCAATGCCTTTCGTCTCACGGAGGGCTTCGATCGGGGCCTGTTCAGCCTGACCACCGGCATGCCATGGGCGCGGATCTCGACTGAGCTGGGGCGCGCCGAGCTGGACGGGATGGTTAGGGTCTTGCCCGACCGCGTCGAGCCGACCGCGCTCGGTCGTCGCTTCGTCAACGAGCTGGTTGGGCGCTTCGTCGCCGGCGGATGACCGTGATACCGGTTGTTGAGTCCGATGGCACCATCATCCTAGAAACGCGGGTTATCATGGCTCTGGGGATCTCAGGGACGGCACTCCCAGGTTGAGAGTGCGTCGACAGGTTTGTAGACTATCCCGTTCGACTGGTTTTTTTGCGCGCGAGCTGCGCTCACATGAAGGTCATCATGAAAGACGGAATCCACCCCAACTACGCCGACGTCAAGGTGGTCTGTAGCTGCGGTAACGAGTTTACGACCCGGTCCACCTTGGGGAAGGAGATGCACGTCGAGGTCTGCTCGTCCTGCCACCCCTTCTACACTGGAAAGCAGAAGGTCCTGGACACCGCCGGGCGTGTCGACAAGTTTAGGCGCAAGTACGCGCGCTGAAGCGATGCTGATTCATGGCCATCCGGGCCATCATCAGCTCGCCTTCCGCGAGGCGCGACGCTCGGAAGTCTGCATGTTCAGGCACCGGGGTGCCTGAACATGCTGAAGCCTCCCGTCCGGGGTGGCTGCTTCTTTGATCGGTCGGATACCCGACCGTGCGCGTCCTTGGGCCAGACAGCCGATCTGGCCTGATCTCGATCAATACGGGTCTCAAGCGGTCCCGCGCTGCAGTCAGCGAGACGGAGACCTTCCGGAAAAGCCGGAGGCTGCGAGTGTAAGATGGGCGCTCCGGAGCGGGGTACTGGCCACGGCCAAGAAGTTGACCCGCGCGACCGTGGTTATTAGACCACTGATGGGAGAAACAGTCACTTGAACAAGATCACCATCATCGGCGCGGGCCGGGTCGGCGAGACGACGGCCCAGATACTGGCAGAAGAGGAGCTCTGCCGCGAGATTGCCCTTTTCGATGTGCGCGAGGGTGTCCCCGAGGGCATCGCGCTCGACATCCTTCAGATGGCGCCCTTCTTCGAATTCGACTGTGTCATCAGCGGCAGCAATGATCCTCGGATCCTGGGGGATTCAGAGCTGGTCATCGTCACCGCCGGACTCCCCCGCAAGCCAGGCATGTCACGTTCCGATGTCCTTGAGGCGAACGTGCGCATCATCGATACCGTCACCGACGAGATCATGCGGTATGCGCCGAACGCCATTGTGCTGATGGTCTCCAATCCCGTCGATGCCCTGACCTATCGCGTGGCCCGGCGTACCGGTTGGAACCGCAGTCGCGTCCTTGGACAGGCGGGCGTGCTCGACGCGTCCAGAATGGCGAGCTTCATTGCCCAGGAGACCGGATTTTCGGCCCTCGACATCACGACCATGGTGTTGGGGGGGCATGGGGACACCATGGTGCCGGTGCCGCGTTATTGCACCATTAACGGGATACCGATCACCCAATTCATTTCCGAGGAGCGCATCGCCGCCATCATGGAGCGCACTCGTCAAGGCGGTGCCGAGATCCTTGCGTTGCGAAAAAACTCGAGCGCCTACGATGCCCCGGGTGCCGCGGTTGCTACCATGGTCGACGCCATCGTCAACAACCGGCGACGTCTGCTCTCGTGTGTCGCCCTGCTCGAGGGCGAGTATGGTGAGACCGACCTGGCGATGGGCGTCCCTTGCGTGCTTGGTGAGAAGGGCATGGAGTCGATCGTCGAGGTCGATCTAAGCGCTCGTGAGCGCGCCGACTTCGACCGTTCGGCCAGCTCGGTTCGCGCGGACATTCAACGCCTGCGCGACATCGCCTAGGAAGGCGCTGAAGAATTCAGCGCTTCCCGTGCGGGGCCGGAACCCCGTCAGTAGGGAACCGCGTTTTCGACTTCCGTGCTGATTTCTGGTCACGCTGGCCAATCAACCAGCGTCTCCCTCGAAGTCTGCCAGGCTCCTACCTGGCCACGCATCAGCACGGAACGGCCCCGGATCCGTCGAGACTCGAAACCGAAAATCAATGCCGCTGGGGTTCCTTACTCAGCGCGGTCAGGAGCGAGCTTATGGCGAACCAAACCATCACCATCACCAACAACGTCACCGGTGAAAGCTTCGAATTCCCGCTGCGTCTCGGCAGCATTGGACCTGCCGCCGCCGACATCTCGTCATTGTATAAAGAAGCCAGGATCTTCACCTATGACCCCGGCTTCATGTCGACCGCGAGCTGCCACAGTGCGATCACCTATATCGACGGTGAGCAAGGGGTGCTTCTCTATCGTGGATACCCCATCGAGCAATTGGCAACCAAGGCGAGTTTTCTGGAGGTCACCTATCTGCTTCTGTACGGTGAGCTGCCGAATGAGAGTGAGCTCGTCAGCTTCGAGAAGCTGATCACGCGTCACACCATGATCAATGAGAATCTAAAAGATTTTCTTGACGGCTTCCATTACGATGCTCATCCCATGGCGATCCTGGTCGGCGTGGTCGGATCCCTTTCTGCATTCTATCACGACTCACTGAGCGTCAATGACGCGGATCATCGCGAGATCTCGGCTCATCGTTTAATCGCGAAGCTTCCGACGATCGCCGCTGCGGCTTACAAGCACAACGTAGGCGAGCCGATCATGTATCCGCGCAATGACCTCCGGTACTGCGCAAACTTCTTGCATATGATGTTTGCAACACCCTGCGAAGACTATAAGCCGACGTTGATTGCGGAAAAGGCGATGAATCTTCTGTTCATTCTGCATGCAGACCATGAGCAGAATGCGAGCACGTCGACGGTTCGACTTGCCGGCAGCTCAGGGGCGAACCCCTTTGCCTGCGTGGCCGCCGGGATCGCTTCACTGTGGGGTCCGGCACATGGGGGCGCCAATGAGGCGGTCTTGGACATGCTCCAGGAAATCGGGGATGTGAACAATGTCCAGAATTATATGGAGAAGGCGAAGGACAAAGACGACCCGTTTCGGCTGATGGGTTTCGGACACCGTGTCTATAAGAACTATGATCCGCGCGCGAAGATCATCCGGGAGGTTTGTCACCAGGTCCTCGATGAGCTAGCCGACAGTAACAATCCACTGTTCGAGTTGGCCATGAAGCTGGAAGAGATTGCGCTGAGCGATGAGTATTTCGTTGAGCGGAAGCTCTATCCGAACGTCGACTTTTATTCCGGGATCATCTACCAGGCTCTCGGCATCCCGCGCAACATGTTCACCGTCATGTTCGCCGTCGCTCGGACGGTCGGTTGGGTATCCCATTGGATGGAGATGATGTCGGATCCGAATAACCGCATCGGGCGACCACGCCAGATCTATCACGGCCCGACACAACGCGATTATCTACCGATCTCACAACGGTAAGGGGCAGGGGTCAAAACCGGGAAACGCTGAATACTGCAGCGTTGGCTGCAAGCGGTTCCCGGCTGGGCCACGGATGGCCGAGCATTGTCAGTCACAGAAGCGACTGAGAATGGAGCCCCCGAAGGCTGCCCCTGTTGGAAGCAGAGCCGCGGAAAAGCCACGAGGGCTTTAATCGGCATCTCCCTTGGAGCAAGGGCCCATCATCTCATCTTGATCGGCGGACAGCAGGTGCTCGACCTCGACGCGATCGGCCCCGCGAAACGGACGATCAGTGATGGGATCCAGTGGAAGGTCGCGTAACGCGCGCGGCGGCAGGACGATCAGCTCAATCGGCAGGTCGCCGGCCAGGAAGTGGAACGCGGGGTAGGGGCATCGTTGACCGCGACGATGGCGCAGGATGCGCTCGGCCTCTCGCCAGGGTATCTGTTGCTCGATCAGCGCAAAGATGACATCTTCGGCTCGATCCGCGAACAGCAGGAGCTCGATCCGGGTTTGCGGACTCAGGGCGCCGGTCAGCGCGCCGCCGACGAGACGCGGCGAGAAGGGGGCAAAACACTCCATCGCTTGCAGCGCCGCTGCCCTGAGGCGCCGCCGCTCCTCAGTGTCTGCGCGACCCAGGAACAGGCGGCGCTGCGTCAACACGGCAGCTTGGACCGCCTCATTGGTCGGCCAGTGCCGCCGATCTGGGGTGCCGACGCGTTCGGCCGCCTTGCGTCTGGCGCGATCGAAATCGGTCAAGCCTTGCTCGAGGATGATGCGGGCTGCTTCATAGGCGAGGCGGTCCCGCTGGGCGGCGATGCGTTCTCTCGTGGACATGGAATACCTCTCAGGCCTGTTCCCAGGGCAACTCCTCGAGCCGTCGCAGCGAGTCGCGCGAGCGGGGCTCCAGGGAAGCGGGAGCAATCTGCCGCCATTCTCTGTCAACGCACACGTTGACTCATAGGCTATTCTTGCCGCCAATCCGCAAGGAAAACGAAAACGCGGTTTCCATTTTCTTTCATTTTCGGCCGCTTACGCGGCAAAAACGCGGGGCCTCCTGCGCCGAACGCGAAGCGCTGAAGAACTCAGCGCTTCGCAAAGTGACAAGAGATGAAGGAGGAGCGAAACCGCGCGTTGCTGTTCCGCGCGGATTCCTAGCCGGGACGGCAGATAAATCTTTGTCCCCCGAGGCGGCATTTTATGCGCACATTCATCCCAGTCGTGTCTATAATAGGGCCAGTTGTCAGCTTCCCGAGATAGGTGTCTGTATCCGGGCGGTGAGCACCCGGCGCACTGTGGACAGTGCGGTTCCTGGTCCGAGCCGGCGCAACATGGATGGGAGTCAGCGAGCCTGATGTTCGGCCTGAGCCTCAAGAAAAAACCCCTGATCGGGATCGACATTAGCTCGACCTCGATCAAGCTCATCGAGCTTTCCCAGCAGCCCGGCGGCGCAAGTCCGCATTTTCGGGTCGAGCATTCCGCCATTGAGCCTCTGCCGGCTGGTGCCGTGGTCGAGAAGAAGATCGCGGATGTCGAGCTGGTCGGGAAAGCCGTCCGTAAGGCCGTCGTGGGCAGCGGAACCCGGACAAAGGGCGCGGCGGTGGCGTTAGCCGGCTCTGCTGTGATCACCAAGGTCATCTCCATGTCGGAGGCGCTTGGTGACACCGAGATAGAGAATCAGATCCAGCTTGATGCGGATCAGTACATTCCCTATCCGCTGGAGGAGGTCAACATCGACTTCCAGGTCTTAGGCCCGACGAAGGGTTCCCCGGCGATGGTGGACGTCCTCTTGGTTGCTTCGCGCCAAGAGAATGTGGACGATCGCGTCAGCGTCTTGGAGCAGGCCGACTTGACGCCCGTCGTCGTCGACGTCGAGGCGTATGCGATGGAAAACGCCTGCACGCTGGTTTTGGGCGCTGAGTCCGAGGTGCAGCCCGAGCCGACCCAAACGGTTGCCGTCGCCGACATCGGCGCCTCGACAATGACGCTCCACGTGTTGCATCAGGGTCGGATCGTCTACACCAGGGAGCAGAATTTCGGCGGCCAGCAGCTCATGGACGAGGTTCAGCGCCGCTACGGCCTATCGAACGATGTCGCGGCCCGTAAGATTCTGGACGGCGAGGTCGCCGAAGGGTATCAGAACGACGTGCTTGGTCCCTTCAAAGAGGCATTGGCTCAGCAGATCGGCCGAGCGCTGCAGTTCTTCTACTCGGGAACCAGCTTCAACCGGGTGAGCCGGATTTTGCTGGCGGGTCGCCCCGCGAGTATACCGGAGATCGACCTCCTGGTAGCGGAGCGGCTCAGGCTCCCAACCCGAGTTGCCAATCCGTTTCATCAGATGTCCCTGTCGCGGGCGATCAAAGCTCAGGACCTCAAGCGCGAGGCCCCAGGCATGATGATCGCCGTCGGGCTGGCGCTGCGGGGTTTCGATTAGATGGCTCGCATCAACCTCTTGCCATGGCGTGAGGTGGCGCGTAAGCGGCGGCAGATGGAGCTTGCTGTCGCGGGCGTCGCCGCACTTGGCGTTACCCTGCTCGCCGCGGTCCTGGTCCATCTCCAGATCGAGGGCTGGATCGGAGATCAGCGGGCCCGCAACCAGCTGCTGGAGGCAGAGATCTCGCAATTAGACCGCAAGATAACGGAAATCAATGGCCTGGAGAAGACAAAAGCGGATCTGTTGTCGCGAATGGGGATCATCCAAGAGCTTCAGAAGAGCCGTCCCGAGATCGTGCGATTGTTCGACGAGCTCGTGGTGGGCATTCCCGCGGGCGTCTATCTGACGAAGCTCGATCAGGACGGACGCTCAGTCGTGGTCGAGGGTCGCGCACAATCGAACGCTCGGGTGTCGGCCTTCATGCGGAATGTCGAGGACTCGGACTGGATCGGCAACCCGCGTCTGCTCCTGATTGAGAACAAAGACAAGACCGGGACCGGTCTGAGCCATTTCCGCCTCATGTTCGACCAGATCAGCCCTGGGGCGAGCGCGGAGGTGAGGCAATGGGGGGACGGCTCGAGGGATGAGGCCGGATAGCCTGAGTGCTGATTGGAGCCAGCGCTTGGCACGGCACAGGGATGTGCCGACATGGTCAGTGGGTTAGGCGACTGGCCATGCAGGAGTAGCGACGCCGCGTTGTGGTGTGCTGATTGTTCGCGAGGATGGCCAGAATAGTCGGCGTTCTCTTCGTGCAGCTCGCGGTCCGAGAGGCCCGACTCTCGCGCCGCGTGGTTGGCAGGTGCCGGGACGCCTGAACATGGCGGGCGTTCCTGCGCCCCGGGTCAAGGCTGATGAACCAGCGTTGACCGAAGGGACGTGCAAGCCTGGATGATGACTCGGTCAGGGAAGCCACGATGAACCTAAGCGAGCTTAATCAACTCGACCTCAACAATATCGGTGAGTGGCCGCTTGTCATCAAGGCGATCCTCATTGGAATCGTTTGCGTCGCAGCGGGGGGCGCAGTCTATTACTTCGACACGCAGGAGCAATTGGGGCGACTGGATCAGGCCAAGGCGATGGAACGCGATCTACGAAGGTCTTTCGAGACGAAGCAGCGCAAGGCGGCCAATCTCGAGGCATATCGACAACAGGTCGAGGAGATGAAGGAGTCCTTCGGCGCGATGTTGCGCCAGCTCCCCAACCGAACGGAGGTGGCCTCCCTGCTCGTCGACGTGTCCCAGACCGGACTCGCTTCCGGGCTCGAGTTCGAGCTCTTTCAGCCGGGCAGCGAGCAGGTCAAGGACTTCTACGCGGAGCTGCCGATCCAGATCCGGGTCACCGGCGACTATCACGAGTTCGGGCGCTTCATTAGCGGTCTGGCTTCAATGCCGCGGATCGTCACCGTCCACGATACCAAGATTGCGAGCACTGGGGGGGCGAAAGGCTCGAAAGCCTCTGCCGACGCAGAGCTGTCGCTTCAAGCCACGGTGAAGACGTATCGCTATCTGGATGAGGAAGGGCCATGAAGAGTCGCCGAGGCCACGCAGCCGGGGCGCGATGGTGGATCATCTCGTTTGTCTCGGTCTTGTTGGGTTGTGACACGAGCGGGATGGGCGAGCTGCGGTCCTATATCGACGAGGTTAAGAGCCGTCCGTCTGCACCGATCGAGCCATTGCCCGAGATCGCGCCGATCGACAGCTTCGTTTTCGAGCCTGCGGGTCGACGTGATCCATTCGTCATGGATACCCAAAGCGCCGCGGCGGCCAATCAGGGCAACAGTCTAGCCCCGGATCGTACTCGCCCGAAAGAGGAGCTTGAGAGCTTCCCACTGGATTCCTTGCGCATGGTCGGCACGCTGCAGCAGGAGGACGTCCGCTGGGCGCTCGTGCGTACCCGCGAAGGGATCGTGTACAGGGTCCGCGTCGGCAACTATCTCGGATTGAACGATGGGCAGATCGTGGACATCAGTGACGACGCCATTCGAGTGACGGAGATCGTCTCGGACGCGCCCGGCGAATGGCGCGAGCGCCCGGCGACGCTCGCACTGACCGAGTGACAGGCAGAGGAGTGCTGCGATGAACAACCCGAGCCGACGGAGCCCGCGCAAGCGACGCGCGATCTCCCTGTGCGCGCGCTCGTGCGCCCTCGTGACAGGGATGCTGGTGTGTATGGAGATGGTCGGGGCGGCCGACCTCACGGATATCCAGTTCGCGGCGCAGCCGGGTAACGGCGTGGAGATCGAGCTCCAGTTCTCGGACCCGGTGGAGGCTCCGCGCGCCTTCGACACGGTCTCGCCGGCACGGATCGCCCTGGACTTCGAAGGTATCGGCAACCGATTGGAACGCAAGTCCATGCCGATCGGTGTGGGCTCGGTCCACAGTCTGGTTGCGGTCGAGGCGAGCGACCGGTCCCGCATCATCGTCAACCTCAACGATCCGGTCCCGTATCGCGTCACCACGGAGGGGAATCGGGTTCGGGTCAGCATCGACGGCCCGGGCCAGCCGGCCGAAGCCCCGCGCCCGGCGCCGGTGGCAGCGACCGGACCCGCGCCGGCATCCGCTCCGCCGGCGCGCGCCGCGGCGGGACGCCGTGTCCCCGTTCCGGCACGTGCCTCCAGCGGCGGGCCGAGCGTTCGCGACATCGATTTCCGCCGGGGCCCCGAGGGCGAAGGGCGGGTCCAGGTGAGGCTCCCGAGCGCCGGGACCCGGGTCACGGTCCGCGAGCAAGGCACTCAGGTGCTGGTCGACATCATCGACGCCTCCCTGCCGCAGCGACTGTTCCGCCGGCTCGACGTGGTCGACTTCGCCACGCCCGTGGTAGCCATCGAGTCCCGGCCCAAGGGACCGAATGTCCAGGTCGCCGTCCAGACCGGCAGCGAGTTCGACTATATGGCCTACCAGACCGACGACCTTTTCACCCTGGAATTCCGGCCCCTGACGTCGGCGGAGAAGGAACGGCTCGCGCGTGAGCGAGTCACCTACGACGGCGAGCGGCTCTCGTTGAACTTTCAGGACATCGAGGTGCGCGCGGTCCTGCAGCTGCTCGCGGACTTCACCGACCTGAATCTGGTCGCGAGTGACTCGGTCGGCGGCAATATCACCCTGCGACTGAAGAACGTCCCCTGGGATCAGGCGCTGGACATCATCCTCAAGACCAAGAATCTCACCAAGCGCCAGGATGGCAATGTCATCATGGTGGGTCCCTTCGACGAGATCGTGGGCCATGAAGAGCGTGTCTTGAGCGCCGATCAGCGGCTCGAGGAGCTCGCCCCGTTGCGCTCTGAGTTCATCCCGATCAAGTTTGCGAAGGCCTCGGAGATCGCCGCCTTCATCCGCGGCGCATCGAGTGTCACCTCGAGCATCAGCAGCGAGGGAGGCTTCGAATCGGTCGGCCGGGAATCAAGAAGCCACGGCCGGACGATCACCGCCGCCGGCAAGGATTCGGTCCTGACACCGGGACGCGGAAGCGTGACCTTCGATGAGCGGACCAACACCTTATTGGTGATGGACACCGCGGCAAAGCTCGATGAGATCCGAGAGATCGTCGGTCGACTGGACATCCCGGTCAGGCAGGTCATGATCGAGTCGCGGGTGGTCATCGCCAACAACGATTTTGCGCGGGATCTGGGCGTCCGCTTCGGGCTCTCCACGTCCATGGGTTCCCTGAACGAGAACGAGATGCTCATCGGGGGCGGCCTGCCAGGCAATCTGGATGATCTCGGCGGCTTCAATGCCGGTCCCTTCGGACTCAACACCGATGGCCAGCGGTTCAACTCGATCATCCTCAATCCCGCCGAAACCAATACGCCCTCTCTGCTCGTGAATCTCCCTGCGGCCGACCCTTCCGGCGCGGTGAACTTCCTGATTGGCAAGGTCGGGTCCTACCTGCTTCAACTCGAGCTGTCGGCGATGCAGCGCGAAGGGCGAGGCGAGGTGATCTCGAGCCCTCGGGTCATCACGTCGGATCAGAAGGAGGCGAAGATCGAGGTCGGCAAGAAGATCCCATATGAGACCGTCTCTCAGGACGGCACGAACGTCCAGTTCGAGAATGCCACCCTGAGCCTCAAGGTGACCCCCGCGATCACCCCGGACGATCGCATCATCATGGACCTGGTGGTCACCAAGGACGAGCCGGATTTCAGCCTCACCGCCGCCGACGGGACGCCGACCATCAATACCCGCGAGATCGACACGCGGGTGCTGGTCGACAATGGCGAGACGGTCGTCCTGGGTGGCGTCTACGAGCGCACGAAGAGCTACAACAAGGAGCAGGTCCCCTGGATCGGGGACGTGCCGGTCCTCGGCCGTCTGTTCAAGCAGGAGCTGCGCCAGGATATCAATTCGGAGCTCCTGATCTTCGTGACGCCGAAAATTCTCAAAGGCGACCTGGCGGGGCGTTAGTCCGGTCCGTCGGAGACTGTGGGTCGCGCCCGGAGGGCCGGCCCTCCTAGATTGGGCTCGCCCCGCAAACCGAGCGGGCGTCTGCTCGACGCGCCCGTCATCCGCCCCGGAGCCGCGACCCCGCTCACCCCACCCCCACCCCCACCCGTCGTCCCCGTCGGATCACCGCGCCCGGCAGGGCTTCCGCCCTTGCCCGCGAGCGGAAAATCTGGCATACCTTCCGACATGATGCGCGCACAGAACATCTTCATCGTCGGTCCCATGGGCGCGGGCAAGAGCACGGTCGGACGGCAGCTGGCCGAGACCCTGTCCTACACCTTCAAGGACAGCGATCAGGAGATACAGCGACGGACTGGTGTGGACATCCCGACCATTTTCGAGTTTGAAGGCGAGGCCGGATTCCGCGCGCGCGAACGTCAGGTCATCGAGGAGCTGGTCAGCGAGGAGCGGATCGTCCTCGCCACCGGGGGCGGGGTGATCCTGTCGCCGGAGAACCGCCAGGATTTGGCCGCACGAGGGGTTGTCATCTACCTCCACTGCAGCCCGGAGCAACAGCACGCGCGGACTGCCCGAGATCGCAACCGCCCCTTGTTGGATACGGACGATGCCCTGGGCCGATTGCGTGAGCTGATGGAAGAACGTGAGCCCCTTTATCGACAAGTCGCGGACATGGTCGTCTCGACTGAGAAACGCGGGACGACCTCCGTCGTAAAGGAGATCTGCCGGCGCCTGGAGTCCGAGGAGATCTGAGCGGCGGCACCATCCCCCGCCTGTGGTGTCGCCGGCCCTGCGACGGTCGGCGACTCGTGCCGCGTCGGTCTCGCCCGTACCTTCAGAGCCCGCCGGCAGCCCCCTTGCGACGGGATCGCCCGACCGGAGTCAAGCCATGACCACGACCCTGACGGTGGCCCTCGGGGCACGGGCCTACCCCATCTATATCGGTGCTGGCCTGCTCGTGGAGGCCGACCTCTATCGACCGCACATCGTCGGCTCGCAGGTGATGATCGTCACCAACGAGACCGTGGCACCCCTCTATCTGGATGGGTTGCGGACGGCCCTCGCAGGTTACCATCTCAGCGAAGTCGTCCTCCCCGATGGTGAGCAGTACAAGACCCTCGAGGTCTGGAACCGGATCTTTGATGCCCTGCTGCAGGCCCGCTGTGGGCGCGACTGCACCTTGATCGCCTTGGGCGGGGGGGTGGTCGGCGACATGGCCGGGTTCGCCGCCGCCTGCTATCAGCGTGGGGTCGCCTTCATCCAGGTGCCGACGACGCTCCTGGCTCAGGTCGACTCGTCGGTCGGGGGCAAGACCGGGATCAACCACGCCGCCGGGAAGAATATGATCGGGGCCTTCCACCAACCCCGAGCGGTGATCGCCGATACCGCGACCCTTGCCACCTTACCTCAGCGAGAGCTCTCGGCCGGTCTGGCCGAGGTGCTGAAGTATGGGCTCATCCGGGATGCGGTCTTTCTGACCTGGCTCGAGACGCATATGGCCGAGCTCCTCACGCGTGACGCGGATGCCCTCGCTTATGTGATTCGGCGCTCCTGCGAGATCAAGGCGGACATCGTGGCCGCCGACGAGCTGGAGTCAGGACAGCGCGCCCTGCTCAACCTCGGCCATACCTTCGGACATGCGATCGAGACGGGCATGGGATACGGGTCCTGGCTGCATGGCGAGGCGGTGGGGGTCGGACTCTGCATGGCCGCCGATCTCTCGGCGCGGATCGGCTGGCTGTCGGAGACGGATGTGGGACGCATCCGTCGTCTCGTCGCCAGTGCCGGTTTGCCTGTCGAGCCTCCCCCCGACCTCTCCGCAGAACGCTTCATGGAGCTCATCGCGGTCGACAAAAAGGCGGTGGACGGGCGCTTGCGTATGGTGCTGCTCCGGCACCTGGGCGATGCCGTGGTCACCGGCGATGTCGATCCGAGCCACCTCCATGCAACCCTTCGCGCGGGCTCGTGCTGAGCTCGATCTCGAAGGAAGCCCCCGATCGATCGGACGCGATATGCACCAGGCTGGTGCAGCTTGGCTCATAACGGGTCGGGCGAACGGCGCGGCGGTCAAGGTCGCGAGTGGTCCGACCCTTGCCGGATCGAACGGGTTCGCCGTCATCAAGCGAGGACATTGGCCGACCGATGATTGTCCCTCGAGTCGCTCAGGTCTGAGCACCCGGGGGCGAGATGGCCACTGCGGATCGAAGGGCCCGCGGACTCGCTCAGACGTTGTGGCATGGTCTCTGCTGGCGCGATATCCTTGGGCATTTTGCGAATCTTCGGCGTCTGTCGGCAGGGGCGTCGGTTTCGAACCGATCCTATTCAACCCAGTCGTCAGTCGCAGCTCGAACGCACGGCGGCGGGATTGTGATGACCAGAGCCGATGGCGACAATCACACACAAGGTTGACGGTTTAAGGGCGCCGTTCTCGGCTGCACACTCCTCAAATTAACCCCTTCGGTCACAGCGAGGTCAATGATGAGCCTTCGTGCCTTCCCGCCCGCACAGGGTCTCTACGATCCGGTCAACGAACGCGATGCCTGCGGCGTCGGCTTCGTCTGTAACATCAGGAATCAGAGCAGCCATGCCATCGTGCGTCAGGGGCTCGAGATCCTCGAGCGCCTCACCCATCGGGGCGCTGTCGGCGCCGACCCGAAAGCGGGCGACGGTGCGGGCATCCTGGTTCAGATCCCGGATGCCTTCCTGCGGGCGCGGGTTGGGTTCGATCTCCCTCCGGCGGGTCAGTACGGCGTGGGGATGGTGTTTCTGCCGCGAGACGACGACGCCCGCGCGCTGATGCAGGACATCGTCATTCGGCATGTCGACGCGGGTGGGCAACAGGTGCTTGGCTGGCGGGATGTGCCGGTCGACAACCGTGATCTCGGCGAGAGTGTGCTCCCGACCGAGCCGGTCATTCGGCAGGTGTTCATCGGCCGCGGTGAAGGCTGTATCGACCAGGATGCCTTCGAGCGCAAGCTGTTCGTGATCCGCAAGCGGATGGACAACGAGATCCGGGGATCCGGTTATGGTCAAACCGACTACTACACGGCATCCCTCTCGTCGCGGACCCTCAACTATAAAGGCATGCTGCTCGCCGGCCAGGTCGGCAACTACTATCTCGATCTGATGGACGAGCGGTTCGAGTCCGCGCTGGCACTCGTCCACCAACGTTTCTCGACCAATACCTTTCCGACCTGGGACCTCGCGCAGCCGTTTCGTATGATCTGCCACAATGGCGAGATCAACACCCTGCGCGGGAACGTCAACTGGATGGCCGCGCGTCGACACACCATGCGCTCGGATGTCCTCGGTGAAGACCTGGACACCATCTGGCCTTTGATCCCGGAGGGCCAGTCCGATTCCGCCTGCTTCGACAATGCGCTCGAGCTCTTGGTGATGGGCGGCTATTCACTGGCGCACGCCATGATGGTCCTGATCCCCGAGGCCTGGACCGGCAATCGCTTGATGGACGAGAAGCGCCGCGCCTTCTACGAGTACCACACGGCCTTGATGGAGCCCTGGGATGGCCCCGCGGCGGTTGCGTTCACCGATGGGCGGCAGATCGGTGCGACACTCGACCGGAACGGGCTGCGTCCGGCGCGCTACCTGGTCACCAAGGACGACCTGGTCGTCATGGCCTCCGAGATGGGTGTGCTCGATATTCCGGAGGAGCGAATCGTCAAGAAGTGGCGACTGCAGCCTGGCAAGATGCTCCTGATCGACCTGGAGCAGGGGCGAATCATCGACGATGCCGAGGTCAAGACCGAGCTCGCCGAGGCTAAACCCTACGGGGAGTGGTTGAAGAAGACCCAGATCCGCCTCGACGAGCTCCCGACCAGCGTGGGCCCCATGTCTCCAGATGATGCCACGCTCTTGGACGCGCAGCAGGCCTTCGGGTACACCCAGGAGGACCTCAAATTCTTACTGACCCCAATGATCCTGACGGGGCAGGAGGCGGTCGGCTCGATGGGCGCGGACAACCCGCCTTCGGTGCTCTCGAGCCGGCCCAAGCACCTCTCGACCTATTTCAAGCAAAATTTCGCTCAGGTCACCAATCCGCCGATTGATCCGATCCGCGAGGAGCTGGTGATGTCGCTGGTCTGTATGATCGGCCCACGGCCCAACCTGCTCGGCATCAACGAGGCGGGAAAGCACTGGCGGCTCGAGACGCCTCAGCCGGTTCTCACCAACCAGGATCTGGAGCGCATCCGACACATCGAGTACAGCGCCGGCGCAGCCTTTCGGACACGCACACTGGACATGGTCTATCCGGCGACCGAGGGCGCGCAGGGCATGGGCCCGGCCCTGGATCGGCTGTGCGATCAGGCCGAGCAGGCCGTCCTGGCGGGCTACAACATCCTGATTCTCTCCGACCGCAATACCAACCTCGAACAGATTCCGATCCCGGCTCTGCTCGCGACCTCTGCGGTGCATCATCACCTGATTCGGCGTGGGCTGCGCACCAGCTCAGGGATCGTGGTCGAGACGGGCGCCGCTCTGGAGGTCCATCACTTCGCGACGCTGGAAGGGTATGGAGCCGAGGCCATCAACCCGTATCTCGCCTTCGACACCATCCAGTCGCTGTTGCCGAGACTGCCGGAGACCCTGACCTTCGAGGAGGCGCAAACGCGTTACATCAAAGCGGTCGGCAAGGGGTTGCTCAAGGTCATGTCTAAGATGGGCATCTCGATGCTTGAGTCCTATTGCGGCGCCCAGATCTTCGACGCGGTCGGGCTCAACTCGGGATTCATCCAGCAGTACTTCACCGGCACCCAGTCCAGGGTCGAGGGGATCGGGCTGCGCGAGGTCGCCGAGGAGGCGGTACGCTGGCATTTGCACGCCTATGGGCGCGAGCAGATCTACCGCAAGCATCTGGACGTCGGCGGTGACTATGCCTATCGACTCCGCGGCGAAGACCACGTCTGGACTCCGGAGACGATCTCGAAGCTCCAGCATGCGACGCGCGCCAAGAGCTTCGAGACCTTCGGGGAGTACTCCCGCCTGATCAACAACCAGTCCGAGCGGCTCCTGACCCTGCGGGGCCTCATGGAGCTCAGGTTTGCACCCGAGCCGATTCCGATCGAGGAGGTCGAGCCGGCCGGCGCGATCGTCAGGCGCTTCGCCACTGGGGCCATGTCGTTCGGATCCATCTCCCAGGAGGCCCATTCGACCCTCGCCCGGGCGATGAACGCCATCGGCGGCAAGTCCAATACGGGAGAAGGGGGCGAAGAGCCCGAACGGTTTCATTCCCTCCCGGACGGGCGTCCGAACCCGGAGCGCTCGGCCATCAAGCAGGTCGCCTCAGGGCGCTTCGGCGTGACAACCGAATATCTGGTGAATGCCGATGACATCCAGATCAAGATCGCCCAGGGCGCCAAGCCGGGTGAGGGAGGGCAGCTACCCGGACACAAGGTGAGCAGCCAGATCGCCCGGGTGCGCCATTCCACCCCGGGCGTCGGGCTCATCTCACCCCCGCCGCACCACGACATCTATTCGATCGAGGATCTGGCCCAGCTCATTCACGATCTCAAGAACGTCAACCCCCGCGCCCGCATCTCGGTGAAGCTGGTCTCGGAGGTCGGGGTCGGGACCGTCGCGGCGGGTGTCTCGAAGGCCCACGCCGATCACGTGACGATCGCGGGTTATGACGGCGGGACGGGCGCAAGCCCGCTGACGTCGATTAAACATGCCGGGTCGCCCTGGGAGATCGGTCTGGCGGAGACCCATCAGACGTTGGTGCTTAATCGGCTGCGCGGACGCATCGCGGTGCAGGTCGACGGGGGCATGCGCACCGGAAGGGACGTGGTCATCGGGGCCTTGCTTGGCGCCGACGAGTTCGGGTTTGCGACCGCGCCGCTGATCGTGGAAGGCTGCATCATGATGCGCAAATGTCACCTGAACACCTGCCCAGTCGGTGTCGCGACCCAGGATCCTGAGCTGCGCAAGCGCTTTACGGGTAAGCCCGAGCACGTAATCAATTATTTCTTCTTCATCGCGGAGGAAGTGCGTCAGTTGATGGCCAAGCTCGGATTCCGCACGATGAACGAGATGATCGGTCATTCGGAGCGGCTGGAGATGCGGCGGGCGATCGCCCATTGGAAGGCGCAGGGGCTGGATTTCTCCCGCCTGCTTGCGCGTCCGGAGGTCGGCCCGGAGGTGGCCATCCACAACTGCGAGAGCCAGGATCACGGGATCGAGCAGGCGCTCGACCGCGCGCTGATCCGCGAGGCAGGCCCGGCACTGGAGCATGGAGAGCCGATACGGATCGAGACCGATGTCCGAAACTACAATCGGTGCTTCGGCACCATGCTCTCGGGCCGGGTCGCCGAACGCTACGGGCACGCCGGGCTTCCGGATGACACCATCCATATCAAAGCGAAGGGGACCGGCGGTCAGTCCTTCGGCGCGTGGGTCGCACGTGGTGTGACCATCGAGCTTGAAGGCGAGGCGAACGATTACGTCGGCAAGGGGCTTTCCGGCGGGCGACTGATCATCTATCCCCCTGCGGAGTCGGCGATTGCTCGGGCGGAGGACAATATCATTGTCGGCAACACGGTCCTCTATGGCGCGATCACCGGTGAGTGTTTTTTCCGCGGAGTCGCCGGAGAACGCTTCTGTGTGCGCAACTCCGGGGCCATTGCGGTGGTCGAAGGCGTCGGCGACCACGGCTGCGAGTATATGACGGGCGGGATCGCGGTCGTCCTCGGGCCCACCGGGCGAAACTTCGCCGCGGGGATGTCGGGTGGAGTCGCCTATGTGTTGGATCAGGACGGCGGGTTCGCGGACCGCTGTAACCTGGCGATGGTCGAGCTCGAGCCGATCGCCCGGGAGGATGAGGCGCTGGAGGCCCTGGAGCATCAGGGCGGCGATCTGGAGACCCACGGACTCGTCGATCTCAGTCATGATATGAGCCGCCATGATGCCATGCGGCTCAGGCAGCTCGTCCTGAAACACCTGCACTACACCAATTCCGATGTGGCACGGCGGGTCCTGGATGATTGGGAGGGCTACCTGCCGAGGTTCGTCAAGGTGATGCCGGTTGATTACCGCCGGGCGCTTGAGACCATGCAGTTGCGCCAAAGCCGCCCGCCGCAGGCGATCAAGCAGTCTAAGGGGATTGTGGATCATGGGTAAGCCGACCGGATTCATGGAGTTCGACCGACGCGACCGACGCTACCAGCCGGCCGCGGACCGCGTCGTGCACTACGACGAGTTCGTGATCCCGATGAGCGATGAGGAGGTCAGCGAGCAAGGGGCGCGCTGCATGGATTGCGGAATCCCTTACTGCCATCAGGGGTGTCCGGTCAACAACATCATCCCGGACTGGAACGATCTCGTTTATCGGGGCGACTGGCAGTCCGCGATCGAGGTGTTGCACTCGACCAATAATTTTCCCGAGTTCACCGGACGCATCTGTCCGGCGCCTTGCGAGGCTGCCTGCACCCTGAACCTGGATGACGAGCCGGTCACGATCAAGACGATCGAATGCGCCATCGTCGACCGGGCCTGGCAGGAGGGCTGGATCAAGCCGCAAGTCCCGGAGCGGCGCAGCGGGAAACGGGTCGCGGTCGTGGGTTCAGGCCCGGCTGGGCTGGCCGCGGCGCAGCAGCTTGCGCGGGCCGGGCACCAGGTTCACCTGTTTGAGAAGGCCGACCGCATTGGTGGTCTGCTGCGTTACGGCATCCCGGATTTCAAGCTGAGCAAGGTGCTGATCGACCGGCGGATGGCGCAGATGCGCACCGAGGGCGTCGAGTTCCATACCAACGCGCACATTGGGATCGATATCCCAGTTCAGAGTCTCCGCGCAGACTATGATGCGGTTGTCCTCGCCGGCGGATCGGAGGAGCCACGGGATCTGGCGGTTCCTGGTCGCGACCTGTCGGGGATCCATTTCGCAATGGACTTTCTGACGAAGAACAGCCGGCGCGTACAGGGCACCTATGTGTCCGATGACGAATTCATCAGCGCTTACGGAAAGCATGTCGTCGTGATCGGGGGCGGGGACACTGGCTCCGACTGTATCGGGACAGCCAACCGTCATGGCGCCAAGTCGGTCACGCAGATCGAGATCCTGGACAAGCCACCAGCGCAGGAGGACAAGGGGCTCACATGGCCGGACTGGCCAAATCGGCTGCGTACCTCCAGCTCGCAGGAAGAAGGGTGTGAGCGCATGTGGAATGTTGCGACCAAGGGTTTTGTCGGCAACGAGGCCGGTCGAGTCCAAGGCCTCCAATACGAGTTGGTGCGCTGGGAACGGATCGCCGGCGGACGCTGGGAGATGCATCCGGTACCCGATAGCGGCGGCGAGCTCAAGGCAGATCTGGTCCTGCTGGCGATGGGGTTTGTCCATCCGGTTCACGAGGGCATGATTGCGGAGCTGCGCGAGACCGCCGGTCTGGAGCTGGATCCGCGCGGGAATGTAAAAGGATCGACCGATGGGCCGGAGGCGTATTGCACCTCCGTCGAGGGCATCTTCTGTGCCGGGGACATGCGCCGGGGCCAGTCTTTGGTCGTCTGGGCAATTCGCGAGGGCCGGCAGTGCGCCCGCGCCGTGGACGCATGGCTGATGGGTCGGTCCGACTTGGCGCGCTGAACCATTCGGCGGTTCCCGCTGCACGCGGCGTTGCCGCCATGGTCAGACGCCTCGGTGACCGGGCATGAAGGAGTAGGGAAGCGGAGTTTCGCTGCCCTTGGCCAGGACGGCCAATCAATCAGCGTGCCCTGATCTCATTTCTGCCGGTGTGGCAGGGTGAGCGCTGGCCATGTCGGGGTGGATGCGTTGGTCGGGCGGGCTCGTCGATACCCGGGCGCCGGTGGTGGCCGAGAGGATCTGTCAGGGAAATTGGATCAGACCGAGAGGATGGAGTTTGCAATGGATCGTCAACAAGCCGCCCGCTTCATGCTTGATTGTCTGCGCAAGATGGTCGCAAAGAACGGCTCCGACCTGTTTGTCTCGGCGGGCTTCCCGCCGGCCGTCAAGATCGACGGACGCATGACGCCGATCAGCGATCAGGTGCTGAGCGCGGCCCAGACCAATGTCTTGGTGCGGTCGATCATGAACGATCGGCAGATCCGTGACTTCGATGCGACCAAAGAGTGCAATTTCGCGGTCAGCCCTCAGGGGATCGGTCGATTTCGTGTCAACGCCTTCATCCAGCAGGGCAATTGCGGCGCCGTGCTCCGCACCATCAATGCGAGCATCCCGGAGCTGGATGCGCTCAAGCTGCCTCCGATACTGAAAGATATCGTGATGACCGAGCGTGGTCTGGTGTTGGTCGTGGGGGGGACCGGCTCCGGAAAATCGACCTCGCTCGCTGCAATGCTCGGTCATCGCAACGCAAACACCTATGGTCATATCATCACGATCGAGGATCCGGTCGAATACGTTCACCCTCATCGCAATTGTCTGATCACCCAGCGCGAGGTCGGGGTCGACACCGAAAGCTGGGAAATCGCTCTCATGAATACGCTGCGTCAGGCCCCTGATGTGATCCTGATCGGCGAGATCCGCAGTCGAGAGACCATGGAGCATGCGATCAATTTTGCTGAGACCGGCCACCTCTGTCTATCGACACTCCATGCGAACAATGCCAATCAGGCCCTCGATCGCATCATCAATCTGTTCCCGGAGGAGCGTCGCCCCCAGTTGCTGATGGATCTGTCATTGAATCTGAGGGCGGTGATCTCGCAACGTCTATTGCCCTGCACGGACGGGGGACGGATTGCTGCAGTCGAGGTGATGATCAATACACCCCTCATCCAGGATCTCATCTTCAAGGGGGAGGTCGGAGCGATCAAGGGCATCATGAAGCGCTCGCGCGAGCTTGGTATGCAGACCTTCGATATGTCGCTGTTCGATCTCTACGAATCGGGAAAGATCAACTACGAGGATGCGTTGCGGAGCGCCGACTCGATGAACGAGCTCCGCCTCGCCATCAAGCTGGAGGGGCAGGAGGCGCGGGGACGAGACCCGTTTGCCGACGCCCAGGGATTGACGATCCTCGGCGAGGACGGCAGCGAAGCACTGGATGCGCCTCTGTTCGGCGACCCGCAGGTCGAGGCGGCGATGAACGATGGTTTGACAGCGGCCCGCGGGCCGAAAGCAGTAGCCGCGGGAGGGGGCAAGGGTCGGTGATGTTCGAGGCAAGGCGTCCGACGACGGCCCTGATTCCGTCGGCGTGGGACGTGTCGTGTGGGGCGCGGAGGAGTGATGAGTCCCGAAGCTGGGCGAGACGCTGATCGCTCTCAAGGTGAAACCATGGATATCACGCCTTATCTTGAGATGATGATCCGACACGAGGCGTCGGATCTCTTCTTCACGCCGGGAGCGCCAGCGAAGATCAAGATCGACGGGGTCATCCGTTCGATCGGCGAGAGCTCCCTGACTGCGGCCTTTTGCCGGGAGGCGGTCGCCTCGTTGCTGGATGCCGAGCAGGCGAGGGAGCTTGAAGAGTCGCTGGAAATCGACTTCGCCGTCGCCCTGGAGGACAGGGGGCGCTTTCGGGTGAATGCGTACCATCAGCGTGGCCAGCTGTCCATGGTCTTGCGATATATCCGGACCAGTATCCCGACCGCGGAGGAGTTGGATCTCCCTCCGACCCTGACCCAGTTGGTCATGCACAAGCGCGGGATTATCCTGATGGTCGGCGCGACGGGCTCCGGGAAGTCGACGACCCTGGCGGCCATGATCGATCATCGCAATCGGTCCGCGCCGGGGCACGTCATCACCATCGAGGACCCGATCGAGTTCCTGCACCCCCACAAGCAGTGCATCATCAGTCAGCGCGAGCTCGGCTTGGATACGAAGAGCTATCGACGCGCGCTGAAGAGTGCCCTGCG
>NZ_JAJDNA010000025.1 GCF_022340925.1 Thiocapsa sp.
TGCAGGCTATGGATCAGGACGAACCAGGGGCGGCCCTGGTAGCTCTCCTCGCGATAGTAGACTTCGGACGGCAATGGCTCGCGGCGCGCGAAGTCCAGCATGGCGTCCCGTGAGTGGGAGCCGATGAGCTGCAGCGCGTAACGGCGGTCCCCCACGAGCACGGTCCGGTCCGAGGCCGACGGAATCCGCTCAGGATCCGCCGCGCGCCCGGCATCCCTCGCTGGAGGACTCGTGCCATCAGGCCCCGCTTCTGCGGCCGCGACCCCCGGCGGGGTCTCCGAGGGGAGGGGCGGCTGCTCTGTGGCCGGTATCCGGTCGGGTGCCCGAGGCGGACTCGGTTCGTCCCCGTCTTCGCGCTGTGCGGCTCCGTCGAGGGCCTGATCCGGGACTGGTCGTACCGGCTCCGCCGGCATGGCGATGCCCTCTGCGGCGGCGTCGGGCTTGAGGTCCGGTCCTTGCCCGGGAGGCTGCTCGCCTTCCGGAGTCTCTCTGGACAGTGCCTCGACAGAGGCGCCGAGACTGGATAGCTGCTCCTGCAAGCGTGCGTTCTCTGGGCCGAGCGGTTTCAGCTCCTGGTATTGGAGGCGCAACTGGGCGAGGTCGTCCGACAGGCTGCGTCGCGCGGAATCCAGGTGACTGTATGCGAGCAGGAAGGCGCCCAGGAGCAAGGCGACGAGCAGCAGGAGCGCGCCGGCGGCGATCGACGCCTGGCGGCGCAATCTGGCCTCGATCTCGTCACGCTGGGTCTGCCAGGCTCGCTGGAGTCGATTGGTCGTGATCCGCCGGTCGTCGTCGACATCCGCGATCCGGGTCACGAGCGACGTCTCGATCTCCTGGATCCGGAGCTCCTGCCGGTCCACGGCATCCGCGAGCTCGGTGACGCGGTCGGCGGGCTCGGATGGTGCCGCCTGCGATTCCTCCGCGGGTCCGGTCACATCGGCGGGCCCGCCAAGGGCTTGCGAGGCGCTGCGGGCGCTCGTGACCTCAGGCTCGCGCCGAGCGGATCGGCCCGCGGGCGTCTGCTCTGAGGCGTCCGCCGCCGTGTCTGGCGGATGCGGTGGTTCCAGGTCGGGGGTCTTTTCCATCGTCGACGCTCTCGGTTCGGACCAGAGATTCGCCCTTATGATCCTCTGGATGCAAGTGAAGCCACCCAGGAAAACGCAGGGCCGATATCGGGGCAGCCGCGTGCGGGCTCGGCTCGGCAATGTCCCCCGACCCTGCGCCGGGTGTGTCCGCAACGCGGCGAAACAGGGCTGCGGGCTGGGTATATCATACCAGTCATGACAGACCGCGTTGGATCCGCACCATCATGAGTGAATCGAAGAAGGTAAAGGTTCTTTTTGTTTGCATGGGCAATATTTGCCGCTCTCCCACCGCCCACGGGGTCTTTCGACGGCTCGTCGTGGAGCAGGGGTTGTCACATCTGGTGGAGATCGATTCCGCGGGGACGCATGCCTATCACATCGGCGAGCCGCCGGACCGTCGGGCACGCCAGACGGCGCTCGAGCGGGGGATCGACATCGGTGATCTCCGCGCCCGTCTGGCCGAGCCGGCCGATTTCGATCGCTTCGACTATGTCCTGGCGATGGACCAGGACAACTATCGCAACCTGTCGCGACTCTGCCCGGAAGGGATGGAATCGAAGCTGCGGCTCTTCATGGATTTCGCGCCGGAGTTTGGCTTTCGGGAGGTGCCCGATCCCTACTATGGCGGGCAACGCGGCTTCGACCAGGTCTTTGATCTCGTCGAGGAGGCTGCTCGCGGACTCTTGGACGATCTCTCTCGGCGTTTTTTTTGAGCGTCGACGGTCTGGTCTCAAGCGGACGTGGTGCAACGGGCGCAGGCGACCTCGGATCGCTCGCTCGCCGAGGAGATCAATCCCGGGTGAGCATCCTCGCCCTTGCTCCGCATCCTCCTCGCCTCGGGCGCTTCAAGCCGGACCTTGCGCGCTCGAGCGGCTGTTCGCTTCCACATCCGCGTAGCTGGCGAAACGATTGAACGAGCGCAGGTCTCGCCGGAGATCGTCGGCGAGGCGAAGGTCGAGATCCTGAGGATGGATCCCGATGCGCAGCCATCCGTGGCCTGCGGCACGCCGACGGTTGATGTGATTCCAGCCTCGGATCAGGGCGGCACGTGCCGCGGTATCCGCCTCATACCCGATGAGCGGCAGCGGATGCAGGCGCCCGGTCTGGGCCGAGAGGATCCCGCGGAGCAGCTCGTAACGCTCGAACGGGAGTGATGCCAGCGCGGCTCGCGGGATGCTTCCCAGCGCCCAGGCAGGCGGGCAGTAGAGCGCCGGGTGACCGAGGGCTTGATCGACGAACCAGGCGTGACAGCGCTTGATCAAGCCATGGATGCCGACCCAGTCCAACGCTAGATGCTCCGCCACATTGCGCGAAATCAAGCCGGCGTGGATGCGATGGAAGACGCCGTTGATCCGCTCCACCCGGTGGATCCAGCCATGGCCTGCCAGCTCGTGTCCGCTCGTCTGAAGGCCGCGAAGCCGCTCGAGATCCTCAGGTGTCCAGCCGGCGCCCGGGACGACCAGCAAGGTGACCGGTGCGATCCCCTCGCTCTCGAGCAGTGTGAGGATCCGCTCGACCGAGGGTAAGGTCCCAGGCATGACGTCATGCACCGAGACCAACGCGCGGATTCGCTCAGCGCTGGGCATCGACCGAGCAGGCGTAGTCGCCGGACAAGACGGCGAGCCAATGATCGAGATTGCGGTCGTTGATCTCCCTGGCCGCCTCCCGCCCGATGCGGGCCTTGCGCTCCCGGAGTGCCGGATCCAGCTCACGCAGCCGGGCTAGCGCCTCGAACAGCTGCTCCCCCTCATGGATCTGGAACAGACCGCGCCTGAGCCGATCCCAGCTCAAGATGCCGCAGGCCGAGGAGACCAGCACCGGACGTGACCGCGCCATCGCCTCCAGAGCGATCGTGCCGAACGACTCGATCTTCGAGGGGAGCACCAAGGCATCCATGTCGTCGATCAGGCTCATGATCCGGCTTCGTCTGACCCAACCGGAATGGCCCAGGTTGGGAAGTCCCTCGCATTCGGCCTCGATCCAGGGGCGCAAGGGACCGTCGCCGACCACCATGAACTCGATGTCAGGCAGGCGGCGCGCCGCCTCCACGACGGCGTCCAGGTTCTTTTCCGGCGCGAGGCGGCCGGCGAAGAGGACGCGCTCCACACGCGGGCGGGGCGGTGCGGGGAGTTGCTCGAGAAACCTTCGTGGGATCGGGGTCGCCATGATATTGACGCGTGTTGCCCCGATCGAGCGGGCGATTGCGACCATGTCGGAGGAATTGGCGAGCACGAGCTGACTTTTGGTGAACAGCAGCCGGTGACAGGCACGCAGGTAGCCGTTGGCGATGCGGGCGCGGATCCCCCAATCCTGAAAGAGATCGGTCAGGGCCTCGAAGTGGGTATGGAAGCCGACCAGCAGGGCCGCCCCGCTGCGTCCGGCCAGGTGCATCCCTAGCATCCCGAAGGGTCCCGGTGTGGGAACGATGACGACATCGGGGCGCAGCCGATCCAGGCGTCGGCTGACCAGCGAAGGAGACGGCAAAACGATCTTTTGGGTGGGATCGCCGGGCAATGGAATGGTCAGGCCGCCGTACCAAGTCCCCGAACGATAGCGAGGGGCCAGCAATTCGACCCGAGCGCCGGCAGCCCTGAGATGATCGGCGAGATCGCGGTAGTAGGCGCCGACGCCATTGCGCTCGGGTGCCGCGTCAGAAACGATGGCGACACGCAGTGCTGCCGCTGGTTGCACGACTTCCCTAGCCCTGGTCTCCGCAGTGGATAGGTTCATCATGGCGCACAGGTTTCCTGGTTGACGGTGAGCCCTTGGAATCGCCACATGGCCTGGCCATTGGATCCGCCGACGCTGGATCGCCCGCGGTCCTCAATGCCCTTGATGCCAGCCGCGTGTAGACCGGTCCCAGGTCGCGATCGATACCCTCTCGGGAGAGTCCAAACTGTTCAAGGCTATAGCCGTGAGGGCTTTGGTATGCCCGTGCCTCGTGGGCGTGTCGGCCGATCGCCGCGCGGAATCCGGCGCTGATCGGCAGCCCGAATCGAGCATAGATGTCGAGCATCTGATGCATGAGATCTGACTGCAAGGTGCGCATGGTAACCCATACGCACCGACTTTCGGGCAATTCTGCCAGGGCCTGATCCAGGTTTTTGTAATAGAAACCCAGTTGCTCGGTCAAGCGGGTGCGGAAATCAGGCGACACCGAGAGGACATCGAAGAATGCGATGCCGGGCTCGAGCGAGCTGAGCTGGGAGGGCAGGGTCGCCTGCGGCTCGCGCAGGCAGACCAGGAAGCGTGCATCGGGGAAGCGAACGGCCAGGCTGCCGGCGAGGGGCGCGAAGGCCGCGTTTTTGGACAAAAGGCGCTTGTTCGGACCCGCGACGTAGAGGTGTTTCTGCAAACACCGGTAGTAGAAATCCATCAGGCGCTGTTGCTTTCCCTCAGGCATGTCGCGGTCGAACGCACCCACCCGCCAGAGCAGCTCGGAGTGCGGGAAAGGTAGGATCAGGATGAAGCTCGCCAGCACCGGCATCAGCGCGAAGTAGTCCTCCTCTGGGTCGCTCAGGCGCATCGGATGGACTGCATCGAGACCCTTGAAGGCCTGCCGCTCGATCCAGTCGAGCAGTCGCCCGAGGGGTCGGCCAACCTGCCGATCAAGGCGGCCGACGCCGTGCCAGAAGCGCCGCGCGGTGACTGAGGGCGCGAACAGGCATTCCCAGGTCGAGAAGGTCGTGAGCTGGGTATCTTCAGCGATCAGCCGATGCAGGTGGGTGGTCCCGCTGCGCGGCACGCCCAGCACGAACAGGGGTTCCCGGATCGCAACGCGCCGGTAACCTCGATAGAGGACCTCATCGAGCAGGAGTCCAACCCAGTGGATCCCGAGCGCCAGGGTGAAGAGCGGAATGAACCCGGCCATCACCAGCATGCGTCTGGCACTCGGTCGGGGGCTGCCGGCACCCGGGAAGAAGGTGCGATAGGCGAGCAGGAGCAGACCTGACCAACTCTCGAAAAACAGTCTGAGCATGTCGATGCCAATGGTGCGGCGCACTCGGAGCCGGTCGGACTCAGGATGAATCGGCTACGGAAACGGGAGAAGGGTCCATCCCGCCCCGGCTTGTCGCTCCATAGCGCCCACCATGCGCCTCAACACCGGAACAAAATGGCCTCGCTCCCCCACTCCCTCGCTGCGATCCCCCTCAGCCCGACAGGCTCCTAGGCCATGACCGTCATGCGCCCAGTGCGGGCTCACTCCGCGCAGCCCGCCACACGGCGAGACCGGATCGCCTGGCTGACCGTGGCGACCTCGCCCGCGCTGGGCGCTGACCGGTCAAGCGTCGCTTCAGGGGTCGCGTTGATCGGACCTCGGTGCGGACTCCGGATGCGAGTCCCTCGCGGTGGGCCCCTCCGACATCGTGCCTGGGCGGACATCTGACTGGGGGCCGGTGGGCCCATCGCTCGAAGACCAAGCGCCAACCGGCCGATGATCATGGGTGCCCTGTCCCGCCGAAGGCTCAATGGCCGCGAGGCGAGGTGGCTCGCCGCTCGGCGCTGGACGCGGCAGAAGGACCTGCGGGGCCGAGGTCTGCGGTGGCGGCCGCTCCGTGCTCGAGGGACCGGCTGGCTCCGGCTGGGCTTCAGCCTCCCCGGCGGCTCCCGGCCCCGTTCCATCTGCTCCCGAAGGACCCCCGGGTAGAGCCGCGGAAGGCTCCGCCCTCGCCTGCGTCGGCTGGACCTGGTCCGGGCCCTGCTCCGAAGGCTTCGACTCTTCGCGTGGATCCGGTCCGGTCGTGGATCGCCTCCGATTGCGGCCGCCACGCCGTCGTCGCGCGGACCGCGGTCGGTCGGGGGTCGGCGGCGCCTCTTCTCGGGTTTCCCGGGGCGCTGCATCCGTCGACGGCTCGCCCGGCCCGGCAACCGAGCCCCCCGGATGATCGCCGCCAGCTTCAATCGAGTCTGGCGGCCCCCCAGTGACGCTCGGGCTCGCCAGGAGCGGCCCGCCCTCCGGTCCCGATGATCGGACACCCTGATCGCGGTCTCCGGCGGTCTGCTCGGCGGGGTTGGGCCGAGCTTCCGGGCTCCCTCCGGAGATCTCGTCCGCTCGGGCATGGGCGACCCGACCCGCATCCCCACCCGCTCCCATTGCCTGGTCCGGACTGGCGGGTCCGCCCCCGCTGACGCTCGGGGGCTCGAGCTGGGGATCCCCGCCCCCGCCGGTTGCGGACTCGCGCGGCCCGGCGGCGGTCTCCTCGCGGTTCGGCTCGGGACCGACGGACAGGTCCGCTGAGCCGCGGTCGGTGTCGCCCGATCCGGCTCCACGGCGCCCGCGGCCGCGGGCGCCGCCGCGACGCGACCGTGTCTCCCCGCTGCGCCGCGTGCGGCTCTGCTCCTGCTCCTCGGTGTCGGTTCTCGTCACGCCGCCCGGCACGGCCTCCTGGCCGGCCGGCGCGGTTTCCGCTCGACCACGGCCGGCGACGGAGCGGGACTGGACGTCCTCGGTCGGTTGGGTGGGATGTCGCGGCTCGCTGCGTCCTCGCTCGCGGCGAGCCTCCTCGCGTCGCGCCGTCGGCGCTCTGCTCGGGGCGCGCTGCTCCTCCGCGGCGCCGTCGCCCGGCGATGCGGATCGTGGCTGGGCCGCGTCCGCGCGTCCGGTCCACTCCCGGGGGGGCGTCGAGACGCTGCTGGCATCGTGGTGGCGTGGCGCGAACAGACCGGTCCAGATCCGCTTGAGCAGACTCTCGGGCTCGCCGCGCTCCGGATCGCGCCGGTCCGGGGTCGCTGCTGACGGCGAAGGCGCTGACCGTTGCGGCATCGGTGTCGTCGGGGCGACCTGCTTGACCGCCGGCTCCTCGGCCTGGGCTGGCTGGCCGAGCTTGGCGTAGTAGGGTGCGCCTTGGGTCTCCGGCAGAGCGGTCAGCTCGTAGCTCGACTGGTCCTGGGGCAGCTTGGCGGCGTCTTGGGCGCGGATGCGCTCGATCTGGTAGTCCGGTGTCTCCAGGTGCTCGTTGGGAAGCAGCAAGACCTCGACACCCTGGCGTTGCTCGATCTCGAGGATCCCGCGGCGCTTCTCGTTCAGCAGAAAGGTGGCGACGCTGACCGGCAACTGCGCGACGATACGGTGCGTGTTCTCCTTCATCGCCTCCTCCTCGACGATCCGCAGGATGGAGAGCGCGAGGGACTCGACCCCGCGAATGGTCCCCTGACCCTTGCAGCGCGGGCAGACCTGCTGGCTCGACTCGCCAAGCGAGGGGCGCAGACGCTGACGCGACATCTCAAGGAGGCCGAAACGTGAGATGCGGGCGACCTGGACCCGTGCGCGGTCCTGCTTGAGTGCCTCGCGGAGCCGGTTCTCCACCTCGCGTTGGTTCTTCGGCGGCGTCATATCGATGAAATCGATGACGAACAGACCGCCGAGATCGCGCAGCCGCAATTGGCGCGCGATCTCGTCCGCCGCCTCCAGGTTGGTGTTCAGCGCGGTCTCCTCGATGTCCGCGCCCTTGGTCGCCCGCGCTGAGTTGATGTCGACAGAGGTCAGCGCTTCGGTGTGGTCGATGACGATGGAGCCGCCCGACGGCAAGCGCACCTCGCGCATGAAGGCCGACTCGATCTGGCTCTCGATCTGGTAGCGCGTGAACAGCGGCACCTCGTCCTGGTAGAGCTTGAGCTTCTTCAGGTTGCCGGGCATCACCTGGCCGATGAAGCTCTCGGCCCGCTCGAATACCGCGCGGTTGTCGATCAGGATCTCGCCGATGTCCGCGCGCAGGTAGTCGCGGATCGAGCGGATGATGACATCGCTCTCCTGGTAGATGAGGAAAGGGGCCTTGCGTTCCTCCGCCGAGGTCTCGATCGCCTTCCAGAGGTGGAGCAGATAGTCGAGGTCCCACTGCAGCTCTTCGACGTTCTTGCCGACGCCGGCGGTGCGCACGATCAGACCCATGTCCTCCGGAATCACCAGTTGGCTCATGGCGTCGCGCAGCTCGCTGCGATCCTGCCCCTCGATGCGACGCGACACCCCGCCGGCGCGGGGGTTGTTGGGCATGAGGACCAGATAGCGGCCGGCCAGCGAGACAAAGGTCGTGAGCGCGGCACCCTTGTTGCCGCGCTCCTCCTTGTCGATCTGAACCACCACCTCACGGCCCTCGCGGACCGCTTCCTTGATGTTGATCCGAGCGCCGGGCTTGACACTGTCGGGCTCGAAGTAGGCGCGGGCGATCTCCTTGAGCGGGAGGAAGCCATGGCGCTCGGCGCCATAGTCAACGAACGCGGCCTCGAGGCTGGGCTCGACCCGCGTGATGATGCCTTTGTAGATGTTGGCCTTTTTCTGCTCTCGGCCGGGAGATTCGATATCGAGGTTGTAGAGTTGTTGACCGTCTACGGTTGCCACACGCAACTCTTCTGGCTGAGTCGCGTTGATCAGCATGCGTTTCATAGAATTCGTTCTCGCACCGCGGCGCGTCTCCCGTCACGGGGACTGCTCGCCGCGCGCCCCGGCAGGACCGCGGCGGCTCGGCTTGGCGCCGTTCGGCCCCTTCTTCGCGGGCTGATGGCGTCGGCAGTGTCCGTTCGGTCGGCCCGCTGGCCGACCCCGATGGGCACGCGCGTTGTAATCGTCATGACGGGCGCCAGCATGGCGCCCGCACCGTGTCGGCTCCACCCCTTCGGGGGCAACCGCTTCGGAGCGGCGAGGTCGCAGCCGGCTGCGCTGATCTGCCAACGCCCGCGGCGTGCCGCGTTCTCGTCAGGGTGTAGAATGCGCGCGGACTCGACCTTGCGAGTCCGTGGCCCCAATCGAGTGTCCGCACGTCCGCCTGTCTGGGCATCGGATGCCGGCATTCGGCCCGAGACCGATCGAGGGGCGTGTGCACACTCGCCTCGGCGTCGAACCCGAACCTTGGATGCGCTTGCCGCTCCGGGGAAATTCGCGTCTTTCCGCTGGCCAGCGCAAGCTGATAATGTTACCAGCAAACCCTGTTTAGCATCAATTGAGCCATCCGGGCGCTCGGCCAGGTCTCTCGCCATTGAAAAGAATCGACCCTCTTTCCCCGCCCCGCTCCGCCGCGCGGAAGCACGGGGCTTGCGATCCTGATGCCGAAACGCCTCCCCCGCCCGAGGCGACCCGTGCGCGGGAGCTGCTGGTGGATGCCGAATCGGACGGACAGCGGATCGACAACTTCCTCCTGCGCCATCTCAAGGGCGTGCCCCGCAGCCACCTGTACCGAGTGATGCGCCGCGGCGAGGTGCGCGTCAACAAGGGTCGTGTCCAGGCCGGTCGGCGGCTGCATGCGGGAGACCTTGTCCGTATCCCGCCACTTCGTGCGGCGCGCCCCACGACGGCCCCGAAGGTGCCCGACTCGCGCCGCGACCCGCTCGCCGAGTCCGTGCTGTTCGAGGATGAGCGATTCCTGGTCATCGACAAGCCTGCGGGTCTTGCCGTGCATGGTGGGAGCGGCCTCAGCTACGGCCTGATCGAGGCGCTGCGTGCGCTTCGGCCAGGGCGTGAGCTCGAGTTGGTCCATCGCCTGGATCGCGACACCTCCGGCTGTATCCTCATCAGCAAGCGACGCAGCGCGTTGCGCGAGCTCCACGAGCTGATCCGGGAAGGGCACATGGACAAGCGTTATCTCGCGCTGGTCGTCGGCGATCTGGCGCGCTCGACGGTGACGGTCGATGCCCCGCTCAAGAGAAACGTCCTGCGTGGCGGCGAGCGCCTGGTCCAGGTGGATCGGAGCGAGGGGAAGCCGGCGCGTACCCTGTTCCGGCGTCTGCGCCATTTCGCATGCGATTGGGGCGGCGTGACCCTGGTCGAGGCCGAGCTGATCACCGGCCGCACCCATCAGATCCGGGCCCATGCCGCCCATCTGGGGTCCCCCCTGGCGGGCGATCCCAAGTATGGCGACGAGGGGGCCAATCGGCAGCTCAAGGGCCTGGGCCTGACGCGCTTGTTTTTGCATGCATCTGCCTTGACGTTTCGAACGCAAGACATGGCCCGACCCTTGCGCGTGGAGGCGCCCCTGCCCGATGATCTCGAACGCATTCTGTCCGCGCTGGAGACGGCCGCGTGACCTTTGAGCTCATCGTGTTCGACTGGGACGGAACCCTGATGGATTCCGAGGCGCGCATCGTCAACTGCCTCCAGGCCGCTTGTTGTGAGCTCGGGGTCCCGTCACCGCCGCACGCGTCCGCCCGTGATGTCATCGGGCTGGGGCTCGACGAGGCCGTCATGCAACTGCTGCCAGGCGCGGACTCGGCCACCCGGCGGGCCATCATGGGGCGATATCGACAGCACTTCCTCGAGACCGACCGCACCCCCTCGCTGCTCTTCCCCGGCGTCCGGGAGACCCTCGGGCGGCTGAGCGGCGAGGGCTATCGTCTGGCGGTGGCCACCGGGAAGGGGCGCGTCGGTCTCGACCGGGCGCTCGCCGACACCGGCTTGCGCGACCTCTTCCTGGCGACGCGCTGCGCCGACGAGACCCTCTCCAAACCCCATCCTCAAATGCTGCTCGAGCTGATGGACGAGCTGGGCGTGGATCCGGCGCAGACGCTGATGGTCGGGGACACCGAATACGACATGCAAATGGCCAGCAACGCCCGCACCCAGGCGCTGGCCGTCGCGTACGGCGTCCACGCCCCCGAACGGCTGATGCTGCACGGCCCGCTCGATTGTCTCGACACGCTCTCGGGGCTTCCCGAGTGGCTGGCGCGCAACGGCCGCCGTGACGGGGCCCGCAGCGACCGGCCTGACGGAGGGCAGCGATGAGCGCTGTCAGCGGACACCCAAGACCCACGGGGACACCGACAATCGAGACCCCACCTGATTCGGCCGACGCCCGCCGTTGCATGGAGTAAGAGATGAACTGGAGATTCTGGAACAAACGTCCGACCGAGATGCCCTCGCCGGATACGCCCGACTGGGAACGTGCGCTGCTCAACAAGCTCGCCCTCGAGCATCTGCGCGAGCAGCGACGCTCCCGCCGTTGGGGCGCCGTCTTCAAGGCACTGATCCTGCTTTACCTGATCGGGCTGCTGATCGCGGCCTACTCCCAGGATCTCATCGACCGGGTCTCGACCGCCGAAGAGCACACGGCCGTGATCGACGTCAAAGGGGTGATCTCCAGTGAGACCGATGCCAGCGCCGACCGCGTGATCACCGCCTTGCGCAATGCCTTCGAGGCAGAGCGGGTCAAGGGCATCATCCTCAGAATCAACAGCCCAGGCGGCAGCCCGGTTCAGGCGGGCTACATCTACGACGAGATCAAACGGCTCAAGGCGAAGTACAAGGACGAGCAGGACAAGGAGATGCCCGTGTATGCGGTGGCCGCGGATCTCTGCGCCTCGGGCGGCTACTACATCGCGGCCGCCGCCGACGGCATCTATGCCGACAAGGCGAGCCTGGTGGGCTCGATCGGGGTGCGCATCGGCAGCTTCGGTTTCAACGAGGCGATCGGCGAGCTCGGGATCGAGCGCCGTCTCCTCACCGCGGGCGAGAACAAGGGTATCCTCGATCCCTTCTCACCGCTCCCCGCGGACCAACGGGCCTTCATCCAGTCCGTCCTGGACGATCTCCATAGCCAGTTCATCGACGCGGTGCGGTCCGGTCGCGGAGACAAGCTCAAGGGTGGGGATGAGCTCTTCAGTGGGCTCTTCTGGAGTGGGCAGGAGGCCGTCGAGCTTGGTCTGGCCGACGCCCTGGGAAGCGCGAGCTCGGTGGCGCGGGATGTCATCGGGACCGAGAAGCTCGTCGACTACACGAAGAAGCGCGACCTCTTCGAGGAGTTTTCGAAACGCATCGGGGCGAGCCTCGCGTCCGGCATGCTGGAGGTCGTCGGCAGCGCCGGTCTGGGTCTGCCGCGCTGATCGCCGCAGACGAGGACGGCCAGGTTGAACACTTATCGTGTTAGTTCTATCCTGAGAGCCGACGATCTCGGCGCGACCGTGCTTAGACTGTGCGGCCGATCGAGATCCCGGCACACACGGGATGAGAGCAAAGACGATGCGCCAGACGACCGACGACGCCACAGCCTCCGTCTATTTCCTGACCCGGGACACCGAGCTGACGGCACAGCTGAGGCCGTACCTGACCGCTCAGCGGATCGGCCTCGAGGCCTTCCCGACACCCGCCCCGCTCCTGGCGTGCCTCGATCGGCAATCGGACGGCCTGCTGCTGGTCGACGCCGAGGTGCTGCCTCACCCGGAAGCGATCGCCTCGCTCCTGGGGCAGGCCGAGCACCGCCGGGGCGCAGCGATCCCAACGGCCTGGCTGGACCGACACCGGGACATGCGTCGACGACTCGCCGCCATGCGTGCCGGGGCCACGGCTCATCTTCAGGCACCGATGGATGCCGAGGCGCTGGCGGAACGTCTGCTGGACTTGCTGTTACCACGGCATCGCGGGCCCGAACGGATTCTGGTCGTTGACGATCAACCGGTCGCCGCGCTCTTCGCGTCCCGGGTCCTCGCGTCGGCCGGGATGGTCACCGACTGCGTCGGCGATCCGCTGGCGGTTCTCGACGCTCTGGAGGCCTTCCTACCGGATCTGGTCGTGATGGATCTGCACATGCCCGGCGCCACGGGTATCGAGCTGACGCGGATCATCCGCGAGCAGGAACGGTTTGCCGAGGTGCCGATCGTGTTTCTGTCCGCCGAGTTGGATGCAGAGCAACAATTGGCCGCCCTGCGCGTCGGTGGCGATGACTTCCTCGCCAAGCCCGTCGCCCCGGATCGTCTCGTCGCCTGCGTCAGACACGGGTTGCGGCGGGCCCGTGAGCGAGCGCGGCGCCAGGCCGGCAGCGAGCCTATTGATCCGCTCACCGGCCTGGTCAGTCGTGCGCGTCTGCTGCAGCGACTGGACCGGCTGATCGGACAGGGTGTCGGCGACGCCAAACGGCGCGCCTTGGTCTATCTCGATCTCGCCGGGGATGAGGACGCGCTCCTGCGACTGACCGCGGCCGCCGGCGAGCGGACCGGCCCACTGGATCTGGTCGCGCGCGTGGGTGAGCGGGCGCTGGCGATCCTGACCCGGCGGACGGAACCGGACGTGCTTGGCCAGGTCTGCGAGGAGGTGACCCGGGACCTGGTCGAGGGACTTCCGGACCTGCAGATCGGCGCCGGATGGTGCGCCTTCGCCGACGGCGGCGGGGACGCCGTGTCGCTGGTTTCGCGGGCGCGCAAGGCGGCGCGCTCGGCGCGTCACGCGGGGGATGGCCGGCTGATTCGTTACCGGCGCGCCGCCGTGACCGACGACCCGCACGAGCAGGCCCTGATTGGCGCCGCGATCGAGTCCGGGCAGCTGCGGCTTCTGTTCGAGCCGGTGGTCGTGCTGATCGGGACACCCGAGGCGCGCTACGAGATCACGCCGCGTCTGGCCGTGGCCACCGGAGAGCTGCTGCCACCCGGCGAGTTCGTGCCGGTCGCGCGGCGCCTGGGACTCGCCGAGCGCCTCGATCGCTGGCTCCTTGGATCAGGCCTCGATGCCCTCAAGGCACAGCGAGACGCGGGCCAGGCGGTTCAGCTCTTCCTGCATCAGTCCTGCGCCACCGTCTGCCGCGACGACTGGATCGCGCAGGTCCGTGAAGAGATCAATGCGCGGGACCTGTTCGGCTTGCGGCCCGTGCTGCAGCTTCAGATCGAGGAGACGGCGCAGCATCTGCAGACGGCGGTGGAGCGGGTCGGCCAATTGGCTCGACTCGGCATTCGTGTCTGCTTGAATGGCCTGGACACGAGCGCGACGGGGCAGCGGGTCCTGGAGGCCGTCCCGGCTGCCTTCGCGCGACTCACGCGCCCGGTCGCGCAGTCGCTCGACCCGGAGCCCTTGGCCGACCTGGTCAAGCAGGCGAAGGAGCGGGGCCTCACGGTGATCGCCGCCGGGGTCGATGCACCCGAGACCATCGCTCGGCTCTGCCGTGCCGGTGTCGATCTCCTCCAGGGTCCGTTCCTGCAGCCTGCGAGCCTGTGCATGGGCTACGACTTTGCCGGCGATGAGGTGGCGCACGGGCCTTGACCGGGATGCCGGGCCACAGACTACCAGGAGCCTGTCGGAACACGGGGGATCGAAGCGAGGGAGTGGGAGAGCGAGGCCATTGCGTTCCGGTTGTGCGGCGCAGAGTGGGGGCGATGTCACGACAAAGCGGGGCGAGACGGACCGTTCTCCCCCTTCCGTAGCCGATTCATCCTCAGTCCGACAGGCTCCTGGGCCGAGGCCCGCCCGAGGCACCGCGACCCGAGCGCCTTGGGAGACGCTGATCGATTGGCCATGCTGGTCAACCATCAGCAAGATAAGCGAAAACGCGGTTTCCGCTTTCCTTCATTATTCAGCCGCTGAGGCGGCCGAACATGGCGGGGCCTCCTGCCCCGCAAGGGGAGCGCTGAATGCTTCAGCGCTCCCCTTGAAGACACCAATCGCCCACTGCCGAGCGAGCGTTGAACGAAACCGGATTCCCGAGTCAAGCGGATCTCGACACCTGCCTGCTCCAAGACCGACACCGCCTCCGACAGCGTTTGCGCGGTCTGCGCCGTCGCGCCCGTGCCGGCGAGCCGCTCGAGCGGGGTCTGCTCGCGGTGTGGCAGGCCATCCGCGTCTCCCAGGCCATCCTCGAGCGCCGTCGTGCCGCCGTCCCCGAGGCGATCGTCTATCCCCCCGAGCTGCCGGTCAGCGAGCACCGTCAGGAGGTGGCCGAGCAGATCGCGGCCCACCCGGTCATCGTCCTCTGCGGCGAGACCGGCTCGGGCAAGTCGACCCAGTTGCCCAAGCTCTGTCTGGAGCTCGGGCGCGGGCTCGCCGGGCGGATCGGTCATACCCAGCCGCGACGCATCGCCGCACGCAGCCTGGCCAGCCGCGTCGCGCAGGAGCTGGGGGGCGCGCCCGGCGGCCTGGTCGGGGACAAGGTGCGCTTCCACGACCGGGTGCGTCCCGAGACCGCGATCAAGCTGATGACCGACGGCATCCTGCTCGCCGAGATCCAGCAGGACCGCCTCCTGACCGAATACGACACCCTGATCATCGACGAGGCCCACGAGCGCAGCCTCAACATCGATTTTCTGCTCTGCTATCTAAAGGACCTGCTTCCGCGCCGCCCGGATCTCAAGCTCGTCATCACCTCGGCGACCATCGACCCGCAGCGCTTCGCCGGGCACTTCGCCGACGCCCAAGGCCGACCGGCGCCCATCCTCGAGGTCTCGGTTCGCACCTATCCCGTGGAGGTCCGCTATCGCCCGCCGGAGGAGGCGTCCGCCGGTGAGCGCGACGAGGCGATGCAGCGGGCGATCTCGGAGGCGGTCGGTGAGCTGGCGCGCGCCGGGCGTGGCGACGTGCTGGTCTTCCT
>NZ_JAJDNA010000032.1 GCF_022340925.1 Thiocapsa sp.
GCAGGCCGCGCTTGCCAGCACCGAGGGGGATTCGTCGCTCGCCGACGAGCTTCTGGAGGCGTTGCTTGCCGGACTTCCGGCGGAGATCGAAGACCTGCGTGCCTGTGTCGCCGAGTCCGATTGGGCCGGACTCTCCGAGCACGCACACCAGATGCGCGGCGCCACCGGCTATTGCGGCGTGCCCGCGTTGGACGAAGCCATCCAGGCACTGGAACGCGCGGCCAGGGTCGGCGATGCAGAGCGGGTCGCCGAATGCGTCATCGGCGTCGAGCTGCAGGCCCACCGACTCGTCGATGCCGTCGCCTCAGGATCGATCGGTGCGAGCCGATAGACCCCTGATCACAAGGCTCGGCGCCTCGTCGCCGTCAGTCCGGATATCGGCCGGATCGGGCACAGGGCTGCAGCGCACGGCCATCCTGGCCGCGCCTTCGTTCAGACTCGGCATGAGCCCCCTGACAACGGATCCGGACCGCAGCCCTTGGCGGGTCATTGCTTGTCCACCGGTTCCAGGGCCTGGAGGGTCTTGGCCAACCCGGCCACTGCCCCGCCGATGTTGCTGAGCTCCGCCGGCAGAATGAGGGTGGTGCCGGACTGAGCGAGCCGGCCGAATTCGTTCACATACTGCTCGGCGATCCGCAGGCTGACCGCGTCCTTCCCTCCCGGTTTCTCGATCGCAGTGGCGATCCGCTCGATGCCGATCGCGGTCGCCTCCGCCAACATCTGGATCTCCCGCGCCTTACCCTCTGCCTCGTTGATCTGTTTCTCCTTCTGGGCCTGCGAGAGATTGATGATCTGGATCTTCTCGCCCTCCGAGATATTGATCTTCTCCTGACGCTCGCCCTCGGATCGGGCCACGACTGCACGGCGCTCACGCTCGGCGCGCATCTGCTGCTCCAAGGCATCGGTGATGGTGCCCGGCATCACGATGTCCGCAATCTCGTACCGCAGGACTTTGACCCCCCAAGGCTGAGCAGCTTCATCCAGTGCCCTCACCACCTCTTCATTGACGCGGCTGCGCTCCTCAAAGGTCTTGTCCAGATCGATCTGCCCGATAATCGAGCGCAGCGTCGTCTGGGCCAGACTCATCGAGGCAAAGCGATAGTCCGCGATTCCGTAGCTGGCAGATTGGGGATCGATGACCTGGAGATAGAGGACGCCGTCGACGCTGACCGAGATATTGTCCTTGGTGATGCACTGCTGTTTCGGCACGTCCAGCGCCTCTTCCTTGAGTGTATGGCGATAGGCAACCCGGTCGACGAACGGGATGAGGATGTGGAAACCCGCGTCCAGGGTGCGCGAATAGCGGCCAAGCCGCTCAACGATGTAGGCGGACCGCTGCGGCACGATCTGCGCCGTCTTCGCGAGGGCGACGACGATCACGGCCAAAGCCGCCAGAGAGATGATGGTGCTGATGCTCAGGTAGAGGTCGTCCATTGTTGCGCTCTCCTTTGGTGTCAGTCTCGGTCCATGGCCGGTGTCCAGTTGCCCCCGGCGCCGCCGGCAGGCGGCCGTCGCAATCTGGTCGGTGACTGGATCACGGGCGTCAGACCCCGGCCGCACGCGGCGGCGGCGTCGCGCTGACCTGCAGTACGAGTCCTTGGCGGCCGGTCAGCCAGACCGGATCGCCCGCGCGGATCGGATCCGTGGATTCGGCGTTCCAGCGGACCCCGTTGAGGGTGACGACACCGATGCCACGGGCGAAGTCGGTCTGCGCCACAGCCCGTGTGCCCACCGGCAGCACTTCGCTGCCGACGCCCCCTGTCTCGGTCCGACCCCGGAACCAGGGTCTGAGGCGGCGGCGTGCGAGCAACAGCAGGGCAACGCCCAAGATACCGAAGAGGAGAATCTGACCGGGAGGATCAAGAGGGATATTGAGAGACAGGAGCAATGCGACCAGGAGGGCCGCGAGACCGAAGAAGACGGCAATCACCCCGGGCAGCGCAAATTCCGACAGGATCAGCAAGACTCCGATCAGTGTCCAGAGCGAAGCGGCGGTGAAGGTCCAGTCGATCATGACGATGGCTCTCGACGGGCTCGATGCTCCGGTCATGGGCATCAACCGGAAGTGTACCATTCGATCGTGCTGAGGGAGATGCAGATTCATGGACATCCTGGCCGGCGTCAGCTCGCCGTGCGAGCGGCACCGATCGCGAAATGACACTCCCGCAGGCCGGGATTTCCGGTTAATCTGAAACGTCGCGCGTCCGGGTGGATCCGGCGTTCTGTTGGCTGTTCTTGACGCGGGCCCGCGCCCCCGCACCACGAGGAAATGACGCATGTTCGAAGCAACGAAGGTTGGACGGTCGGTCAGCAAGGACGACTTCAAAGAGCAACAGGAGCTGCTGCGCACCGAGTTGCTGTCGGCTCAACGCGAGCTGAACGACTCCAACATCCCGGTGATTGTCCTCGTCTCCGGCGTCGAGGCGGCGGGCAAGGGCGAGGTCGTGAATCGACTGAACGAATGGCTGGACACGCGCGGCGTCCAGACGTTCGCCTTCTGGGACGAGTCGGACGAGGAGCGGGCGCGACCCCGCTACTGGCGTTTCTGGCGCTCTATGCCCCCCCGCGGCGAGATCTCGATCCTCTTCGGCGGCTGGTACCAGACGCCCATCGAGCATCGCTTTCAGGGGGCCTGCAGTGACGCGGAGCTTGACGGTGAGCTCAACCGGATCGTGGATTTCGAGCGCATGCTCATCCAGGACGGGGCACTGATCCTTAAGTTCTGGTTCCACATGTCGGAGGCTGAGCAGAAGTCGCGTCTGAAGGAGCTCTCGAGGGACGACAAGAGTCGTTGGAAGATGCTTCCGGACAAGAGCAAGTTCTCGGAGCAGTACGCCGCGTTCGAGCTGGTCGCGGAACGGGTCATCCGGTACACAGATCGCGGCGTCTGCCCCTGGTACCTGGTTGAAGCCGAGGATCGTCGATACCGCGACCTGACGGTGGGAAAGACCCTGCTGCATGCGATCCGCGCGCGTCTGCGTGAAGCGCCACCCGACGAGAGCGGCAGCAGCGGCAGTGGCCCGGAGCTTCCGAGCGGCGCGAAGGCCCAGATCACCCTTCTCGATCAGCTCGACCTGACGCTCGCCCTGCCGCGCGATGTCTACAAGAGCGAGATGAAGCGTCTGCAGGCCGAGATCAACGAGCTGGCTTGGAGCGCCTACAAGAAGAAACGTTCGACCGTCCTGGTGTTCGAAGGGTTGGATGCCGGCGGCAAGGGAGGCGCGATCCGACGCATTACGGCCGCCGTCGACGCACGCCTCTACCGGGCGATCCCGGTTGCGGCCCCGAGCGATGAGGAAAAGGCGCATCATTATCTCTGGCGGTTCTGGCGGCACATCCCGCGCGCCGGCTATATCACGCTCTACGATCGTTCCTGGTATGGCCGCGTCCTGGTCGAGCGGGTCGAAGGCTTCGCCAGCGACGCGGAATGGCGCCGTGCCTATTCGGAGATCAACCGCTTCGAAGAACAACTGGTCGACAGCGGGGTCATCTTGCTCAAGTTCTGGCTGCAGATCAGCGACGAAGAGCAGCTCAGACGGTTCAAGGATCGAGAAAGCGTTCCCTACAAGCGCTATAAGATCACCGACGAGGATTGGCGCAACCGCGAGAAATGGCCGCGATACAAAGAGGCGGTCAATGAGATGGCAGTGCGTACGAGCACCAAGCATGCCGCTTGGACCCTGGTGGAAGGCGACGATAAGCCCTACGCGCGGGTCAAAGTGCTGAAGACCGTCTGCGACACGCTGCGCGAGGCGCTCAAACGGGAGCCGGAACCGACGTCTGGCTATCTTCCTTGCGGTGAGAAGCGACCCGAGGAAACCAAGAAGTCTCTGCCCACTGCGTAGACGGAGTCATGCCGGGTCATCGCCCGGACACCGCTTTCGCTGCGGTGCCCGTTCGGACCGGATTCGGATGGGCTCGCGGCCTGGCCGGCGATTCGGCGACCCCGAACAACCGAAAGTAGTTCTGACGGGTCACCGCGGCCACCTCCTCCGGATCCATCGCACGCAGCTCGGCGATGCAGCGCGCGACATGCGTGACCAGCCTGGGCTCATTGGGTTGGCCACGGTGCGGCACGGGGGCAAGATAGGGTGAATCGGTCTCGATCAAGAGGCGGTCCAGCGGGACCCGACGGGCGACATCTCTCAGATCCGTGGCGTTCTTGAAGGTGATGATGCCGGAGAAGGAGACGTAGAAGCCCAGATCCATTCCTTCCTTGGCCATTCCCCAGCTCTCCGTGAAGCAGTGCAGGACCCCGCCGACGGCCTGTGCACCCTCTTCCCGCAAGATACGGATGGTGTCGACATGGGCATCGCGTGTATGGATGATCAACGGCTTACCACAACTTCGCGCGGCGGCGATGTGGACGCGAAAGCGCTCTCGTTGCCACGCCAGATCGCCAGTGCTTCGGAAGTAATCGAGTCCCGTCTCGCCAATCGCGACATTGCGGGCATCCGCTGCAAGCGATATGAGCTGATCGGCGGTTGGCTCACTGCCGTCCTCGTGGTTTGGGTGGACCCCGACCGAGACGGCAACCTGTGGAAAGGGGTCCACCAGCCGTCGCATCCCAGGGTAATGCTCCAGGTCGATCGAGACGCAGAGCATGTGGCTGACACCCGCGTCCGCGGTCGCCTGCATGAGCCTGGAGAAATCAGCTCCATAGCGGCGGAGATCGACCCGGTCGAGATGGCAATGCGAATCGACGAGCATCCTTTGACCTACATGGTGTGAGTGGATCGGTCGGAGGCCAGGGCACCGACCAGATAGTCCTCGATCTTGCGGCGGGCGACACCTTTGTCCTGCTCGCTGAACTGGACACCGATCCCCACCGCTCGATTCCCCTCCGCGCCTGCCGGGGTCACCCAGACCACCTTTCCCGCCACCGGGATGCGATCGGTCTCGTCCATCAATTGAAGCAACAGGAAGATCTCGTCACCGATCTGGTAGCACTTTGTGGTCGGGATGAAGAGTCCTCCATTCTTGACGAACGGCATGAACGATGCGTAAAGCGTCCCTTTGTCCTTGATCGCGAAACTCAGAATACGCTGCTGTCCCGCCAGCGGCCCGGTGGAAGTGCCAGTTGTCGTCATGACTCATGATCTCCTAGAGGCATGCACCGCGTTGACGCGGCGCCATTCAATCGACAAGGATTCGAGCAGCAGCTGGGGATTTGCGCTGGTCTCGGCCAAGAGCCGGGACCGCAGGACCCGCTGCAAGAGTCGATGCGCGGCGGCAGGGTCAATCCGACCCGCCAACTCGCCCAGGGAATCGCGGTGATCCGGGCTGTCGAGCCGAGCCGGATCATCGGTTACAGCCAGCCGCAGCAGGTCGATGAGCCACGCCGCCAACCACTCCAGGAATCGTCTCGGCCCGATGCCGTTCCAGATTGCGGCCTCAGCGATCGGATCCTGCTCGCCGTGCGCGATCGCGATGAAACCCGCGAGTCGCTCCCGGCGCTGCCGAATCAACGCGTCGTCCAGCTCGATCAGGGCACGCAGGGGCGCGCCGTATGCGAGCTGCAAACGGAGCGCCGCCCTGGCGCCGGGAATCTTCCCGTCCAGCCATTCAAGCGCTTTCCCAGGGTGGGGAGTCGCGATACGAACGTGCTGGCAGCGGCTGCGTATCGTCGCCGGGAGTCGTCCCGGCTGCTCGGTGATCAAACAAATGAACGCAGTGCCTGGAGGCTCCTCGAGGGTCTTGAGTAGAGCGTTCGCGGACGCGGCGTTGAGTCGATCCGCCGGATCGATGAGGGCCACCTTCCAGGCGGCTCGGCTGGGCGTCAGCGCGCCGCGTTCCACCAGCGCCCGGACTGCCGCGATCGGGATCTCGTCGGACTTCGCTTCCGGGTCTGGTCCGACGCGCATCAGGTCCGGATGGCTCTCGCCCCGCAGCAGGCGACAATCCCCGCACTGTCCGCAGGCGATGCCGTTCGCTGCCGGGTCGTGGCAGAGGAGCGAACGCGCGAGCAGCTCCCCGAGGTGGCGCTTGCCGATGCCCGCCGAGCCGCTGATCAACAAGCCATGGGCGAGCCGCCCCGACCACCGGGCCAGTTGCAGGCCGGACCAGACATCCGCCAACCACGGCAATGGCGCATCCATGGCGAGCTCGGTCGCCTTGGTCACGTTCCCGTCTCCCCTTTGACCGATCGCCAATGCGAGTCGATGAAGGCCTCGGCAATCTTGCCCACCTGCTCTTTGACGACAGCGACCGGTGGCGTCGCATCGATCAGCCTATAGCGCTCCGGCCGCGCACGTGCCCGCTCAAGATAGACCGAGCGCGCGGCCGCGAAGAAACGCAGGGTCTCCGACTCGAATCGATCGGCGTCTCCACGTCCCCGCGCCCGGCTGAGACCCAGCTCCGGTGTGAGATCGAGCAAGAGCGTCAAATCGGGTCGCAGGTCCCCCTGGACGAGGGTCTCGAGGATGCCGATGCGATTTGCGTCCAGCCCACGTCCGCCGCCCTGGTAGGCATAGGTGGCATCGGTGAAGCGGTCGCAGACGACCCAGGTCCCGCCATCTAGAGCGGGTCGGATGGTCTTGGCCAGGTGCTCGGAGCGCGCTGCGAACATGAGGAGCAGCTCCGCGGTCGCGTCCATCCCCGCATTGCCGGGATCGAGCAGCAAGGCGCGAATCCGCTCGGCGATCGGCGCGCCACCCGGCTCGCGCGTCGTCACGAACGGGATACCGCGATCACGCAGCAGCGCTGCAAGCCCACTGACATGTGTGGACTTGCCCGCGCCCTCGATCCCTTCCAGTGTGATGAAACGACCGCGCTCAATCATGCCATCCCTCGTCCAAGGCCCGAAGCGTCACATCGAAGACCGCTGCTGCCATCCCTTCGCGTCCTGCAGATGCAGGATCATCGCTGGGCTCACTGCTCGCCGAGGATATACCGGCGGACGGCTCGATTATGCTCGTCGAGGGTAGCGGAAAAGAAATGGCTCCCGTCGCCGCGTGAGACGAAGTACAGGCTATCCCCGTCGCCCGGATGCAGCACGGCGTGGATCGCGGCGCGTCCGGGCAGCGCAATCGGTGTCGGCGGAAGCCCGTCGATGACATAGGTATTGTAAGGCGTCGCCTCGCGGAGATCGGCGCGCCGGATCCTCCCATCGTAACGCTCCCCCATCCCGTAAATCACCGTTGGATCAGTCTGCAGCCGCATCCCCTTTCGAAGCCGGCGCACGAAGACACCGGCGATCTCGGGACGCTCACTGGCCACGCCCGTCTCTTTCTCGACGATCGAGGCTAGAATCAGGGCCTCGTAGGGCGTACGGATCGGCAGATCATCGCTACGCCCGTCCCATTCGTCGGCGACGACCTGCTCCATCCGCTCGAAGGCCCGTTGTAAGACTGTCAAGCGCGTCGTGCCGCGCGGGAAGCGATAGGTGTCCGGAAACAGGCGCCCTTCCGGGTGCTCGCCGGGACGGCCGAGCTTCGCCATGAGCGTCGCGTCGGAGAGACGACCAAGCTCGCCGCTGAATCGATCATGGGCATCGATCGCCTCGACCGCCTGCCTGAATGTCCAGCCCTCGACCAGTGTCACGGGATACTGCACGACCTGCCCCGATGTGATCCGGTCCAGGACATCGGCCGGCGTCATTTCAGACGTCAGCTCGAACTCGCCGGCCTTGATGCGGGCCTGATCACCCCGCTGATAGGCCAGGGCCAGGAAGTAATAAGGGTGACGCAGGAGACCCTCATCGGTCATCTGACCTGCGAGCGCGCGCAACGAGGTTCCTCGAGGGATCTCGATGGTGGCTGTCGCCGCCGGCAATGGGAGGGACCTTTTCTGGAACGCCCGATAGTCGACCCAGAGTCCCCCTCCGGTTGCGACCGTGGCGAGCATCAGGACCAAGAGCACGCGTGCGATCATCTGGGGCGACCTGTTGCGGCTGGCAGCGCGCGGGAAGCGCGAGTCGATGATCGCGCCGTGTCTCCGGTTCGACTCTCGGGGATCAGGCCAACCCTGGTCGCCAACCTCTTGTTCGTTGGCGTCCCGCTCGCGGTCGCGGCTTTGGCTGCGGATGCCTGTCTCATCAGGCGCCCCACCCTGGACGCAGTGCCGCCTGCCGGACCGACGTAAGGAGATCGTAGGGCAGACAATCGAGGTCGAATACCCGGCCGTCCAGGCGGCGTACAGGCCAAACACCGATCCGGGCGTTGGTCAGAAACAGCCCGGTGGCGCGATCCATCTCCAAGGCCCTGACCGGTCGCTCGACGCAGGCCATCCCCAGGCGCGCAGCGTGCTCCAGCACGACCGCCCGCACTGTGCCGGCAATGCCGCTCTGGTTGACAGGCGGGGTCACGAGCTCGGTGCCATCCCAAACGAACAGGTTGGTCATGGTCCCTCCTACGATGGAGCCACCCGGTTCGCGCATCAGTCCTTCGGCGATCCGCGGATCGCTCCACTCAGCCCGCGCCAGGACGGCATCCAGACGGTTGAGATGTTTGATTCCGGCGAGATATGGATTCACTGACGCAGGGGTCTCACAGTACCGAGCGGAGATACCCGAGATCGCCGATACATCGTCGCCCTCGGTCAAGGCGTATGACATGAGGATCCTGCGGGGTTGCGGCGGGGCTGGCGGACGGTAGCCGCGTCCCCCGACCCCGCGGGTGATGATCAGCTTCAGAAGTCCGTCATCAAGACCTGCGATGGACCGGGTGGCCTCATCGCGGAGGGTCGCCGCAGACGGCAGCGGAAGGCCCAGTCGATCGGCGCCACGCCCTAACCGCTCGAGATGTTGCTCCCACAGACAGGGCATGCCATGACGGATGCGGATCGTCTCGAAGAGGCCGTCCCCGTAGCCCAGCCCGCGATCCTCGACCGGGAACGACCGCTGCGGGTGACCATCCACCAGGATCCGAACGGCGTCACCGCTCGCAGACCGCGCGGCTCCTCCCCGGTCGGGCGTCGGAGACGATGACGACCGATGCTCGGCCAACTCGTGCCGCCTCGATCCTACAGCCGTCGAAAAACCAGTGTCCCGTTGGTCCCGCCGAACCCGAACGAGTTGGTGAGCGCGATATCGATATGCATCTCGCGCGCGGTGTTGGGCACATAGTCCAGATCGCAATGCGGATCAGGCGTCTCGTAGTTGATGGTCGGCGGCGCGGTTTGATCCCGGATGGCGAGGATGGAGAAGATCGCCTCAGCACCGCCGGCCGCACCCAGCATATGCCCGGTCATGGACTTGGTCGAGCTGACGGGCACCTTGTAGGCGCGCTCACCAAAGGCGCGCTTGATCGCGAGGGTCTCGGCGATGTCCCCCGCCGGCGTCGACGTGCCGTGCGCGTTGATGTAATCCACCTGCTCCGAGTTGAACCCAGCGTCGGCCAAGGCCAGAAGCATACAGTCACAAGCCCCCTCGCCGTTCTCCGAGGGAGCCGTCATGTGATAGGCATCGGAGTTCATGCCAACCCCGGCCAACTCGGCATAGATCGGCGCGCCTCGGGCCCTAGCGCGCTCATACTCTTCCAGGACGACGACCCCTGCGCCGTCACTGAGCACAAAGCCATCGCGATCGCGGTCGAAGGGCCTGCTCGCGGCCTCGGGCTCGTCATTGCGGGTCGAGAGCGCGCGTGCAGCGGCGAACCCACCGAGACCGACCGGCGAGGTCGCCATCTCGGCTCCACCGGCGATCATGACATCGACATACCCATGTCGGATCATGATCGCGGCCTCGCCGATATTGTGGGTTGCCGTGCTGCAGGCCGAGACGATGGAGTAATTCGGGCCCTTTATCCCAAACTTGATGGAGAGGTTGCCGGCGACCATGTTGATGATGTTGGCGGGCACGAAGAAGGGCGAGATGCGTCTTGGCCCCTTGGATCGGTAGGCTTCATAGTTGTTTTCGATGCCGGTGATTCCGCCGATGCCCGAGCCGATTGCCACCCCCATACGCCGGCGGTTGGAATCGTCGATCTCGAGGCCCGCATCGGCGATTGCCTGACAGCCCGCCGCCATCCCATAGTGGATGAATTTGTCCATCTTCTTGGCCTCTTTCTCGGCGATGTAGTCGCCGATCTCGAAGCCGTAGATGGGGCCGCCAAAGCGGGTGCTGAACGGCTCAATGTCGAAATGGGTGATGGGCTTGATCCCACTCTTTCCGGCGAGGATGTTGTCCCACGCGGACTTGACGTCAAGACCGACCGGCGCGACGAGGCCCAAACCGGTGACCACTACCCTTCTGCCTGCCATTGCCTACCCCTTTCGTTCAGAACCCGACGTTCGACATAGGCCGTCGCGCCGGCATTCCATCACGGCCGACGGCACTCGCGCCTCGGGGCGCCCAGTCCCGGGCACCGACGTCAGGCCTGATGCTGGTTGATGTAATTGATGGCCTGCTGGACCGTCGTGATCTTCTCGGCGTCCTCATCCGGGATCTCGGTCTCGAACTCCTCTTCGAGCGCCATGACCAGTTCGACCGTATCCAGGGAGTCCGCGCCCAGATCGTCGACGAAGGAGGCCTCCGCGGTGACCTCCTCTTCTTTCACGCCAAGCTGCTCAACAACAATCTTGCGAACTCGATCTTCAACGCTGCTCATAGGTCTGATTCCTCCGGATGAGTCTTGGGCGGCCCTGGCAGGACCAGGCGGTATTTTAGTGACAATCGATGGCCGATAAAAGCCGCGACAATCACCACAAAATAAGATCTAAGAAATTGATTTACCGTGTTTTAATCGTCTTCTTTCCGACCAGAGTCACGCCATGTGCATTCCGCCATTGACATGCAGCGTCTCCCCGGTGATGTAGGCACCTTCGGGAGACGCCAAAAAGACAACAGCGCCGGCGATCTCTTCAGGCTGTCCCAGGCGACCGAGTGGAATGGCTCCGATCAGCGCCTCGCGCTGCGCATCGGGCAGGGCGCGCGTCATATCCGTGTCGATGAAGCCTGGCGCAACACAGTTGACTGTGATGGAGCGCGATCCGACCTCCCGGGCCAACGCCTTGGTGAAGCCCATCATCCCGGCCTTGGCCGCCGCATAGTTGGTCTGGCCGGCATTGCCCATGACGCCCACGACCGAGGCAATGTTGATGATGCGGCCCTTGCGCGCCTTCGTCATGGGGCGTAGACAAGCCCGGGAGACCCGGAACAAAGAGCTGAGGTTGGTTTCGATCACCGTCTGCCACTCCTCATCCTTCATCCGCATGAGAAGGTTGTCCCGCGTGATCCCGGCATTGTTAACCAGGATGCTGGGCGCTCCAAGACGCTTGGTGACCTCTTCGAGGGCGGCGTCCACCGATCCCTGATCGGAGACATCGAGGACCAGTCCGATCCCCTCGTGACCCGCATCCGCCAACGCCTGCTCAATGGATTGAGCACCGGCCGGCGTCGTCGCGGTACCCGCGACGGTGGCCCCCTGGTCGGCCAACGCCATCGCAATCGATCGGCCAATACCTCGCGATGCACCCGTTACGAGCGCGATTTCACCTCTGAGCATGGGCTGTTGCCTCCAGTGCCGCCTCCAGCGACCGCGGATCGAAGACCGGCAGCGTCGTGAGACTATCGTCGATGCGTTTGTTCAACCCGGTGAGCACCTTGCCTGGACCACACTCGATCGCGGTGCGGACACCCTCGCCCACCACCGCCTGAATGGTCTCGACCCAACGAACCGGTCTGTAGAGTTGTCGTATCAGCAGCTCGCGCAGGGTGTCGGGATCAGCGGCCCGGACTACGCTCACGTTGTGCAGAACGGGGACCTCGGGAAGCCTGATCTCGATAGCCGCCAGGCGCTCGGCCAAGCGCTCGGCAGCCGGACGCATCAGGGCACAATGCGACGGCACGCTCACCGGCAATGCGATGGCTCGCTTGGCACCGGCTGCCTTTGCCGCGTCCAATGCACGAGCGACTGCCGCAGAGCCCCCCGCAATCACCACCTGGCCGGGTGCGTTGAAATTCGCCGCCTCGAGAACCGCGTCCTCGGCTTGCTCGCGGCAAAGGGCGATCATCTCCTGGTCGCTCAGACCCAGCACGGCCGCCATCGCCCCCTCCCCGGCCGGCACAGCCTCTTGCATGAAGCGGGCGCGCTCGGCGGCCAGAAGCACCCCGTCGGCAAAGTCCATGGACCCAGCGGCAACCAATGCCGAGTACTCGCCCAAGCTGTGGCCGGCCATCACGACCGGCTTCACCCCGCCGACCGCCTGCCAGACGCGCCAGACTGCCACGCCGGCGGCCAGCATGGCGGGCTGGGTGTTCCGGGTGAGGTCGAGATCCGCCTTGGGCCCTTCGCTCGCCAAGCGCCAAAGGTCCACCCCCAAGGCATCCGACGCCTCCTGAAAGGTGGCCCGGACATCCGGGTGGACCTCGGCGAGCGCATGGAGCATCCCGACCGACTGCGAGCCCTGGCCCGGGAAGAAAGCGGCGATCATCTGTGGCATGTCGATCAGTGGCTGCTCAATAACGCATGAGGACGGAGCCCCAGGTGAAGCCGCCCCCGAACGCCTCCATGAGCAGCAGCTCGCCGCGGCGGATGCGTCCATCGCGGACTGCCTGGTCGAGCGCGAGGGGAATCGAGGCAGCCGAGGTATTGCCATGATCCGCAACCGTCACCACCACACGCTCCATCGGAAGGTCTAGCTTACGGGCAGTGGCCTGAATGATGCGGATGTTGGCCTGATGCGGGATCAACCAATCGATGTCCGATTTGGCCAGTCCGTTGGCCTCCAGGGTCTCGTCGACAATCCTGCCGAGGGTGGTCACTGCGACCCGAAAGACCTCGTTGCCCTTCATCTCCATGAAGCACGCCTCGGGATGCCCGTTGCCGATCCCGCCGGGAATCTGGAGCAGGTCCTTATAGGCACCATCCGCGTGCAGATGACTCGAGATGATACCCGGCTGATCAGCGGCCCCGAGGACCACCGCACCCGCTCCATCGCCGAACAGGACGCAGGTGCCCCGGTCTTTCCAATTGAGGACGCGCGAGAGGGTCTCGGCGCCGACCACCAGCGCTCGCTTGGCCGACCCGGTCCGGATGAACTTATCCGCGACACCGATGGCGTAGACGAAACCGGTGCAGACTGCTTGAAGGTCGAAGGCAGCGCAGCCGCGCACGCCAAGCCGCTGCTGAAGGAGACAGGCAGTGCTCGGAAAAAACTGATCGGGCGTCGTGGTGGCAACCAGGATCAGGTCGAGATCGGAAGGTTGGACATCCGCAGCCTGCAACGCCTTGCGGGCTGCCGCCTCGGCCAGATCGCAGCAGGTTTCATCATCCGAGACCAGATGGCGTTTCTCGATGCCTGTCCGCTCCTGGATCCAGGCTGCCGTCGTGTCGACGATCGCCTCCAGATCGGCATTCGTCACCGTCCGGGACGGTAGATGACTCCCGGTCCCAAGGATTCGCGAGTAGCTCATCAGGCGGTCGCCTTATATTGTTCGCCGCCAAGATGCCGGCCGACCTGATCGCCGATCCGCTTGGGGATGTTCGCTTGAATCTCTTTCCGGGCAATGCGGATCGCATTCTCGAAAGCGATCTCGTCAGCACCGCCGTGGCTCTTGATCACGATGCCGCGCAGTCCCAGGAGACTCGCGCCGTTGTAGCGGCGGGGATCGATGGTGCGGCGAAATTCATTCAGTACGGGCATCGCGGCGAGGCCGGCAAGGCGGCTGAGCCAGCTCCGCCTGAACTGGCTGCTCAGTGAATGGCGGATGAACTTGGCGACGCCTTCACTGCATTTGAGCGCGACATTGCCCACGAAGCCATCCGCGACGACGACGTCGATGTCGTCGAGAAAAATCCCGTCACCTTCGACATAGCCGACATAGTTGAGGTCGCCGCCTGCGAGCAGGTCGTGTGCCTGTTTCACCTGCTCGTTCCCCTTGATCTCCTCCTGCCCGATATTCAGCAGGGCGACGCGCGGCGCAGGCATCCCTTCCACAGCGGTCACCAGCTCACTGCCCATGACCGCGAACTGAAACAGATGCTCTGCCGTGCAATCCACATTCGCGCCAAGATCGAGCATGTGTGTACGGCCATGGAGCGAGGGCACGGCCGTGATGATCGCAGGACGATCGACGCTCGGGAGCATCTTGAGGACGAACCGCGCCGTCGCCATCAGGGCACCTGTGTTGCCTGCGCTCACGCAGGCATCCGCCGCGCCGCTGCGGACAAGATCGATCGCCACGCGCATCGAGGAGTCCTTCTTCCCTCGCAGCGCTTTGGAAGGTGATTCGTCCATCCCGACCTCTTGTGTCGCCGGGTGGATCCTCAGCCGGTCGTGACCGGCGGCTTTCCCGAGATGCGCCGCGATCCGAGCCTCGTTGCCAACCAGTATCAGATCGACCTGCTCCTCTCGCGCGAGGTACCGCAGTGCCGCTGCTACCACGACGCCCGGCCCATGGTCACCGCCCATGGCATCGAGTGCGATGGTCGAGACACGTCCCATCGTGAGCCCCGTCGGAAGGCGAAAGTGCGCTGGTTGCGGGATTGCGAAGCGACCCCGTGCGGTCACTCAGTGCGATCCAGGACCTTGCGACCCCGGTAAAAGCCGTCGGGGGTGATGTGATGGCGGCGATGAGTCTCCCCGCTTGTGGGATCGACCGACAAGGTGGGCTTGGTGAGCGCGTCATGGGAACGGCGCATGCCACGCTTCGACGGGGTCTTTCGGTTCTGCTGTACGGCCATCTTGCTCTCCGGATCGGGCACGTCCCCGCCTGGGCAGGGCCGCGATTGGTTTACCAAAACAAGCGACGAAGGTCGGTCAAATCCTGATCGGCCAGGGGCCGTCACGAACGGCCCATTCTGCTCAGGCCCCAGAGGAACTCCGCAATGTGCCCAGGATGGCAAACGGCCGGTATCCCTCACTCGACTCGGCGGATTTGCCCTCCACGATCGACGCTTCGCATGGGCAGACCTCATTAGTGTGACAGCATCCCGCCGAATGACGCGGGATCTGCGGTATCGCTAACAGCAGCTCGTCTTCGACCAGCTCCAGGGGACGGACCCGGTCATCGGCAATCAGCCAGGGATCTAGATGATCGGGCAGATCGCGCGCGTCTTCATCCCGCCTGACGAGGGCCAGCGCGATCGCGGCATCGACCGGGATCTCAAGCTCGCCCAGGCAGCGCTGGCAGCACACTCGCAGCCCCGTCTGGACGCAGCCCGAGACGATCGACCGACCTCGTCTATCCCGGTCGAACCGCAACCGGTAGTGCGCGCCGGCCGGCGAGTCGTCCGCTGGGTCAGTCTCGATCGAAGGCGCCTCGCCAAGGCCCAAAACCGCAGCAGCCAGGCGCGGCATCTCACTCAGTGTAACCCGGCCTTCGAGCAGAAGCCCGCGACGACACGCCCGCCAAGGGTCGATTTGGTCAGTAGGGGATCCCGACATAAGCGCGAAAAAATAACGTAACCTGTGCTATCGCGTCAACCCGAGGCCGCGGGCCGCCCCCTCAGGGCCTGACCAGCGCGAGCAAGACACCTGCCGCAACCGCGGAGCCGATGACACCGGCGACATTCGGTCCCATTGCATGCATCAGCAGGAAATTGTGATGATTCTCGGCCAATCCGACCTTGTTGACGACCCGCGCCGACATGGGTACCGCCGAAACCCCCGCCGCACCGATCAGCGGATTGACCTTCCCGCCAGTCATTCGGTGCATCAGCTTCCCCATCAAGACGCCGGCAGCGGTCCCGATGCCGAACGCAACGGCCCCGAGCACCAAGATGCCAAGCGTCTGCGGCGTCAGGAAAAGCTCGCCCGAGAGCTTGGATCCGATCGCCAGGCCAAGCAAAATGGTCACGACATTGATGATCTCGTTTTGAGCGGCCCGACTGAGGCGATCGACCACACCGCTCTCACGCAGCAGGTTTCCGAAGGTCAGCATCCCGATGAGTGGGGCCGCGGACGGCAGCAGCAGAGCGCACAGGATGAGCACGGCAAAGGGAAAGAAGAGCCGCTCCAGGCGCGAGACGGGTCGCAGCTGCTCCATCACAACCTGGCGCTCGGCCTTGTTCGTCAGGATCCGCATGATCGGTGGCTGGATGATGGGGACCAGCGCCATGTACGAATAGGCGGCCACTGCTATCGCGCCGAGCAGATCCGGCGCCAAGCGCGACGCCAGAAAGATCGCGGTCGGGCCGTCCGCCCCGCCGATGATGGCGACGGCGGCGGCATCCGACAGACTGAAGTCGAAGCCTGGGACGAGATTGAGCGCGAGCGCACCGATCAGGGTCGCGAAGATCCCAAACTGCGCCGCCGCTCCCAAGAGGAGTGTCGAGGGTCTGGCAATCAAGGCACCGAAGTCGGTCAAGGCCCCGACCCCAAGGAAGATGAGAAGCGGAAAGATGCCTGTCTCGACCCCGACATGATAGATCATGCCGATCATTCCGTCTGGTCCGCCCATACCGGCGACCGGGATGTTGGACAAGATCGCACCGAAACCGATGGGAAGGAGCAGCAGGGGTTCGAAGCGCTTTGCGATCGCCAGGTAGATCAGCCCCGCGCCGACCGCCAGCATGACTCCTTCCCGCCAGGTCAGATTGGCGACGCCCGTCGACTGCCAGAGCGTGAGCAAGGCCTCCATGGTCAAGCCAACGTCAGCAGCGTCTGGCCGACTTGGAGGGTATCACCTTCCCGGACCGAGAGCGCCAGCACGGTTCCGGCGGCCGGCGAGCGGACCTCGGTTTCCATCTTCATCGCCTCAAGCACGAGGATCACCTCGCCGGAGGCAATCACCTGGCCCGGCGTGACATGGATCCGGACCACCGTCCCGGCAAGCGGGGCAGGCACCGGGCGGCCCTCAGCGGGCACAGACGGGGCGGTCGGCGCGGGCGTGACCTCCGCGATGGCGCCCTCGGGCGAGACCGTGACCTGATAGCTGCGCCCGTCGACAGCGACACGATAGCGCTCTTCGGCAGGGCCGGCCTGCGGCGGTGTCGGTCGGGCGCGCGGCGCCGCCTCGGCGACGTTCGGCTGGCTCGGCTCTTCCCAAGGTCGCGGCTCGAAGGCGCCCGGGTTTCCGCGGTTCTCGAGGAACTTGAGACCGACCTGGGGAAACAGGGCGTAGGTCAGCACATCATCGACAAGCGCGTCGCCCAATTCCAGAGAACGTTCCTCGGCCAGCCGACGTAGCTCCGCAGTGAGCGAGTCCAATTCCGGGCTCAGCATGTCCGCGGGTCTGCAGGTGATCGGCGCCTCGCCCGCCTTCAACACCCGCAGTTGAAGCCCGGCGCTCACCGGCGCCGGTGTCGCGCCATACTCGCCTTTGAGTACACCGGCCGTCTCATTGGTGATGCTCTTGTAGCGCTCGCCCATAAGCACATTCAGGACCGCTTGGCTTCCGACAATCTGGGAGGTCGGTGTCACCAATGGAATGAATCCAAGCTCCTCGCGCACCCTCGGGATCTCGTCGAGCACCTCGTCGAGGCGATCCGTTGCCCCCTGCTCGCGCAGCTGGTTCTCCATGTTGGTCAACATGCCGCCGGGCACCTGGGCGACGAGGATGCGCGAGTCGACACCTTTGAGTGCTCCTTCGAACTTGGCGTATTTCTTCCGAACCTCGCGGAAGTAGCCCGCGATCTCTTCCAACAGGGGCAGATCCAGACCGGTCGAACGATCCGTGTCATCCAGGATGGCCACCACCGACTCGGTCGGCGAATGACCGTAGGTCATGCTCATCGAGGAGATAGCGGTGTCGACCATGTCGATCCCTGCCTCAACGGCCTTGAGGATGCTGCTCGTGCTCATGCCGGTCGTGGCATGGCTCTGCATGGCAATCGGAATGCGGCAGGCCTCCTTCAGACGGCCTACCAATGCCTCGGCCACGTAAGGCTTGAGAAGACCGGCCATGTCCTTGATGCAGATCGAGTGGCAGCCCATGTCTTCGAGTCGCCGACCCATGTCGATCCAATAGCCGAGGTCATGGACGGGGCTGACCGTGTAGGACATGGCGCCTTGGGCGTGCTTGCCGGTCGCCAGCGCGGCCTTGACCGCGGTTTCGAGGTTGCGCACGTCGTTCATCGCATCGAAGATACGGAAGACATCGACCCCATTGGTGGCAGCGCGCTCGACGAAGGATTCGACCAGATCATCGGCATAGTGCCGATACCCAAGCAGATTTTGACCCCGCAGCAGCATCTGCTGCGGGGTCTTGGGCATCGCCGCCTTGATCCGGCGCAGCCGTTCCCAGGGATCTTCCCCTAGATAGCGAATGCAGGCATCGAACGTAGCGCCCCCCCAACTCTCGACTGACCAGTAGCCGACCTCATCCAGCCTGGCGGCGATCGGGAGCATGTCCTCGATGCGCAGTCGCGTCGCGAGCAGCGACTGGTGAGCGTCGCGCAAGACGACCTCGGTGATCGCAAGTCGATTGGTGTGATTCATGCCGGTGTCGGATCTCAGGTTTGAATTGATGTTCACTCGACACTCGCCAGGGGATCGGCGACTGTCCCCGCCTGTTCACCGAGCATCGGGGCCTCCAGGGTCGGTCGCATGATCAGAGGCAAGACGAGTTAAGAAGGGGCGTGGGACCGCCTCGAAAGACCGGCCCCTTAACGACGATGCCGTTTGCGATGTTCATGAACGCCTGCTGCAATCGCCGCAATCAGCCGCTCGTCGCCCAGAGAGGGGGCGAGATCCGTTGAAGCGGCTGGGTACGCCGGCTGTGCATCCTGAGGAGCCCATCGCGTCAGGGCTTTGGACATCAAGGTCAGCAGGCCAACCAGGATCAGCAAGAAGGCGAACACGATGGCAAGACCGATTCCAGTCAGCCAGAGACCCTCGACCAAGAGATCAACCAAGGCAGTGTTCATGGCGTCATCGCGGCGTCACGAGTCGGTCGAGAGCCCGAGGCTTCTCTGGGTGATCGCACAGCGCCTATCAATCGCGTCATGCCGCGCGCGCCAGCTCCGGAATCACGCGCAGGCATCGATGGAAGGACCCAGAGCCTGGACACCCCGACACCGGCCTCAGACATCGAAGGGGTGGCGACGGATCAATGTCTCGATTCGATCTGGGCCCGTTGAAACGAGGTCGATCGGTCGTTCGCTCAACCGCTCGATGGTATCCAGGTAGGCACGGGCGCTTACCGGCAACGCATCCAGCGAGGTTACACCCACGGTCGATTCCGACCAACCCGGCAGCTCCAGATAGACAGGTTGGCAGCGGGCCAATGCATCCGCCCCGACGGGAGGCGTCGAACGCTCCTCGCCATCGACGAGGTAGCCGGTGCAGATCTTGATGGAGTCCAGGCCGTCAAGCACATCAAGCTTGGTGATGCAGATGCCGGTGACACTGTTGACGGCGAGCGATCGCTTCAGCGAGACCATGTCAAGCCAGCCGCAGCGACGCTTTCGCCCAGTCGTAGCGCCGAATTCATTGCCGCGGCGACCGAGATGGTCTCCGGAGGCGTCGAAGAGCTCGGTTGGAAAGGGCCCGGCACCGACCCGGGTCGTGTAGGCCTTGACGATCCCCAGCACGTAATCGAAATCGCGCGGCCCCACCCCGCTGCCGCTCGCCGCGCCACCCGCCGTCGTGGTGGACGAGGTGACATAGGGATAGGTGCCATGATCGATGTCGAGCAGCGAGCCCTGAGCGCCTTCGAACAGCATATCCCTGCCCTCGGCGCGGCAGGCATGCAGATAGCCGGGCACGTCCATGACCAGCGGGCGCAAGGCTTCGGCATAACCGAGATACTCATCGAGTACGGCCGCATACTCGATCCGGTCGACCTTGTAATACTGCTCCAGCATAAAGTTGTGGTAATCCATGACCTCACGCAACCGTTCCCCGAACTGCTCGGTATCGAGCAGCTCACCGAGGCGGATGCCTCGACGCGACGTCTTGTCCTCGTACGCCGGGCCGATGCCGCGCCCCGTCGTCCCGATCGCCTTGGCCCCGCGTGCGAGCTCGCGGGCGTGATCGAGCGCAACGTGGTACGGCAGAATCACCGGGCAAGCGGCACTGATGCCGAGACGCTCCCGCGCCGGCACCCCGGAATCTTCAAGCATCTGCAGCTCCTGGAGGAGCGCGGGCGGCGAGAGGACCACGCCATTGCCGATCAGGCAGCGCACCCCCTCGCGCAAGACCCCTGAGGGGACCAGGTGCAGGACGGTCTTCGCGCCGTCGATGACCAGGGTGTGCCCGGCATTGTGCCCCCCTTGAAAGCGCACCACGACCGACGCCCGGTCGGTCAAGAGGTCGACCACCTTGCCTTTGCCTTCATCACCCCATTGGGTGCCAATCACGACGACGTTGTTGCCCATCTGTAGCTTTTTACTCCGCGAGAATATCGTCTAGCTCCCAGCGCCCATTGCGCTCGACCAGCACTTGCCGGCAGCCGAGCTCGATCGGCGCTTGATCGAGCCCCGGAAGTGCGTGGATGACGCGACGTCCGGACGCACGCAAGCGATCGACCGCCTCCTGCAATGTCGGCTCGGAGGACCAGGGCGCGTAAATCGCCCCGGGCGTTTGCTCATTTGCCCCGGTCCTCGGGCCATGGCGCAACAGCTCCTTCAGGTCGGTACTGAAGCCGACGGCCGGTCGCGCTCGGCCGAACACGCGGCCGATGTCGTCGTAGCGCCCACCGCGTGCGATCTCGAGACCCCAGCCTGGAACAAAGGCGGCGAACACGGCCCCGGTCTTATACCGGTAGCCTCGTAGCTCCGCCAGATCGTAATGAATGCAGACCTCGGGGAGCCAGCGACCCAGCTCGTCGGCCAGGCGCCCCAGGTACTCGACGGCCTCGTGAACCGGACGATCGGCGTCCCGCAGCAGGATCGCGGCGCGCGCGAGTGCATCACTGCCGTTGAGCTCGGACAGCGCCGTCAACATCCGAGCGTGTGCGCCCGCGACACCCTGGTCCGCGATGAGTGCCTCGATCTCGGACACGGCCTTCCGCTGCAGTGCGTCGAAGAGGGCGTGCTCCTGCATCGGCGACAGGCCGGCCTGGCGGGCCAGACCACGATAGATGCCGACATGCCCCAGGTCCAGGTAGACCTCCCGGATTCCCGCCGCATGGAGCGTCAGCATGATCAGCCGAAGGATCTCGGCATCGCTCTCGATCCCCGAGTGACCGTAGATCTCAGCGCCGATCTGCAATGGGCTGCGGGTCCCTGCAAAACCATCGCTGCGAGTATGCAGTACGGTCCCGAGGTAACAAAGACGGGTGGGCGTGTCGCGCCTGAGGTGGTGAGCATCGATCCGGGCAACCTGAGGGGTCATATCGGCGCGCACGCCGAGCAGGCGCCCGCTGAGCTGGTCCGTCAGTTTGAACGTCTGCAGGTCGAGGTCTTGACCGGTGCCGGTCAGGAGCGACTCCAAGTAGTCGATGAAGGGTGGGATGACCAGCTCATAACCCCAGCTCGCGTAGAGATCCAGCAACTCGCGGCGCAGTGTCTCCATAACCCGCGCCTGCGGAGGCAGAATCTCCTCGATCCCAGCCGGTAATAGCCAGCGTTCCTCGTTCATTCGTTCAGCAGCCCCAGTTCCACAGTCCCGGCTCAGACGCGCAGGCTGAACAACCTCAATTGACGAGATAGAGCAGGCCGACGCCCAGGAACATACTGAAGAGGCCGGCCACGCGAAGCGACCTCTTGTCCTCGCCGGCGACCAACAACAGGGCGCGCCGAAATCCTTCCGGACTCAAGAAAGGCCAGATGCCTTCGATGACCAGTACAAGTGCGATCGCAACCAAGACGTCATGCACGAACGAGCGCCCCCGAGACCTCGAGCTTCACCTGGATCGCGCCTGCAGGGGGCGCCGGCCAAGGGGTCGCATCTTTTCAAAGCTGGATGTGTTTGTCCAACGGTTGTGGCTTGGCCGACGCCTGCTCCGGCCGGTTCGGGCCGACAGAGGCTAGATGGCACGACGGTCAACGACGTGGTGCAGGTGGGCCTGGATCGGGACAGCTGAACCGATCACGACATCCCCCCCTCAACCAGAGCAGTCGGACATGCGAGGATGCCGAATCAGGCGACCGCGACGTGGCGCTACTGCCCGGCGGGGTCCCCGAAGAAACGGAAGAACTCGGAGTCGGGCTGGAGCACCATGACGTCATGGTCCTGCCCCAGCGCCGAGCGATACGAGCTCAGGCTTCGGAAAAAGGCGTAAAACTCACGGTCCTGATCGAAGGCACTCGCATAGATCTGCGAGGCCTTGGCATCACCCTCACCGCGAGTTTGTTCCGACTCGCGATAGGCCTCGGCCACGATCACCGTGCGCTGGCGATCCGCATCGGCCCGGATGCGTTCGGCGGCCTCGCCGCCCTGGGCCCGCAGGTCCCTGGCCACCCGCTCACGCTCGGCCCGCATCCGTTGGTAGACAGACTCGCTCACCTCAGGTGGAAGGTCGATCTTTTTGACCCGAACGTCCACGACCTCGATTCCGAGGTCACCAGCGTTCTCGTTGACCTCTTTGGTCAGCAACGCCATGAGCGCAAGCCGATCGTCGGAGACGACCTCTTGAATGGTCCGTTTGCCGAACTCGTCACGCAGGCTCGTGTTGACCCGCTCCGACAGGAGCCGCGAGGTCCGCGCGACATTGCCGCTGGTCGACCGGAAAAACTGTGCCGCGTTGGAGATGCGCCACTTGGTGAATGAATCGACGATGACGTCTTTCTTCTCGATGGTCAAGAAGCGCTCGGGCTGTGAATCGAGCGTCTGTATCCGCCGATCGAAAACCTTGATGTTGTTCAGGACCGGTACCTTGAAATGCAATCCGGGCCGGTAGTCGTCCCCGACAATCTGGCCGAGCCGCAGCTTGATCGCCACCTCGTACTCCTGCACGACGAAGGTGAAGGCGTAGAGCAACACGGCGAGGGCTGCAAGAGCGGCCGGCAGAAAGTTCTTGTACTTGCCCATTCAGCGTACCCTCCGCTCGCGGTCGACCGATCGTTGCGGGCGGTCGCTGGCCTCTGCCGCAACCGCCGGCGCCACGGGCTCGGGTCGCGACGGCGCAGTCTCGGTCTGGCGTTGCTTCATCAGCTGGTCAATCGGCAGGTAGAGGAGGCTGTTCCCTTCCTCCCCGGCTTCGAGGATCACCTTGCTGCTTCGGCCCAAGACCTGCTCCATCGTCTCCAGGTACAGGCGCTGACGCGTGACCTCGGGGGCCTGCAGATACTCGGTGAGGATGGCCGTGAACCGGGCAGTCTCACCCTCGGACCGGGCGACCACCTGATCCCGGTAGGCCCGTGCGTCGGCCACGATCCGGGCCGCCTCTCCACGTGCCTGAGGCAGCACCTCGTTCGCGTAAGCTTCCGCCTGGTTTTCCAGCCGCTCCTTGTCCTCACGGGCCTTGATGGCGTCATCGAAGGCGGCCTTGACCTGCTCCGGCGGCTTCGCGGGCTGCATGTTGACAGCGGTCACGAGGAGTCCCGTCCGGTACTGGTCCATCAGGGCCTGAATGCGTTCGCGGATCGTGACCGCCGTTGCGCCCCGACCCTCCGTCATGACGAAGTCGAGCTTGCTCCCGCCGACCGTGACACGCACCACCGTGACAGTCGCGTCCCGCAGCGTCTTGTCCGGATCCGCGACCTGGAAGAGGAAGTCAGCCGCGTCCTGAATCCGCGACTGCACGGTCAGCTCGACATCCACGATGTTTTCATCTTGCGTCAGCATCGACGCCGAGTGGCTGAAGGTCGAGATCTCGTCGACATTCACCTTGACCACCGCCTCAACGGGCCAGGGGACATGCCAGTGCGGGCCTGGGTCGGTCGTATCGACATACTTGCCGAACCGGGTCACGACGCCCCGTTCGGCTGGCTCGACGATATAGATTCCGGTCGCAAGCCAGACGACGAGGAGGATGCCGACCATGACGCCGATGGCACGAGAGCTGAAGCCACCGGTCGGCATATTGAATCCGCCGCCTCCCGAGCCGCCCCCCCCCGCCGGTCTGTTGCCCCCGAACAAGCCGCCCAGCTTCTCTTGGAGCTTCCGCACGACTTCGTCAAGATCGGGTGGACCCTGATCGCCGCCCCCTTTGCCGCTCCAGGGGTCTTTGTTGCCCCCACCTGGCTCGTTCCAGGCCATAGCTTCTCCGTCTGTCGAGTTCGACTGTTGAGTGATCGGTATCAACGCAGGCCCGCCAGCGCGGGAGCGGTACGGGAGCGCCAATCTGGAGCACGTCGCTCCCCTTGCAAAGACGTCAGAGTGCCGACGAAGCGTGTCGATATCAAGCACTGAGGCGATCGCGCCCGTTCCGCCCGAGGCTGATTCTATGTGACCAGCGCGGCGCTGGGCAAACAGCAGCGCGTGATGCCCGCGCATGGCACCCGCGCCGCACCGCCGGCGGAGCTCCCGGGGAAGCCGCTGATGATTGGGCTTCCCCGGTCAAAATCAGCATGCGCTCCAAGCGGAAGACCGCCTTCCCCAGCTCAAGCAGATGCCGCGCTGCGGCGGTGTGAGAGCTGGCCGCCCTGGGACGCCAGCCGCTCCCAGTCCGGGCGCCTGATCAGAAACTCCATTGACCAGCCGCCCGTCGGTGTGGGTTCGTCTGACAGGACCTCGGCATGCCGAAAGAGCCACGCACGCAACCGCCCGTCAGTCGGGGCGAGATCCACCGAACGCCGCAGCCGCTCTCCTCCCACCAATTCAGCGATCGCCTGCAAAAGGAGTCCGGCGCCCTCGCCCGTATGCGCTGAAAGCCAGACGCGTCTGGGCACACCGCACCGGTCACGCTCAATCCGCGGTTGCTCACCGGGCAGCAGGTCGAGCTTGTTGTAGACCTCGAGTCGCGGGATCGTGTCGCTTCCGATCTCGGACAGCACCAGCTCCACATCCGTGCAGAGGCGGACCCGGTGCGCAGCCGACGCCTCGATCACGTGGAGAAGCAGCGATGCATTCCGGGTTTCCTCAAGGGTCGAGCGGAATGCAGCCACGAGCTCGTGAGGAAGCCGGCTGACAAAGCCAACGGTATCAGCCAGCAAGACCCGACCGCCGTCCGGCAAGGCCAGCCGGCGCAAGGTCGGATCCAACGTCGCGAACAATTGGTCGGCTTGGAGCACCCCCGCCTCGGTCAACAGATTGAACAGCGTCGACTTCCCGGCATTGGTGTAACCGACCAGAGAGACCACCGGCAGCTCGGCCTTCGCCCGCGCCTTACGTCCCTGCGCCCGCTGGATCTGGATACGATCCAGGCGGCGATTCAGCAGGGTCATGCGCCTGCCAAGGAGTCGCCGGTCGGTCTCGAGCTGGGTCTCACCCGGTCCGCGCAAGCCGATCCCGCCTTTCTGGCGTTCCAAGTGCGTCCATCCCCGCACCAGGCGGGTCGACATATGTGTCAGCTGGGCAAGCTCGACCTGGAGCTTGCCCTCGAACGAACGCGCTCGCTGCGCAAAGATGTCGAGGATCAGACCGGAGCGATCCACCACCCGGCACCGCAGCAGGCGTTCCAGATTGCGCTCTTGGGCGGGCGAGAGCGCATGATTGAAGATCACCAACTCGGCTTGGGTGGCCGTGACCAGCTCGATCAGCTCGTCACACTTGCCGGTACCGATGAACAGCCGCGGGTCGGGGGCTGCGCGTGTGCCTCCCATCACACCGGCGATTTCAGCGCCGGCCGCCGCGCCAAGGCGCCGAAACTCCTCGTGCTCGTCCGACTCAACGGACGAGCCGATGCCGAGGTGCACCAAGACGGCACGCTCTCCTGCACTTGGCCGCTCAAACATGGTCACGCCGAACGCGCCTTCAGGTCGTCTGGCGTCGCTGAGGTCTGATCAGGCGTTTCCGGGCTCCGGCGGGGTGACTTCAGCCTGAGGCAACTTGACATTCCGCGCCGGGACGACTGTCGATATCGCATGTTTGTAGATCATCTGACTGACGTTGTTCTTCAACAACACGACGAACTGGTCGAACGACTCTATTTGGCCCTGCAACTTGATCCCGTTGACGAGGAAGATCGACACAGGAACCCGTTCCTTCCTCAGGGCGTTCAAGAAAGGGTCTTGGAGGCTTTGGCCCTTGGACATCGGTTGACTCCTTGTTGATTTTAGTCGTTGCGCCTGAATGCCCGGCAAAAACGCGAGGGCTTTGATCGCTGCCAATCAAGCCGGGTCCGAAGCCGACGGGACTGCAGCCGGGACAGGCATACCCGTCGAAAAGATTTCCCCGCATAGTGTCGTCGAAACGAAGCGCTCACACCATCTCGGCCTTTGACGTGAGCGATCGACAGGTCCAGGACTCGGACCAGCGACCAGATCGCCGCAATCACTGAACCCGCCCCTTCTTCCTTCGGCAAATAGCACGCCATCGCCGTCCACCCAAAGCCACGTCATCGCCTGACAGCGCCCCGCATCGCCGCAAGACCATCTTACGACATCGCGCGATCGACCGAAGTTTCGACGCAACGCGCCGACAACGACCGCGAAGGAGACACTGACTGATTGCCCATCCTGGCCAACAATCAGCACACAGTCGAAAACGCGGCTTCCGACTTCCGGTATTTCCCGTCGCTCAGGCGACCGAAAATGGCGGAGCTTCGCGCTCCTAAGTGGGGCACATCATCCTGGTGATCCGGTCAACCGCATCGCCCACGGCATGCGGCTCGTCGGCAAGCCAGTGACCGTCCGACTCGGCTCGCAGCCACGTGAGTTGGCGCCTCGCAAGCTGCCTGGACGCAGCGATCCCGGTATAGCGCATCTCGTCCCAGCTCGCGTCGCCGGTAATGTACCGCAGCACCTGCCTGTACCCGACCGAGCGCATGGAGGGCAGATCCGCCGTCAGGTCGCCCCGAGCCCAGAGTTGCGCGACCTCATCGACCAAGCCGCGAGCGAGCATGGAGCGGAAACGCTGCTCGATCCGTTCATGCAGCAGACCTCGCTCCGAGGGCGCACGAACCAGTTTGAGCAAGCGATATGGGAGGTCAGCCGTGTCACCGGCCTCACGGATCAGCTCGCTCATCGGCCGACCGGTGATGGCATGCACCTCGAGAGCGCGTTGGATCCGGTGCGGGTCGTTCGGGTGGATGCGGCGCGCGGAGGTCGGGTCGAGCCTCGCCAAATGTTCATGCATCGCCGGCCAACCGATTGCGCTCGCCTCATCCACGATGGCTCCGCGCAATGTCGGATCGGCGCTCGGCAAGCGGGCCAGACCCTGTTGCAGCGCGCGCAAGTAAAGCATGGTGCCGCCGACCAGCAGCGGAATACGGCCACGTCCGGCGATCTCAGACATGGCCGCCAAGGCATCCGCGCGAAAACGCGCGGTCGAGTAGACCTGATTCGGCTGCAGGATGTCGATCAGCCGATGTGGCGCCTGAGCGAGGACATCCGGTGTCGGCTTGGACGTGCCGATATCCATGCCAATATACACCATCGCCGAATCCACGCTGACAATCTCGCACGGGAGATGCCGGACCAGCTCGACGGCGAGGTCGGTCTTCCCGGATCCGGTCGGCCCCGTCAAGATGACGGCAAGGGGACGCTCCTCGAGATTCCCAGGCGATGCGTCGACTTCAGAGCGGCGGGATAGGTAGGGCAAGACGAGGGCCGGCGTGATCAGCGAAATGCCCGAGAGGACGTTGAGATCACTTTAGCGCCCTCGCGCGAACCAGCGATCGAGCTCGTCGTAACCCACGCGGATCCAGGTCGGACGACCGTGATTGCACTGGTCGATCCGCTCCGCGCGCTCCATTTCACGGAGCAGTCCGTTCATCTCGTCCAGGGTCAAACGGCGATTCGCCCGGACCGCGCCATGGCAGGCCATGGTGGCGAGCACCGCGTTGATCGCCTCGTCGAGCCGGCTGCTGCGGCCAGATGCGGCCAGGTCCGAAAGCAGGTCACGCACCAGCCCCTCTTGATCCGCATGCCTGAGCAGGGCCGGCACCTCGCGGACGGCCAGGGTACCGGCATCGATCCGGTCGATCACCAGGCCCAGCGACGCCAGGGCCTCTGTGTGCGACTGAATCAAGTCCGCCTCGCGGTCCGTGACCGCGACGGTCACCGGGATGAGCAGAGGCTGTCGGGTGACCGCGCCGGAGCGCCAGCCCGCTTTCAGCCGCTCATAACCGAGACGCTCATGGGCCGCATGGATGTCGACGATGATCAATCCATCGCGCGCCTGCGCCAGCAGATAGGCGCCGTTGATCTGCCCCAGTGCAAAGCCGAGCGGCAACGCCGGATCGCCTCGCGCCGCCTCGTCTTCCTCCGGATTGCGCGTGCCGGACGGCGCCGGCGGTCGTTGGAAGGCAAGGTCAGCCCGGAAGCGATCGGCATAGCCATTTCGCCCCTCGGCAACACCCAGCGGCAGATGCCGGGCGCGAACCGCTGCGCCCCCGGGACCGCGGGTGTCCTCGCCGATGCCGGGCTGGCCGACCCAGGCTGCCGCGGGGGATCCGTCGGGCGTCGGCGGTGCGCCCAGGGCACCTGACGACAGGCGTCGGTGGAGTGACCGGAAGACGAAATCATGGATCTGGCGTCCCTCGCGGAAGCGCACCTCGTGCTTGGAGGGATGAACGTTGCAGTCGACCATCCGGGCGGGAAGCTCCAAGAAGAGCAGATAGGCGGGATGTCGAGCATGATGCAGCAGGTCACTGAATGCCTGGCGCACCGCATGGCCTACCAGCTTGTCCCGCACCATCCGGCCGTTGACATAGAAGAGCTGCTGATCGGGCTGACTACGCGAAAAGGCCGGGCGGACCACCCAGCCCCACAGGCGGAAATCCACCGTCTCTTCCTCGAGCAGGAGCGACTGCTCTGAGAAGGAGGCGCCGAGCAAGCTCTCAAGACGCGCGCGCCGCCCCGATTCGTCGGTTGCCGCAGGCAGGTCGTAGAGCGTCCGGCCGTTGTGCCGCAGCTGGAAGGCGATGTCGGGCCGAGCCAAGGCGATGCGTCGGACGACTTGCTCCAAATGGCCGAGCTCGGTCTTCTCGGTCCGCAGGAACTTGCGACGAGCAGGCGTGTTGAAGAAAAGGTCCTGGACATCGACACTCGTCCCCGGCGGATGTGCCGCTGGCCGGGGTTCTTCAAGCGCTCCGTCGCTTCCGACCGTCACCTCCCAGGCGCCCGGATGATCCGGGGTGCGCGAGATCAGCCGAAGCCGACTCACCGACGCGATGCTGGGCAAGGCCTCACCACGGAACCCAAGGGTCGCCACGGCCTCGAGATCCGCGAGGTCGGCGACCTTGCTCGTGGCATGCCGCGAGAGTGCCAGCGCCAACTGATCCGGAGGGATCCCGCAACCGTCATCACGCACGCGAAGCCGCTTGACACCTCCGCGGTCGACGTCGATCTCGACGCGCCGGCAGCCCGCGTCGAGACTGTTTTCGATCAACTCCTTGGCGACCGAGGCCGGGCGCTCAACGACCTCGCCGGCCGCGATCTGATTCACGAGATGACTGGACAGGATGCGGATCGGCCGGGACATGACGCCGATGGAAACAAAACGACGGCGCCGAGGCAAGCCGTCGACCGGTCCTCAGGATCCCTCGGGGATCGCGAGCACCTGACCGACCCGGATCAAATCGTCGGTCAATCCATTCTGAGTCCGCAGGGCAGAGAGGCTGACGCTGAATCGCGTGGCGATCTCAGACAGTGTGTCGCCTGGGTGGATCACATATTCCCGTGCCCCACCGCTAAGGCGCGGGGATGTGTCGACCAACATTCCCGGCGGCGGGTGCCGACGGAAGTAAGCCCTGATGCCGGCGAGCATCGCCTCGGCGAGCTTCCGCTGGTGGGCACGGTTCCTGAGACGCTTCTCCTCCTCTGGATTGCTGATAAAGGCCGTCTCAACCAGGATCGAGGGGACATCCGGGGCCTTGAGCACGGCAAATCCCGCCCGCTGGACATCGCTCCGATGGACGGTGCCCAGGCGGCCTAGATTCGCGAGGACCAGCGCGGCAGCTTCGGTGCTGTGCTCGATCGTGGCATTCTGGGTCATGTCCATCAGAACCGTCGCGAGCAGATCGTCGTTGACCGCGAGATCGACCCCGCCGATGAGATCGGCGCTGTTCTCACGATTCGCCAACCACCTCGCCGCCTCGCTGCTCGCCCCGCCATGCGAAAGCGTATAAACGGACGAGCCCCGTACGTCCGAGCTCGTGAAGGCATCGGCATGGATCGATACGAAGAGGTCCGCCTGATGCTCACGAGCCTTGCTGATACGGTCACGAAGCCCGACGTAATAGTCGGCGTCCCGGATCATGAGCGGCTGAAGGCCTGGCTCGCGCTCGACCAACTTGACCAGCTCGCGGGCGATCGACAGGGTCACTTCTTTTTCTCGGGTGCCGCCTGTCCCGACCGCCCCCGGGTCTTCGCCCCCGTGGCCCGCATCGATCGCGACGATGACAGGCCGTGCAAACCCGCTGCGCGCCGCATCTGCACGCGCAGCGGGTAAGGTCCTGGAATCGGGGAAGGAGGGCAGGACAACCCGCCGCACGCTCACGCCGTCCTTGGGCACGAGGTCGATCACGAGCCGGTGGCCGTAGCGTTCGTTCGGCCCCAATGCGAAACTCTTGGCTCGGACGGGCTGCTTGAGATCCAAGACAATGCGCAGATGCGAGCGGTCTCGCGGCCCACCCCGCAAGCCGACCAGGTTCGCGTCGCTCATCTCGACCTTGGGCAGCTTGGCATCGAAACGTGTGTCTTCCAGGTCCACGACCAGGCGATCGGGTTCATCGAGGGGGAAGATCTGATAGGCGACGGCAGCGGAGGTTTCGAGTACGAGCCGGGTCTTCTCCGGATCGGTCCAAACCCGCGCGCCCTGCAGAATCGACTGCGCCGCGCACAGGGATTGCGACAGCACCGCAAGTAAGAGGAGGGCGATTGGCGCGATGACTCTCTTCAATGCGCAGCCTTCTGAGGATATCCATTCGAGCACTGGTGTGGAAAAGATAGCATGTCGCGGCAAACCTTTCCAAGCGACATCATTTGATTACGTTAACTTACTCACACAATTCACAATTTCTGGCACCATTCGGACGCTCAACCGCGAGGGTGTCGAGGACGGCCTGCCCCGAGGGTGTCTCGGCCGAAAGACGCAGACGCCGACCGTTTGCGGCATATTCCATGGTGATCCGGAGGTCGGCGTGTGGAAGCACCCCAGAACCGCGCTCGGGCCATTCCACGACCCAAATCGCGTCCTCTCCAAGCAGATCGCGCAGACCAAGATAGTCGAGCTCGCGCGGATCGGCGAGTCGGTAGAGATCGAGGTGATAGAGGCGCGCACCTGCCAATTCATAGGGCTCGAGCAGGGTGTAGGTCGGGCTCCGTACGGCGCCCCGATACCCGAGTCCGGCGAGGAGACCACGAGCCAAGGTGGTCTTTCCGGTCCCGAGGTCGCCTTCGAGATAGAGGACCAGACGCGATGGCAAGTGCTTCGCGAGGGATGCACCAAAAACGAGCTGAGCCTCGGGATCGGGCACCCGGCACTCGATCACGGCGATTCCTCCGACCGGCTTGTCCGATTGATCAAGACGCGCAGGCTCGCGATGATGTCGCTCGCGATCATGCCCCGCTCCCCCTGGCACGCGGCGAGATCACCCGCCGCCGCATGGAGACAGACCCCGGCGCAGGCGGCCTCGTCCGCGTCGAGACGCTGGGCGCGCAGCGCGCCCACGACGCCTGTCAGCACGTCGCCCGATCCCGCCGTGGCCATGCCGGGGTTGCCGTCACTGCAGACGGCCGGGAGGCGCCCGGGGCTGCCTTGGATGAGGGTGCCAGCCCCTTTGAGGACGACGACCCCGCCGAAGCGTCCCTGCAGATCGCGGGCGCTCCGCGGACGGTCCTGCTCGATCGACGCCACGCTGGTCCCCAGCAGTCGCGCCGCCTCACCCGGATGGGGCGTCAAAACCCAATCTGCCCCGCTCGCAGGGGCTTCGGCCAGCAGGTTCAGGGCGTCGGCATCCACCACCAGCGGCATGCGCAGAGCACACACACTTGCCCAGAGATCGCGGGCCCACGGGTCGCGTCCCAGACCTGGCCCGATCGCGACGACGTCCGATCGCTCGATGAATGGCGCCAAGTCAGCGGAGGTCTCGACGGCGACCACCATCAACTCAGGGCGCCACAGGTTCAGCCAGGCGGCATGCGCGGGGTGAGTGGCGACGGTCACCAGCCCAGCACCGGTCCGCAGCGCCGCCTCCCCGGCGAGACGCACGGCGCCGGATAAACCGGGGGCGCCGCCGACCAACAGGAGGTGTCCGAAGGTACCCTTGTGGGCGGTGCGTTGACGCGGTCCGATACGTTCGCCTTGCTGGGCCCAATCGATCCGTCGCGCTGCAGCGATCTGGGAGGAATACACTGCAGCAGGGATCGAAAGGGCACTGAAATGGATCGCACCCGAGTGGTCGGGTCCAGCCCCGATGAATAGTCCCTGCTTGAGCCCGACGAAGGTGATAGTCGCTGAGGCGTGGACGGCCACCCCCATCACTTGCCCGGTATCGGCATGCAAACCGGAGGGGATGTCGATTGCGAGGACCGGGGAGACTTGGGTGTTGAGCGCGCGGATCGCCTCTGCCCAGACCCCTTCGACAGGGCGCTTCAGTCCGGTGCCAAGCAGGGCGTCAACCAGGACCTCGGAGCGCCGCGGCAGCCCCTGATAAGGCTCGAGCGCTCCGCCTGCGGTCCGCCAGCTCTCCAAGCTGGCGGCCGCGTCTCCGTGCACCCGCTCGGGGTCGCCGACCTGAAGCACCCGCACATCCAGCCCGTCGGCTCGCGCCAGCCGCGCGATCACATAGCCGTCCCCGCCGTTATTGCCGACACCGGCGAGCACCGCCACACGGCGCGCCCCCGGCCAGCGCTCACGTAGCACCCGGTAGGCAGCCGCCCCGGCGCGGTCCATCAGGGTGATCCCGGGGACACCGTAGTCCCGGATCGCGCACCGGTCGAGGTGACGCACCTGGTCGGCGCGGTAGAGCGCGTGGGGCAACCGATCCCCCTCCGGCATGCAGCGAATCATGTTTGCGTTACCCTGTCTGTCGCGGACCTGCCCCTTCATGAAGGGATCATGGAATCGGCATCGTATCGGGCGGCTCGGTCAACTCAGGCATCATCCGACGAACCTATGGATCCTATCCCCAGTCCCAACCCGCACCCGGCGACCCCGGATCTTGCAACCCGAATCAAGGCCTGGGGTGAGGCGCTCGGCTTTCAGCAGGTCGGGATCGCCGACACCGCTCTGGGCCAGGCCGAGGCGCGGCTCATGGCGTGGCTCGGGAATGACCGTCACGGGACCATGGACTATATGGCACGCCACGGTCGCCGACGATCACGCCCGGCAGAACTGATTCCCGGAACGCTGCGCGTGATATCCGTGCGCATGGACTATCTGCCCGAACCGCATGATGCCATTCACGCCGCCCTCGATGACCCCGGGAAGGCCTTCATCTCGCGCTATGCCCTCGGTCGCGACTATCACAAGGTCCTGCGGCGGCGGCTGCAGAAACTGGTTGATCGCATCCTCGCCGAATGCGGACCTTTCGGCCATCGGGTATTCGTCGACTCGGCACCGGTCTTGGAGAAACCGCTCGCCGAGAAGGCCGGTCTCGGTTGGATCGGCAAACACACCAACCTCATTCATCCAAGAGCCGGCTCCTGGTTCTTTCTCGGCGAGATCTATACGGATCTCGCGCTCCCGGTCGACGCCCCGATCGCCAATCACTGCGGGCGCTGCGAGGCCTGCATCGAGGTCTGCCCCACAGGCGCGATCCTCGCACCTTACGAGCTGGATGCGCGCCTTTGCATCTCCTATTTGACGATCGAGCTCACCGGCACCATCCCGGTCGAGCTGCGGCCAAGCATCGGGAATCGCGTCTATGGATGTGATGACTGCCAGCTGGTCTGCCCCTGGAACCGCTTCGCCAGGCTCGCCACAGGGCCCGAATTCCGACCCCGCCACGGACTGGATGGTGCGTCCTTGATCGAGCTATTCGCCTGGGACGAGACCACCTTCCTTGAACGAACACAAGGCGCGCCCATCCGCCGTATCGGCCATCTCCGCTGGCTGCGAAACCTTGCCATCGCACTCGGCAATGCCCCACCCTCACCCGCGGCGGTCCGCGCCCTGCGCGAACGTTCCGACCATCCTAGTGGGCTGGTTCGCGAGCATGTCCAGTGGGCGTTGCAGCGTCAGGGTCTCCGAGCTGCGGGGAACGAAGTTTGACGGACTCGGGATGCAATCTGGCCCCGCACGGCGAGATGAGCCGCAACCGGAACGGGTGTCCTCCTCAATGCGTCCGGCGCGCCCTGGCGTCTCGAACGACGGACTAAAAGTCGCGCAACAGATGCGTGCGATAATGCTGCAGCTCGGCAATGGATTCGCGGATGTCATCCAAGGCCAGGTGTCGAGAGTCTTTCTTGAATTCGCTCGCCACATCCGGCGCCCAACGCTGGGCGAGGATCTTCAGCGTGCTCACGTCCAGGTTGCGATAGTGGCAATAGGCCTCCAGCTTCGGCATCCATCGGGCGAGAAACCGACGATCCTGGCAGATGCTGTTTCCGCACAGGGGAGAGGCGCCGGCCGGGACATGGTCGGCGAGGAACCGCAGCGTCATCGACTCGGCGTCGGACTCGCTCAGCGCGCTGGTGCGCACGCGATCCAAGAGTCCCGAGCCGCCATGATGGTCGCGATTCCAGGCATCCATGCCAGCAAGGACATGCTCCGGCTGATGGATCGCAACGACCGGGCCCTCGGCGAGTATGCGAAGATCGCTGTCCGTGATCAGGGTCGCAATCTCAAGGATACGGTCCTGGAAGGGCTCGAGGCCCGTCATCTCGAGATCCAGCCAGATCAGGTTGTTCTCGTTCTTGGTCAAGTCGGTGTCCTCCTGCCTGTCGCGCGCCCGAACGGTTCAGCCATCTGGCTTGTCCCATTGCTCGGCAACATCATCGTGGAAGCAGTGGTGGAAAGTCACGTCGGGTGCGACAGCAACGCATCGGGGAGCACGGCACGGCGTGCAGGACGCTTGGCAACGTCGGGGATGCCGGGACCGTGCCATCCAGTTTGTCAACGACTCATCGGAGGATGATCCATGAAGATCACACGGAGACTTGTCGGAACTGCGTTGACGGCCCTTCTCGCAGTCGCGACGGCGACCGCACGCGCGGAAGCCGGTGAAGGCGCCGAATCACTCTACGAAGCGAATTGCCTCAGTTGTCACGGGAGCGAAATCTACACCCGTGAGGGACGGCTCATCAGCTCGATGGATGGACTCGAGCGCCAGGTTCAGCGCTGCGAGACCGCGCTTGGGCTGCGCTGGTTCGACGACGACATCAAAGATGTTGCCAACTATCTGAATGACCGTTTCTATCACTTCGGGCGCTGAGTCGATGTCGAAGCGGCGGCTCTCCGGACGCCAGATCGAGCGCATCCGCACGATCCAGGACCGCCGCCGCCAGCGACTGGCATCACGCGTCGAGAACGCCCTCTCGGAGCTTGAGGCCGAGTCCCGGCCCGAGGAAGGGCGGGTGGTCGTGCGTCACGGCAGCAACCTCGCGGTCGAAGACGCCGCCGGCGGCATGATCCTTTGCGCCTCGCGCCGAAACATCGGCCACGCGGTCTGCGGGGATCGCGTGGTATGGCAACGCACCACCGAGCACCAGGGGATCGTGACGGCCATTCTACCGCGGCGCACCGTCCTCAGCCGACCCGACAGCGGCGGCCGTGACAAACCCTTGGCGGCCAACTTGACGCGACTGGTCATCCTCGTGGCGCGGGAACCGGAGCCAAGTGAGTATCTGATGGACCAGTACTTGGTGGCGGCGGAAACCATGGGTGTCGAGGCGATCATCGTCGTCAACAAGATCGACCTGCTCGAGACGCGGGAACAAACGGTCTTTCAGCGGCGCTTCGACCACTATCAGGCGATCGGCTACCCGGTTTTCCGGACCAGTCTCCGCGATCCGGCCACGCTGACTGAGTTGACCGGTGCCTTGTGCGACCAGACCAGCATACTCGTGGGGCAATCCGGGGTCGGCAAATCGTCGCTGGTCAGGCTGCTCCTGCCGGATCGCGGGATTCAGACCGGTCGTCTGTCCAAAGCCACCGGGCTCGGACGCCACACCACCTCGGCGACAACGGCCTATCGGCTTCCCGGAGGAGGCGTCTTGATCGACTCGCCGGGTGTGCGGAGCTTCCGGATCGGTGCAATCGATCGCGATGCCTTGCAGCGGGGCTTTCGCGAGTTTCGCCCCCACCTCCGGCGCTGCCGGTTTGCCGATTGCCGACACGATCAAGAGCCGGGCTGCGCGATCCTCGCCGCAGTCCGCGACGGCCAGATCGCCGCACAGCGGCTCGCCAATTTCAGGCATCTGTTGGCCGAATCGCAGCAGATGCGCCCCTGAGATCCATCGCGCCAGACACAAGCAGGATACACGAGCATGAATTACTGGCTGATGAAATCCGAGCCGGATGCCTTTAGCCTTGACGACCTTGCCGCGCGGCCCGATCAGACCGAGCCCTGGGATGGGGTCCGTAACTACCAGGCCCGGAATATGATGCGTGATCAGATGCGCCTGGGAGATCAAATCCTGTTCTACCACTCCAATTGCGCCGTGCCGGGAGTCGTCGGCATCGCCGAGGTGGCGAGCGCGCCCTACCCCGACGCCACGGCCTTCGATCCAGCGGCGAAGTATTTCGACCCCAAGAGCGACCCCGATCGTCCGCGCTGGTATCTGGTCGAGGTCCGTTACGTCCGCCATATGACTCGCATTGTCTCGCTCGCGGAGCTCAAGACCCACGCGGACGGCCCGCTCGGGGGGCTCCCATTGGTCCGAAAGGGCAACCGGCTCTCCGTCATGCCGGTCACGCCGGAGCAGTGGCAGTTCATCCTCGGCCTTGAGCGGACACCGATCGATGCCGCTCAAGCTCCAATGGGGGCAGAGACCAAAGACTGATGTGAGGCCCCTCCACGACCCGAAATCGACCGCCGAGGTGAGCCGACGAAGAGCAAATCCTAGCCTCCCCCACTTGGGCTGCTCGCAAGCGAGTGAAGGTCTTGCCCTACCGCAGACACGCCCAGCAGGACGTGCGAGACAGCCCTGGAGGGCATGCAGCGCCCTGCGCCTCTCCGCGACGGGCACCTTACATGAGGCGCGTGATCGGCGTCTGCTGCAGCCCCAAGGCCTGCTGGCCGAGTTTGAGGGCCTGGTCGGCAAAGGTGTCTAGATCCCCCCAGCGGTCGTGGACATCGACGACCTCGGAGATCAGCTCGCCCAACACCTGCAGCCCATAGGCGCCCTCCGCGTGCTCCTCGGCCGGCCGCTGCTCGGCACAGACGTAGAAGACGGGTTCACGCCGTCCCGCTGGGACGAAGGCGAGTATATAGCGGTAAGCGCGGCCATCTCCGCTCTCGATCTCACCAAGGAGGGAGGCTTCAAGGCTGCCGATCTGGTAACGGCGTTTCGGTATGGCGGTCTTGATGATGGGTCGTTGCTGCATGGCGCTCCTCCAGACTGATTTGCAGCCCATGTGGGGACGAACCGTCGGTAACCGACCCCGACGCCCGCGCCAGCTCGCTCTCCGTCGCACCCTGTGCCCCGACCGGCGAGTCCGCTGGGTTCTCCGCCACCTTCCCGCCCCACAGTGTGCATCTCAGCCATACGGAGCCGCATCGATCCGGACCTATCCCGCAGCCGACTCCGCGATCACCTCGGAGACCGACGCGCACAAGGCTTGGAGCTCACCGTCGCTGATCACGTAGGGCGGCATCAGGTAGACCAGCCGGCCGAATGGACGGACCCAGACACCGCGCTCCACGAAGCGCCGTTGGACGTCGCGCATCCTCCCGGCATGCCGTACCTCGACGACGCCGATCGCGCCCAGGACACGGACCTCCACGACATCCGCAAGACCGCGGCAGCCGGCCAATCCGGCAGAAAGGATCCGCTCGATCCGGGCGACATTGGACCGCCACTCGGACGCCAGCAAGAGGTCGATGCTGGCATTCGCAATCGCACAGGCCAGCGGGTTGCCCATGAACGTCGGACCGTGCATGAAGGCACTCGGATCACCCGCGGAGATGGTATGGGCGACCCGGCCAGTCGCCAGGGTCGCGGCGAGCGTGAGATACCCGCCGGTCAGTGCCTTGCCGAGGGTCATGATGTCGGGCGCGATCCCGGCGTGCTCGCACGCAAAAAGCGCACCGGTGCGCCCGAACCCGGTCGCGATCTCGTCCGCGATCAGAAGGACGTCGAAACGGTCGCACAGCCGGCGCACCTCAGCCAGATAGTCTGCGCTGTAGAAGCGCATGCCCCCTGCCCCCTGCACGATAGGCTCCAGGATCACCGCGGCCAGCTCGTCGCGATGACGCTCGATCAGCGCCGCGAACCCGGCGATCTGCTCGGGTCGGCACGGCTCGCCGAAGCGACACTCGGGCGCGGGGGCGAAGAGCTGTCGGGGCAGCAGGCGCCGGAAGAGATGATGCATGCCGGTCACCGGATCACAGACCGACATGGCCCCCAGGGTGTCCCCATGGTAGCCCGAGCGAATCGTCATGAGACGCTGCTTTTCCGGCCGCCCGGCCGCCTGCCAGAACTGGACGGCCATCTTGATCGCCACCTCCACGGACACCGATCCGGAGTCGCACAGGAAGACATGCTGCAACGGCTCGGGCGTCAGCTCCACCAGGGTTCGGACCAAGCGCACCGCCGGCTCGTGGGTCAGACCGCCAAACATGACGTGCGACATGCGATCCAGCTGATCTCGGGCCGCTTGGTTGAGCAGCGGATGGTTATAGCCATGAATCGCGCACCACCAGGAGGACATCCCGTCGATCAACTCGCGACCGTCCATGAGTGTGATCCGGCAGCCCCGAGCGGAGCGCACCGGATACACCGGATCAGGGTCGATCGTGGAGGTGTAGGGGTGCCAGGCGTGAGCCTGGTCAATGGCGATCAGCTCCGACGCGTTCACAGATCCGAGCGGCTGTCGATCTCGCTCACCGCAAGCCCGTGAAGGATATCCCGGATAATGATGCGACACGCCTCCTCGCCGTCGGACTTACCTTTCTTCGCGGCGTTGAAGAAGCGGGCCAGATCACGTTGCTGCTGAGCGGACAGCTCCTCGGCGAAACCGCCCCGGCGGATCTCCTTGTCAGGCACCCGATCCGGTGCACTCTCCTCTGCCGCCTGCCGGCCGTGCGACCAGTTCATGGCCCGCGCGCTGTAGAGCACGATCCGGTCCAAGAGGACGAACGGGAAGCGCGGGTTACTGACAGGGCCAGCGGTGAAGCGCTGGGTGCCGGGGGCACGCTCGATGTCGAGCTTCGCCAGTGCCTTACTGCCGACGAACCCCAGCACGCCGCCCGTGGCGGCGCCAATCAGGGCACCCGCCCCGAGTGAATGGCCGGCCGTCGAGAGGTCGATGGTCGCACCGGAGGCGGCCCCAGCGGCCAACCCGACGAGGGCGAGCTGGCGTCTGGAGAGACCGAGCGCCTGGCTGACCTCATCGGAAAGCAGATCCTTGCCGAGGATGGAGTCCGGTGGCATGTGCCAGACATGGTGCCGGAAATGACCCCGAATCTGCTCCTGCGCCTTCACCTCAAGCTGGCGCAGGCCGTCCTCAAAGGCCGCCATCACATCCGCCCTGACGCGATCGCGGCCGCTCTTGAAGGCGAGCTTGCTCTCCTTCACGTTCCTCGAGACCTTGAAGGTCAACGCATCCTTGAGCAGATCGAGGATCGTCGTGACGGCGTGATCCGTCCGCCGAGTCCAGTCGTGCTCGAACGCATCGATGGCCTCCTGGACCAGCGGCTCCCACCGCTGGTCGATGCTCTTGAGCGCTTCGAGGAGTTTGATGCGCTCCCCGTAGGTCGCTCGATGCGCGTTGAATTCGCGTACCGAGTTGAATGCCTTACTGAGTGCATCGCGCCATTGGTTCATGTAGCGCGTCTGATTGGTGAGATTGTTGAGGATGGCCATCCGCGGCCGCGCGGTCAGACGCAGAAGCTCGATCTCGACGCGGTCCTTCTCCTTGATCCGCTTGGAGCCGTCAACCACCAGGATGATCGCGGCCCCCTCCGCCACCGGCTCCAGGAGGGCGCAGTCATGAGCAAACAGCGGGTCCGCCCGGTGCGCGGCTACGAACGCCCGTGCCAGCTCCCTTTTTTCGCCCTGAGCCTGGAACCACTCCAGGATCGCATTGGGGTTCTGGAATCCAGGCGTGTCAATGAACTCGATCACAGGGCGGCCATCAATGATGACCGGATAGACGCTGGACTCCGTCGTGGTGCCGGCCCGCTTGTCGATCGCGATCAGGTCGTTCTCGGTGAGGGTCGCGACCACGGAGGACTTGCCGGCGTTGGGATGTCCCATGATCGCCAGTCTTGGAATCTTCCCGGACATTAGACGTCTCCATCCTCGTCAGAGGGCGTCAGCATCTCCAAACGCAGATAGGGGTCGGCCATCTGGTCGATCTTGCGCTGCCAATCGGTATAGTCGAAGGATCGCACCGGCGGCAGGCGGTCATCGTCGGTCGGGTCGCCCACCAGTGCCAGTATGATCTGGGCCCGCGTCCCCGCGGCCGCGCGCAGCTCGCGCAGGAAGCGCAGACTCTCGGTGATCGGTGGCTGAGAGCCGTCCTCGATCACGGCGACCCGGGCCGGCGGTGCCTGCCAATCCCCGGTTTCAAGGATCCTGACCGCTTGCTCGGTCATCGCCGTACCGGCCCCAAATGCCGCAGTTGCTGCGATCCGCCAGCCGGTATGCTCCATGACCATCTGCTCGAGCCGAGGACGGTCCTCCTCCTCAAGGACGTCGTCGATGTCGACATGCAGCAGCGCCAAACAGGCATCCGGCGCGAACCGAATCCCGAGCATCTGCCCAGTCACGGGCGGCTCTGGAGAAGGGGCCGCAGCGACGGGCGCCGGACGCTCCGGCTCGGGTTCCGGCTCGGGTTCCGGCTCGGGTTCCGGCTCGGGTTCCGGCTCGGGTTCCGGCTCGGGTTCCGGCTCGGGTTCCGGCTCGGGTTCCGGCTCGGGTTCCGGCTCGG
>NZ_JAJDNA010000081.1 GCF_022340925.1 Thiocapsa sp.
GATATCCCTCCTGCTGGGCGCGTTTCACGAACGGGTCGCTCAGGTGACGGTCGAGCCATTGGCGGCTGGAAGGTGTCCTCCCCATGAGGCGAGCACTCCTACAAGGCGGTTTTGACGCGGCCCCAGCCGATGCTGCGTAGACCCCCTCGGCACCACCTGGAGGGAGGCGCACCGAAGGCCGGGACGGAGCCATCCAGGGAGGGCACAAGCCCGGAGCGGGACGACGTGGGTTGTCCAGGATGGGACATGAACAAGACCGTGATGCGCCAGCCAGCGAGCCCGGATCCGGGGTCAGTCCGCGATCTGCGGCCCATCGTACAACCCAGGAGATGATCCGAAGAAGGAAAGCGCCGTTTGAAACGACCGCCGTGCTCGAGCGGTGGCCGGGGGTCAGACGCGCCTGCATGCCCGCGGACCCCCTCGCGCCCCAATGACAAACGGGGCCTCAGGGGCCCCGTTGTTGCCTCGGTCAGGAGCGATTCAAGGAATCGATCAGCCGGCCTTCAGGGTCCAGGAGGCGCACCATCCGTTGACGTTGATCAGCTTGCCCGGGAAGAGGCTGCACCCGCTCCATTCGTCGGTGGCACCCGCGGCGTCGGCGAGGCGGAACTGGCAGTTGTGGCACGCCTGCTCTTCGGGCGGAAGCCCCGGGCGAGCAGCAGCAGCGCGATCGGCCTGGGTCGCGTCTGCATGGTACTTCAGCGCGACGGCGGTGGGGTCGTTCGCGGCGACCGCGTTCGCCGGCGCCTCGGCGCGTGCGGTGCTGAAGCCGGCCAGGTTGATCACCGGGATCGCCGCGGCGGTACCCAGCATGATCTTGACGGCGTCGCGACGGCTCGTGCGCATTGGCTTATCGGACATGATTGTCAACTCCTTACAGAAAACCGTTGTGGTGACATCGACGCCCCCGGCTCAGCCGGAAGCTGCCGCGCATTGTGCTACATCGGCCCGAAAAACGCGAGCGGCTGGCCGTTGGCGATCGGCACGGCTAGGAGCCTGTCGGACAGGCTCCTAGTCTAGATAGGTTCCGGCGCCGAGATAACGGGCCTGCCAATAGGGGGTCTGCAGTCGGTCCAGGCGGACCTCCCGGCGCGACGTCGAGGCATGCACGAATCGCTCGTCGTCGACCATGAGGCCGACATGATGTTGTCCGGGACCGGTCTTGAAGAACACGACGTCACCCGCGCGGGGGCGACGTCCCGCGACGGGTCTTGCCGCGCGGAGCTGCTCGGTCGAAACGCGCGGGATCCGGACCCCCGCAACGTGGTGGGCGTAGTAGGTGAGCCCGCTGCAGTCGAGCCCCTCCCCCGGATTCGTGCCCCCGTAGACGTAGGGCGTACCGACCTGCGACAGCCCTGCCAACACGACATCGGCGCGCGGCCCCTGCAGTCCGTCGCCGCGCTGTGTGGCGCAGCCCGGGAGCAACCCGGACGCCAGGGGTGCCCAGAGCGAGACCAGACGCAGCCAATGCCTCATAAATCACTCGCGTTTCGTTGCGCAATATTTTGTTATTACAACTTCTAGATCACCGACGGCGAGGTGTCAAGCGGGTTTGGTGTCCGCAGCGGGTGCGAGGGGTGTGAAGCGCGAAGGTGCGCGCAGACGCGACGCAGACGCGGCATAATCTGTCCGAGCCTCAGCCGGGGCCCGGCGGGCGAGTCCCCGCGGGGCGCGTCCCGCATCGTCCGTCAAGCGAGACCGGGCGCCCCGGAGACGCGCATCCGCCTGTGGCACGCTTGACGGCTCAATCACCAAACCGCCCCGACGCGACAGGCTCGGACCATGCGCCTATTCGACATCATCGCCGTCTTGACCGGGCTGTCCGCCGTCTTCAGCTGGCTGAACGACCGCTATCTCAAGCTGCCGAGCACCATCGGCCTAATGCTGATCGCGCTGGTCTTCTCGCTGGTGCTGATGCTCCCGTTTCCCTTCGCCCGGGAGTTGGAGCACGAGGTCGCACGCATGCTGGACAGCCTCGATCTCGGCGAGACCCTGCTTCATGGGATGCTCGGATTCCTCCTGTTCGCGGGGTCCCTACACGTCGACCTGCGCGAGCTGGCGAAGGAGAAATGGGCCATCGGCATCCTGGCCTCAGCCAGCGTCATGGGGGCCACCGTCTTGGTCGGCATTGGAAGCTATCTGGTGTTCCTGGCCCTCGGGATCGATATCCCCGTGCTCTACTGCCTGCTCTTCGGCGCCCTCGTCTCTCCCACCGATCCGGTCGCGGTGCTCGGCATCCTCAAGTCGGCGCACGCCCCAAAGGGGTTGGAGATCAAGATGACCGGGGAGTCCCTCTTCAACGACGGGGTGGCGGTCGTGGTCTTCGTGCTGCTGGCAAGCCTCGCATCCGGCAAGGCACCCCTGAGCCTCGGCGATACACTGATGCTCTTCTTCACCGAGATCGCCGGCGGACTCCTGTTCGGTTTGTCCCTCGGGTGGATCGCCCTGTTGATGATCCGCCGGACCGACAGCTATCAGGTCGAGGTCATGATGACCCTGGCACTGGCAATGAGCGGGTACGCGATTGCCGCGCACGCGCATGTCTCTGCACCGATCGCGATCGTGGTCGCCGGTCTCCTGATCGGCAGTTATGGGCGTGTCTCCGCGGTGACCCCGGAGACAGGCTACCGTTTGGACGATTTCTGGGAGCTGGTCGATGAGGTGCTCAACGCGATCCTGTTCGTGATCATCGGCTTGGAGGTCCTGGCGATCAGCATGACCGGCGATCTCGTCCTCGCGGGCCTGTTCGCGATACCCCTGGTGCTCGCCGCTCGCCTCGCCAGCGTCGGCCTGCCCGTCCACCTTATGCGTCGATTCCGCAGCTTCGAGCCCGGGGTGGTCTCCATCCTCACCTGGGGTGGCTTACGCGGGGGCATCTCGGTGGCCTTGGCCCTGTCACTGCCACGGGGAGAGGTGCGAGACGTGATCTTGACGGTCACCTATATCGTGGTTGTCTTCTCCGTGCTGGTGCAGGGCCTCACCCTCGGGCCCTTGGTTCGGGCCATGGCCGCCCGCTCCGGCGGGCACGCCTCGCCCTAGTCGTCTGACCAGGGCCTGGCGCTGGCTCGCACACGATCCATCGAACCCCTCTGGAGGATTTCCAAATGAGCGAAACCAGACACTGCAGGCTGCTGATCCTGGGATCCGGTCCCGCCGGCTACACGGCTGCCGTCTATGCGGCGCGCGCCAACCTCAGCCCGGTCCTGATCACCGGTCTGGAGCAAGGCGGCCAGTTGATGACCACGACGGATGTCGACAATTGGGCGGGCGATCCCGACGGCGTCCAGGGACCCGAGCTGATGGAGCGGATGCGCCGCCATGCCGAGCGTTTCGAGACCGAGATCATCTTCGACCACATCAACGTTGTCGGTCTGGGGACCCGCCCCTTCAGGCTGACAGGGGACTCGGCGGTCTACACCTGCGACGCTTTGATCATCGCCACGGGCGCCAGCGCCATGTATCTCGGCTTGCCCTCTGAGGAGGCTTTTCGCGGGCGTGGTGTCTCCGCCTGCGCGACATGCGACGGCTTTTTCTATCGTAACCAGAAGGTCGCCGTGATCGGCGGCGGGAACACCGCGGTGGAGGAGGCCCTCTACCTCTCCAACATCGCCTCCGAGGTGACCCTCGTCCACCGTCGCGACGCCCTGCGCGCCGAGAAGATCCTGCAGAAACACCTGTTCGAGAGGGCCGAGCAGGGCAACATCCGGATCGCCTGGAATCACACCCTCGACGAGGTCCTGGGCGATGCGACCGGCGTGACCGGCATCCGGATCAAAAGCACGCTCGACGCCTCCACGCAAGAGATCGATCTGCAGGGCGTGTTCATCGCCATCGGGCACAAGCCGAACACGCAGATCTTCGCGGGGCAGCTCGAGATGGCCGGCGGCTACATCAAGGTGCGCAGCGGCACCGAGGGAGATGCCACGGCCACCTCGATCCCGGGCGTGTTTGCGGCCGGCGACGTCATGGACCATGTCTATCGCCAGGCCATCACGTCAGCTGGGACCGGCTGCATGGCCGCGCTGGACGCCGAGAAGTATCTGGACGCGCTGGCGGCACAGGGGACTTAGCGGGCGCCGCGGACCACCGATGCCTTGGGCGGGCATTCGATGCCCTTATGTCGCAGTCATTGGCAGGGCGTTCGGTCGATACAGATGGACAGACTCACCACCCATTCCGCGATCGCGGAGATCCCAGCCGATCAGTGGAATCGGCTGGCCGGGAACGACAGCCCGTTCCTGCGCCATGAGTTCCTCGATGCGATGGAGCGTCACGGGTGCGTCGGCGAGTCAATGGGGTGGGTGCCCCAGCATTTGGCACTGCGTGACGCGCACGGGCGCCTGCTCGCGGCCGCGCCCTGCTATCTGAAATTCAACTCCTACGGGGAGTTCGTCTTCGACTGGAGCTGGGCCGAAGCCTACCGGCGTCAGGGGTTGCGCTACTACCCCAAGCTGGTCGTGGCCTCACCCTACACGCCGGCCACGGGTCCGCGGATCCTGACCGGTGAGTCACCGGCCGGCGAAGGCTATGCGCGGGCGCTCATCCAGGGCGCGATCCGGGTCGCCGAGGACGCGGGTGTGTCGTCGCTGCACTGGCTGTTTACAGCCGACGACCAGCAGACACTGCTCGAGGGTCAGGGGCTGATGCGACGCGTCGGCTGCCAGTTCCACTGGCACAACTGCGGCTACGCGTCGTTCGAGGATCTTCTCGGTGCCTTCACGGCCGAAAAACGCAAGAAGGTCAAACGCGAGCGCCGTCGGGTCGCGGAGGCCGGGGTGCGCATCCGCCGCGTACCCGGCGACCAGGTCACGGAGGCGGAATGGGCCACCTTCCACCGCCTCTACTGTGACACCTTCGACAAGCGCGGGGGGATCCCGACCTTCTCGCTTCCCTTCTTCCAGGCCATCGGCCAGACCATGGGTGAAAGCCTCTTGCTGGTGCTGGCCGAATATCGTCAGGACATCGTCGCCGCCGCCTTTGACCTGGTCGGCGCGCGCTCTCTGTATGGTCGCCACTGGGGCTGCTTTCAGGATTTTCACAGCCTCCATTTCGAGGCTTGTTATTACCAGGGTCTCGAGTATTGCATCGAGCAACACCTGACCCGCTTCGAGCCCGGGGCGCAGGGCGAGCACAAGGTGAGCCGCGGCTTTCTGCCGACCCCTACCTGGTCTGCCCATTGGATCGCCGATCCGGGCTTTCGCGATGCGGTCGCGCGGTTCGTGACGCTGGAAGCCGAGGGTATGGGCGCCTATCTGGCGGAGATGCAGACCCACAGCCCCTATCGTGAAGTCCCTCCGGGGCCTCTCACCTCGCCCTCCACGGGGACCCTCGGCTAGGATGATTGCCCGGCTCGCTCGCGAGGACAGGTCCGCCTTTCCCGATGTCCGGCATGCCTTGCGCCACCCCAACGGCCTGCTGGCGCTCGGCGGCGACCTGTCCCCCGAGCGACTCGAGAACGCCTACCGGCGCGGGATCTTCCCCTGGTTCGGCGCCGGCGACCCCATCCTCTGGTGGTCTCCGGACCCGCGCACCGTGCTGTTCCCGGATCGGCTCCGGATAGCCCGGAGCCTGGCCAAGCGGCTGCGCAAAGACCCGTTCCGGGTCACCATGGATCGAACCTTCGGTGGCGTGATAAGCGCCTGTGCGGCCCCGCGCGACGAGGAAGGCGGCACCTGGATCCTGCCGGAGATGGTCGTCGCCTACACGGCCCTGCATCGGCGCGGGCTCGCCCACTCGGTCGAGGTCTGGCAGGACGGCGAGCTGGTCGGCGGCCTGTACGGGGTTGCCATTGGGCGTGCCTTCTTCGGCGAATCCATGTTCAGCCGGGCCACCGACGCCTCGAAGGTTGCCCTGCTCCACCTCTGTCAACGACTGACCCAATGGGGGTATGGCCTGATCGACTGCCAGATGCGAACCGAGCACCTCATCCGTCTGGGCGCGATGGAGATCCCCCGTGCCGAGCTGATCCGCCGACTCGACCGACTCTGTCGGCAGCCGCCGCACGATACCGACTGGGACGACGGGCTCGAGCACCTGCCCCGCGTCGATGGGCACACCAAGACCTGATGAATGCCGGCAATGATCCGCTTGCGGGGCATCACCTCGCCCTGTACCTGACCGGCGAGCACGCCTGCTCCTACCTGCCGGGGCGCCGCGCCCGCACCCTGTTCGTCGATCCGACGGCCCGCATCGACGGGGCGACCTACCAAGCCCTTGTCGATCAAGGCTTCCGACGCAGTGGTGCGCATATCTACCGGCCCGCCTGCCGGGCTTGCGCCGCCTGTGTTCCTGTGCGCATCCCGGTCGCGGACTTCGCCCCGGACCGCTCGCAGAGACGCAACTGGCGCCGGAATGCACCCGACCTGGACCTGGTCGATGCAGCGGCAGCCTTCGATGCGAGCCATTTCGCCCTCTACCGGCGCTATCTCGCGGAGCGTCATCCCGAGGGCAGTATGGCCGAGGACGCCTCTGAAGAGAGCTACCGGCGTTTTCTGGTCGAACCCTGGGGCGGCGAGACGCGTTTCATCGAGCTGCGACTGTCCGGACGACTGGTCGGCGTGGCGATCACGGACCGACTGGACCGAGGGCTCTCGGCGGTCTACACGTTTTTCGACCCCTCAATCTCCGATCGCGCACCTGGCACCTTTGCGATCCTGATGCAGATCGAGGCGGCACGCCGAATGGGCGTGGCCTACCTCTATCTGGGCTATTGGCTCCGGGAATCGCCCAAGATGCGATACAAGGACCGGTTCCGCCCGATCGAAGCCTGGAACGGACACGACTGGATGCGCTTCGAGCGCGCTCGGGCGGTGAAGCTGGGTTGGAAGGACGCCGGGGACTGAGGACCGGCGCTTGGACGGCCCTGCTCGGAAAGATGCCGGTCTCGACCGACGTTCGTCTTGAAGCTATGGTACACTTCCGGCGCTTTGGGGCCGGAAGCTGTTCTCGCAGTACACAGAAACTATGTCAAAAGACGACGTCATCCAGATGGAAGGCACGGTGACAGAGACCCTGCCGAATACCGTCTTCAGGGTCGAGCTTGAAAACGGTCATACCGTCACCGCTCATATCTCCGGAAAGATGCGCAAACACTATATCCGGATCCTGACCGGGGATAAGGTCACGGTCGAGCTCACCCCCTATGACCTGACCAAGGGGCGTATTGTCTATCGCGCCAGATGACAGCGCCCCTGCCTCTTCGACCCTGCCTGGCGCAGCGGCAGCGGATGGTGCTGATCGCGGAGCCCGCGGGTCCAGCCGCCACGGCGGCGCCCCAACGCCCACCGGATCACGCTTTGCCCGGATCGGGGCGCGCCTCACACCTCCCGCCGATCAGAGGGCGCGCGGCTCGCCGTTGATATCGAACGCAAGACTGTCCGCACTCACGTAGATCCGCACGCTGCCTCCGGAGACGAGATCCCCAAACAGGAGCTCGTTCGCCAACGGCTTCTTGATGTGATTCTGGATCACGCGTGCCATCGGCCTGGCGCCCATCTTCGGGTCGTAGCCCTTCTCCGCCAGCCAGGCGCGGGCCTCGGGGTCGACCGTCAGGCGGACCTTCTTGTCCTCCAGCTGCTGCTCCAGCTCGAAGATAAACTTATCCACCACGCTGCGGATGGTCTCTTCGCTCAGCGACCCGAACTGCACGACCGCGTCCAGACGATTGCGGAATTCCGGCGTGAAATAGCGCTTCAGCGCCTCGATCCCGTCCGTCGAGTGGTCCTGCTCGGTGAAGCCGATGGAGCGACGTGCGGTGTCCTCGGCCCCCGCGTTGGTCGTCATCACCAGAACGACATTACGAAAATCCGCCTTGCGGCCGTTGTTGTCGGTGAGGGTGCCATGGTCCATGACCTGCAGGAGCAGATTGAAGACGTCTGGGTGGGCCTTCTCGATCTCGTCCAGCAACAGGACCGAGTGCGGGTGCTTATTCACCTCTTCGGTCAGGAGGCCGCCCTGATCGAAACCTACGTATCCCGGGGGCGCCCCGATCAGGCGCGAGACGGTATGCCGCTCCATGTACTCGGACATGTCAAAGCGCAGCAGCTCCATGCCCAGGATCCGCGCCAGCTGGCGCGTCACCTCGGTCTTGCCGACGCCGGTCGGTCCGGTGAACAGGAACGACCCGATCGGCTTCTCCTCCGTCCCCAGCCCCGAGCGATTCATTCGGATCGATGAGGTCAATGCATCGATCGCGGCATCCTGGCCGTACACCACCATCTTGAGATCCCGGTCGAGATTCTTGAGCGACTCGGTATCCGAGGCCGAGACCTTCTTCGACGGGATGCGAGCGATCTTGGCGACGATCGCCTCGACATCGCTCACATCGATCCGCTTCTTGCGCTTGGCCGGACTCTTGAGCTGCACATGCGCGCCCGCCTCGTCGATGACATCGATCGCCTTGTCCGGGAGGTGGCGGTCGTTGATGTAGCGGTTCGACAGCTCCGCCGCCGCGCGTAACGCCGGGCTGGTATAGGTGACCTGATGATGCTCTTCGAAGCGGGTCTTGAGGCCCTTGAGGATCTCGAAGGTCTCCTCGACGGACGGCTCCTCGACATCGATCTTCTGGAAGCGCCGGGCCAGCGCGCGATCCTTCTCGAAGATACCGCGATATTCCTGATAGGTCGTCGACCCGATGCATCGCAGATCGCCGGAGGCGAGGACAGGCTTGATCAGGTTGGAGGCATCCATGACACCGCCGGACGCGGAGCCGGCGCCGATGATGGTGTGGATCTCGTCGATGAAGAGGATGGCATGGCGCTGGCGCTTCAGCTGCGCGAGCACGGCCTTGAGGCGCTTTTCAAAATCCCCCCGATACTTGGTGCCGGCGACCAGCCCCCCGAGATCCAGAGCGTAGATCACAGCGTCGCTGAGGACATCCGGAACCGCACCATCGACGATCTTCTTGGCGAGACCTTCGGCGATCGCCGTCTTGCCGACACCCGCCTCGCCGACGAACAGGGGGTTGTTCTTGCGCCGCCTGCACAGGATCTGGATGGTCCGCTCGACCTCGCTGGCGCGCCCGATCAGCGGGTCGATGCGCCCTTGCCGCGCCATCTCGTTCAGGTTCGTCGCAAAGCTCTCCAGGGCACTGCCGCCCTCCTTCTCCTCGCCTCGAGGCTCGTCGACCTCACCCGGCACGTCGTCCTCCTGGCTCTCCCCGGGGACCTTGGAGATCCCGTGGGAGATGTAGTTGACGACGTCGAGCCGCGTCACGTCCTGTTGATTGAGAAGATAAACGGCCTGCGAATCCTGCTCGCTGAACAGTGCCACCAACACGTTTGCGCCGGTGACCTCTTTCTTTCCGGCGGACTGGACGTGGAAGACCGCCCGCTGCAGAACGCGCTGGAAGCCCAGCGTCGGCTGGGTGTCCCGGTCCTCGCTTTCGGGGATCAGGGGGGTGGTCTCGTCGATGAAGGCCGTGATCTCGCGACGCAGCCGCTCCGAGTCGGTGCCGCAGGCCCTGAGCACCTTGGCCGCCGTCGGGTTGTCGAGCAGCGACAGCAGCATGTGCTCGACCGTCATGTACTCATGGTGCTTCGCGCGCGCCTCCTTGAAGGCCCGGTTCAGCGAAAATTCGAGTTCTTTGCTCAGCATCGGCCTAGTCCAAGCGGGGGTTTACAAGACAGTGTCTGATGACGCAGCAACCGATGTTTCCAACCTCTATGCCTCCTCCATCGTACATAACAGCGGGTGCTGGTTGCTGCGGGCGTAATCATTCACCTGCGACACCTTGGTCTCCGCGATATCCTTGGTAAAGACGCCGCATACCCCCCGACCCCGCGTGTGGACGTGAAGCATGATTTGGGTCGCTTTCTCGCGGTTCATGCCGAAGAAGGTCTCCAGCACCTGGACAACGAACTCCATCGGGGTGTAATCATCGTTCAGCAACAGAACCTTGAACAGGGGCGGGCGACGCAGCTTGGGCTTCGCCTCTTGGACGGTCAGTCCGGATTCGCGGTCCTCGCCGGGAAGATCGTTACTCATGGCTCGGGATTCTAGACAAATTCTGACCGCCTGCGCCGACCGTTCGCCGGGTCAACCGTCGAAGCCGGCCCGGCCGTCCCCTACCCCGGGGAGCCCGGCCCAAGGTCGGTGCGCGGCGTACCTCGGTCGTGGACGGGGCCTGACGGCGACAGTTTGACCCCCGAAATCACCTCACTATACTACGCAGCTATGGTGCGGTTCCGCGGATTCAAGTGACCCCGCCAGACAACAAGAACGATGACCACCAACGCGAGACCTGCAACTCCTGGAGGAGCCCGTCAATGATTACCGGTGTTGTCAAGTGGTTCAATAACGCCAAGGGCTACGGGTTCGTGCAGCCCGATGGGCGGGACGAGGACGTCTTCGTCCATTTCTCGGCGATCGATATGGACGGCTACAAGACCCTGCGCGAGGGACAAAAGGTTCAGTTCGAGATCAGTCAGGGGCCAAAAGGCCTCCATGCGGCGAATGTGCACCGCGTGAGCTGAGTCAGCCGATCCGACGGCCTTGCCGACTCTGCGAGGCCGACGGGTCTGCGCGGAAGCCGCTTCCGCGCCCCTTTTTGTTTCCGGCTCGGCAGACCGCAATCCGGCTCAGTCCATCTGGGCGATCACAGCCTCGCCGAACCCCGTGCAGCTCACCTTGCTCGCCCCCTCCATGAGCCGTTCCAGATCGTAGGTCACGGTCTTGGCACCGATCGCCCCCTCGACACCCTTGACGATGAGGTTGGCCGCCTCGCCCCAGCCCATGTGTCGCAGCATCATTTCAGCCGAAAGGATCAGGGAGCTGGGATTGACCTGGTCCTTGCCGGCATACTTGGGGGCCGTCCCGTGCGTGGCCTCGAACATGGCCACGGAGTCGGACAGATTGGCTCCGGGGGCCATGCCGATCCCGCCGACCTGGGCCGCCAACGCGTCCGAGATGTAGTCGCCGTTGAGATTCAGGGTCGCGATCACGTCATAGTCCTTGGGGCGCAGCAGGATCTGCTGAAGGAAGGCATCGGCGATCACATCCTTGACCAAAATCTCGGCGCCTGTCTTCGGACTCTTGAAGCTGCACCAGGGGCCGCCGCCAATCTCCTCGGCCCCGAACTCCGCCATGGCGAGCTCATATCCCCACTGTTTGAAGGCACCCTCGGTATATTTCATGATGTTCCCCTTGTGCACAAGGGTGACCGAGGGGCGACCCTGATCGATGGCGTATTGAATGGCCTTGCGGACCAGGCGCTCCGTGCCTTCCCGGGAGACGGGCTTGATGCCGATCCCGGAGCTGTCGGGAAAGCGGATCTTGGTCACGCCCATCTCGCTGCGCAGAAAATCGATAACCTTCTTCGCCCCGGGTGAGCCCTGCTGCCACTCGATACCCGCATAGATGTCTTCCGAGTTCTCCCGAAAGATCACCATGTCGGTGTGCTGCGGCTCCTTGAGCGGGCTCGGCGTGCCGCTGAAATAGCGCACCGGGCGGAGGCACACGTAGAGGTCCAGCTCCTGGCGCAGGGTGACATTGAGCGAGCGGATGCCACCGCCGACCGGCGTGGTCAGCGGACCCTTGATCGAAACCACGAAGTCCTTGACCGCGGCGAGCGTTTCCTCCGGCAACCAGACGTCTTCACCATAGGTCCGGGTCGATTTCTCGCCGGCGTAGATCTCCATCCAGTGGATGCGGCGGGACCCGCCGTACGCCTTCGCGACCGCGGCGTCGACCACCGCACGCATCACGGGGGTGATGTCAATGCCGATACCGTCTCCCTCAATGTAGGGAATGATCGGATCGTCCGGAACGTCAAGGGACAGATCCCCCTTCACTCGAATCCTCTCGCCGCCCTCTGGGATCTTGATCTTCTCGTAGGCCATGCGCGGTGCTCTCTCGGGTCGCTCAAAAGTGCTCATGCTACCACTGCGTCCGCGGCTTGCGCAGACCTCGTCTGGCCGGCGCTCGGACGCACCGGGCCTGCCCACCATCCGGCAGGGCCGGTTGCGCGCACCTTCGCCCGGGAAGCGGTGGCAGAGTGGCCGGCGGGGTGCAGGGCGTGCGGTTGCCAAATGTCATGGAACACAAATTAAGCATCTACTAAAAAACTCCCAGAGCGGATCAGCCCATCTCGATCGCGAAGCGGCCGCATGCCCCGGTCGCGCGAATCAATGGAGCGATAGAACCGCCTTAGATACGCGCTGGAGCATTCCGGCGGACAGTCCGCCGGGACTCCGACGCCGAGCCCACTCCGACAACAGAGAGGTCTGCTGCCATGAAGTACCTGGCCGCATTACGAGAGCTGAATGCCGGCGAGATCATTTCCATTGCCGTGCTCATCGCCGCCGGCGTCGCCGTCGGCTACAGCGTCCTTGCCTGATGCCCACCGCTGCCGCCCGGCCGGGCGGCACGCGCGTTTCCGTCCTCCTTCGTGTTCAGCAGCTGACCAGCCGCCGAACATGTCGCGTCATCCTGCCTCGCGGGATACGCAACAGCGTTTCTGAAGGCCGTCGCGCTGTCCCCATGACTTGCCATCCCGCTCAAAGATCACCCCGCGACTCCTAACCCAGCCTCCGAATCTTTGCATTTTCAGTTGCTTAGGAAACTGACAATGGCAGCGCATCCGCGCGCGGCGCCAACCGCCGATGCGGTCAGCGTTTTCGTATTCCGATGCCGGTTGAGCATGAGAGATTCATTAATTGATTATTTTGTTTTTCGGTATTAACCCAATCACTTAATTACTTGAATGCTGTAGCGCCATTCATTTCGAAAAGCGCGATGAGTTGACCGATGAATGCGGAATGACCGGTTGGCGTGGAAACGAGTGGCGAGCCAAATGAGACAGCCATTTGACCTGGATCAAGGACCACCTCATTCCAATCAAACATCGAGGCGTGTTTCCGCATACAGTTACGCTACACGAGACCGGCCTGCCTATCACCTAGCGGTTTCGTGCGTTGATTGCCGAATGCCGTAAAGAATGGACTCCCGACCGACCGATCACCAGCATCTGGGCGCAACGACGGCGCCGAGAGAGCGATCACCACCCCACATGGGAGGGCCCTTCGATGGCTACAGACTCGACCTTGGGCGACATGCTGAGAAGCCAAGGCGTGAGCCGTCGCGCATTCTTGAAGTACTGCTCAGCCATGGCCTCGTTGTTGGCACTGCCTGCCGGCGCCGCGACCGCCATGGCGGACGCCTTGGCCGGCGCAAGGCGCCCATCCGTGATCTGGCTGTCGTTTCAGGAGTGCACCGGCTGCACCGAGTCCCTGACGCGCTCCCATGCGCCGACCATCGAAGGCCTGCTGTTCGATTTCATCTCGCTGGACTATCACCACACCCTTCAGGCGGCGGCTGGCAACGCCGCCGAGCATGCCCGCGAACAGGCCCAGCACGACAACGCCGGGAAATACCTGGTGTTGGTGGACGGTTCCATCCCGATGAAGGAGCACTGCTCCACCATCGCCGGCATCAGTAACCTGCAGATGCTGAAGGAGGCCGCGGCCGATGCCGCCGCGATCGTCAACATCGGTACCTGCTCCGCCTATGGCGGTCTACCGATGGCGAATCCGAACCCAACCGGGGCGGTGGCGGTCGGCGACATCATCACCGACAAGCCCATCGTCAACGTGCCCGGCTGCCCGCCGATGCCGCTGGCCATCACCGGTGTCATCGCCCACTACCTGACCATGGGCGAGCTGCCACAGCTCGACCACCTCGGACGCCCGCTGGCCTTTTTCGGCGAGAACATCCACGACCGATGCTACCGCAGGCCCTTCTACGATCAGGGCAAGTTCGCCGAAACCTTCGACGACGAGGGCGCGCGCAAGGGCTGGTGCCTGTACAAGCTCGGATGCAAGGCGCCGACCACCTACAACGCCTGTGCCCACATCAAATGGAACAACGGCGTCAGCTTCCCGATCCAGTCGGGGCACGGCTGCATCGGCTGCTCGGAACCGCGCTTCTGGGATGCACTCGGCATCTACGACTCGGTGCCGCAGGGACAGTTCGGGTCGGGTGCCAAACTGGGTGCAGCGGCGCTCGCCGGTGCCGCCATCGGCGCCGGGGCGGCGGCTCTGGCCCGTCGCAAGAAGGCACATCACGTCGGCGAAGACACGACGACAAGCTGAGACCAGGCTGTGCGGGGCCGGAGACGATTCGCGCCCCCCACCACAGCCTGCGAGAACGATAACAAGAGGCCTCGCGACCAGGCCCTCAACTTACACCAGAGAACCCCTTGGAGGACGGAATACCATGAGTCTTCTCGAATTCGCCCGCGGCCCGGCGATCCACGCCTCGCTGATTCTGCTGGTCGGCGGCATCCTACTTCGCCTGCTCGGCGTATTACTGCTCACCCGGGGCGCCGACCTCTCGCGCCCGCGCGACGCCTTCGGCAACTTCAAAGGCTATCGAACCGTCTTCAGCCGCGCCTGGCCGAGTGACGAGTTCACGACGGCGACCCGCTATCAGACCGCCGTCGCCTATGCGTTTCATCTGGCGACCCTCGCCGTCGTGATCGGCATCGTGCCACATATCGAGTTCATCACCAGCCTGACCGGACTGAGCTGGCCTGGATTGCCGAACTGGATCGGGGTGGCACTCGGTACGATCGCATTGGCATCCTTGATCGCATTGATCCTGCGTAGACTCGGTAAACCCGCCGTGTACAACTCGACCGTCGAGGACTTCATCACCTGGGTCATTGTTGCGCTGCCCCTGATCACCGGCCTGATGGCCTTCGCCCATGTCGGACCGCGCTACGAGACGATGCTGGCGCTGCATATCCTGAGTGCGGCGCTGCTGTTCGCATACTTCCCGTTCAGCAAGTTGATGCACGCCTTCTGGTTCATCTTCTCGCGTGCCCAGAGTGGCCTTGCCTACGCCCACAAGGGGGTCCGGATATGAGCGCACAAGCTGCACCCACAGGGGTCTTCCCGACGTTCGAGCAGGTCTTTCAAGGGCTGGCGGGGCAGATCGGCATGCTGCGCGAGATGGCACCGCGGCCCACGCTGTCGGACGAAACGCGCCTGGCCCGTGCCGTCGACACCCTGATCGAAGAGACCAATGCCGACGAGGCGGTCTGGCTGGAAAGCTGCATCCACTGCGGTCAGTGCACCACCGCCTGCCACTACTTCCAGGCCACCGGCGACGCAAAATACGCGCCGATGCGCAAGATGAACCTGTACCGGCGCGTCTATCAGCGCGAGATCAGTCCGATGCGCTGGTGGTTCCGGCTCGTCACCAGACCGGTGAAGCTGAAGGACTTCGAGGAGGCCCAGGAGCTAGTCTATGACTCCTGCTCCGAATGCGGCCGCTGCACCATGGTGTGTCCCATGGGTATCGATACCGCATCGCTGGTGCACCACATGCGCAGCGCCATGGTCGCCGCCGAGCTGGTGCCGCCGGAGCTCGCCGCTCTTCGCGAGGAGCAGAAGCGCCAGGGGACGGTGTTCGGCTCCTCGCCCGAAGCCCTGAGAAAGATGGTCGACACGATCCGCGACCAATACGGTATCGATATCCCGCTGGACAAGGACAAGGCCGAGGTCATGGTGCTGAGCTCAGCGGTCGACCTGGTGGCCAACGGCAACGGTCTGCTGGCCACGGCCAGGGTCATGAACCACGTCGGGGTCGATTGGACCATCTGCTCGGACGGCTTCGAGAGCGCCAACTTCGGGCTGCTGTCCGGCGACATGTCGTTGTGGAAGCAGCAGGTGGACCCGATCATCGCCGCCGCCCAACGCATCGGCGCCAAGACACTGGTCATTGCCGAATGCGGCCACGCCTATCCGGCGCTGCGCTGGAATCCGATGGTGCGCAGCGGCTCGCTGCCGTTCGAGATGATGTACATGTCCGAGTTCCTCGGCAGACAGGCGAAGGCCGGCCGACTGCGCCTGAGACCGCTGGAGGGCAAGGTCACCTATCATGATCCCTGCAAGACCGGCCGACGCGGCGGCGCCTTCGACGAGCCGCGGTCGGTGCTCAAGGCCATGAACGCGGACTTCGTGGAGCTGCCGGCAAACAGGGAATACAACTGGTGCTGCGGCGGCGGCGCCGGCATCTTCCTGCTGGAGCGCGCGACCCGCCTGCGCGACGAGTCGTTCAAGATCAAGATCCGCGAAGTCAACGAGACCGGTGCCGATTCGGTGGTGGTCAGCTGCGCAAGCTGCCGACTCAACTTCGAAGCCGGCCGGCAGAAAAACCATTGGGACAAGCGCGTCGATAGCCTGGTCGAGCTGGTCGCCGACCACCTGATCGAAGGCCCTGAGACCGGTGCGGCCAAGGCCGGAGGGGCAGCAGCATGAGCACGCGTGTCGTTGTCGACCCCATCACGCGCATCGAGGGCCATCTGCGCATCGAGGCACAGATGAACGGCGGTGTCATTGAGCAGGCCTACTCGTCGGGCACCATGGTACGGGGCATCGAGACCATCGTGCGGGGACGCGACCCGCGGGAAGTCTGGGGCTTCGTTCAGCGCATCTGCGGCGTCTGCACGCTGGTGCATGGCATGGCCGGTGTCCGAGCCGTCGAGGATGCACTGGATTACGCAATCCCGCCGAATGCGCAGCTGATCCGCAATCTGATGATCGGCGCTCAGTACGTGCACGACCATGTGATGCACTTCTATCACCTGCACGCGCTCGATTGGGTGGACGTGGTCTCGGCGCTGGCTGCCGACCCGAAGGCCACGTCGGAGCTGGCGCAGTCCATCAGCGGCTATGCCAAGTCGTCGCCCGGCTATTTCGGCGACGTCAAGCAGAAGCTGAAGGGATTCGTCGAGGCCGGCCAGCTCGGCATCTTCGCGAACGGCTACTGGGGCCACCCGGCCTACAGGCTGCCGCCGGAGGCCAATCTGCTGGCAGTCTCGCATTATCTCGACGCGCTGGCCTGGCAGCGCGACGTGGCGGAGCTGCATGCCATCTTCGGCGGCAAGAACCCGCATCCCAACCTCTGCGTCGGCGGCATGCCCTGCGCCATCAGCCTGGAGTCCGGCAAGCAGGCCGGCACGGCGGTGGACGTCGTGGGCCTGCAGCGGGTGCGCAATCTGATCGGCCAGATGGAGACGTTCGTGCATCAGGTCTACGTGCCGGACACCATCGCCATCGCCGGTTACTACAAGGACTGGTTCAAGCAGGGCGAGGGTGTCGGCAACTTCCTCTGCTACGGCGATTTCCCGGCCAAGGGCTTCGGTGACGCCGATTCCTACCTGATCCCCGCCGGTGTGATCCTGAACCGCGATCTCAGCCATATCGAGCCGGTGGACCTGGATGCCGAGACCGAGATCCAGGAGTTCGTCTCGCGGGCCTGGTATGACTACAAAGACGGCAAGGACACCGGCCTGCACCCGTACCAGGGCGAGACCGAGCTCGCCTATACCGGGCCAGAGCCTCCCTACGACCTGCTGGACGTCGACAACCAGTACTCCTGGCTCAAGTCACCGCGCTGGAAGGGCAAGCCGATGGAGGTCGGACCGCTCGCGCGGGTGCTGATGCTCTACGTGTCCGGACACGACCAGACCAGGGAGCTCGTGGACTCCACGCTCAGCCGGCTCGAGCTCCCCATCGACGCGCTCTACTCGACGATGGGCCGGACCGCGGCGCGCACCTTGGAGACTGCGGTGATGGTGGATGCGATGCGTGGGTGGTACGACCAGCTGCTGGCCAACATCAAGGCCGGCGACGTCAAGACGTTCAATGATGCGCTCTGGAACCCGTCGACCTGGCCCAAGAAGGCACAGGGAGTCGGCCACATGGAGGCCCCGCGCGGCGCGCTCGGCCACTGGATCGTCATCGAGAACGGCAAGACGGCCAACTACCAGGCCGTTGTACCCAGCACCTGGAATGCCGGTCCGCGGGATGCCCGGGACCAGCAAGGGCCTTACGAGGCGGCGCTCGCGGGCCATGCGCTGCACGATCCCGAGCAACCGATCGAGATCCTGCGCACGATCCACAGCTTCGATCCCTGCATCGCCTGCGCGGTGCATCTGACCGACCCGAACGGCGAGGAGGTGCTTAGCGTCAAGGTGCAATGATGAGGCGCCATCGTGCGCCCGGCGAGGCGTCGGCAGGGGACCGGCGACGGGTCGACAAGAACACACAATAGACCCGCATCCCGGCCGAACATGACCACCTTATAAGGAGGTACCAGCATGACATCCGTGACACTTCTGGCCGAGCTTCACGTGCGGGAGTTCGTGGCTCGTCAAAACCGACTGGACGAGCTCGAGCGTGAAGACTGCGCCCGACGCGGCATGAATTGCGGTCAAGCAGGGGGAAGCCGCAGCGACTGGCGCCGGGCGGCAATCGCCGATGCCGGCCCGCTCGGCCTGCTCGACGCCGTCGGACAGGCAGAAGAGAGCTGGGTCGAGCTGTTCGAGCGCGCACCCCGCTGTGATCTGCCAGACGCCGAGCGCACGGGCGAACGGGCTGCGCCCGCGAGGTACCTGAAGCCCAAGCTGGCTTAGCGCAGCCGCCCGAGCGTCAGCGGTCCACTCAGCCTTCCCCGTCGGCGCCGCGGCGAAGCACACTCCACGGCCCACCGCGCCGACTCGGTGCGGTGGGCCTTGCTTCGCGCGCGGATCCGCGTCCCCGCGTGAAGGTCCCTGGTTCGTGTGCCGGAAATAGGGCTGCTGCCGGGGGTGTCGCCCGGCATCCTCACAATTGCGCGGCGGGAGCCAGAACCCGCAGGAGACAAGATCATGTACGGCGTATCGACGAAAGTGAGCACCGGATTCGACGAGACCATCGACCGCTTGACTGAAGCCCTGAAGGCTGAGGGCTTCGGTGTCCTGAGCGATATCGACGTGGCCGCGACGCTGAAGACCAAGCTCGGCGTCGACCACCGGCCCTATCGTATTCTCGGTGCCTGCAATCCGGAGTTCGCCCAAAAAGCCATCAGCGCCGAGCCGGACATCGGTGTTCTGCTACCCTGCAACTTTGTCGTGCGCGAAGACGACGACGGCGATGTCAGGGTCCTCTTCATGAACCCACTGGCGGTGCTGGACCTGGTTGAAAACCCCCAGGTGCCGGGGCTGGCCGCGATGGTCCGGGAGAAGCTGGACCATGTGATGGAGGCGGTGCAGGATTAAGCGGGACCCGCGCCCCCCGCGCGCGCAGAAGGGCGCCGCCTCGCGGCGCCGACAGGTGCAAGGACGCGTGCGCGCCGCTTCGCCCCCTGCGCACCCCTGCGGTCAGGCCAGGATGCCATAGAGGATAGCCAAGGGAACGATGACGACGATTCCCATGGACAGGATCTCGGGGACCGTGAGCTGTTTCAGGATAGCCACGAATTTCATGGCGGGACACCTCCCAATTGCCGAATGGTTGAGACGTCAGCCGAACAGCACGACGGGGTCCGGCTTCGCTCGAAGGGATCCCGGCATGTGCCGTCCTGCAGGTTTCCGTGCCGGAACGATCACTACATTGCTTTATTAGTTTATTCTTATTTAAATGTCAAGTCACAGCGGGCAGGCGGCGACGGGGCAGGGCGTACTCGTTACAATCACGCCATGATTCGTGTGCCCCTGAAGACGCGGACAAGCCGCGTCATCGTCGGCCTCTCCGGCGGGGTCGATTCAGCCGTCGCCGCGCACCGATTACTCGAGCGCGGTTATGCGGTCGAGGCCCTGTTCATGAAGAACTGGGAGGAAGACGACACCGCGGGCCACTGCGCCGCAGCAGCCGACCTCGCCGACGCAAGTGCCGTCGCCGACCGGCTCGGGATTCGACTGCACACGGTCAATTTCGCCGCCGAGTATTGGGACCGGGTCTTCGAGGCCTTCCTCGCCCAGTACCGTGCCATGCGCACCCCCAACCCGGATGTCTTATGCAACCGGGAGATCAAGTTCACCGCCTTTCTCGACCATGCCCGGGCTTTGGGTGCCGATCACATTGCGACGGGCCACTATGCGCGCGCCACGCGGGACGCGCGGGGCGTTCGCCTGCGCCTGTGCGCCGATTCGGAGAAAGACCAGACATACTTTCTCCACCTGCTCGACCAAGCCCAATTGGCGTGGGCGCTCTTCCCATTGCATGACGTCACCAAGGCCGAGGTCCGCAGGATCGCGAAAGGGCTCGCGCTCCCGAACGCCGAGAAGAAGGACAGCACCGGAATCTGCTTCATCGGAGAGCGACGTTTCCGGGATTTTCTGGCTCGCTATGTTCCCATCGAGCCCGGCCCCATCGAGACCGCCGAGGGTGTGCGCATCGGCGCGCATCGGGGACTTGCGCACTACACGATCGGTCAACGTCAGGGGCTCGGCATCGGGGGTGTCAACGGCGGGCAAGCGGCACCCTGGTTCGTCGCCGCCAAGGATGCCCGACGTAACACCTTGATCCTGGTTCAGGACACGCTTCATCCCCTTCTCATGTCTGCGGGTCTCACGGCAGGGACACCACATTGGATCGCCGGCTCGCCTCCCGCGCACCCGCCGTTTCACTGTCTCGCCCGATTGCGACATCGCCAGCCGCTGCAGGCCTGCGAGGTATCCGAGATCAGCGACGAAGGCTGCAGGGTCCGCTTCGGTGCCCCGCAGCGCGCGGTGACGCCGGGCCAGTCCATCGTTTTCTACCGCGACGACGAATGTCTCGGCGGCGCGGTCATCGAAGAGGGATGGCGCTGAAGCCGGCGAACCCGATCAATCCTTGGCGAGAGCGCCGTGTTCGGGTTCAAATGGCGGGGCAGACGCTCAGGAGACCCCAGCAGCATGGCCCACACCGACCTCGATCGCGTCGTCGCACTCGCCGGCATCTATCAAGCGGTCAATTGCGTGACCCGCGTCGCCCGCCATGGCTCGGCCGATGTTGAAGCCATGGAACCCTGTATCTACAGCCTCCTGCAGGTGGACGCGGACGACGTGGAAGCGGTGTTCGGACCACCGGGTGCTGTCGCAAACGGGGCACGGCAGATCATCGCTCAACTGACGGGAAAGCCGGAGCGCAATCTGGAGCTGACCCGCTACGTGGTCCTCCTGATGAAGTTGGAGCGCACCCTGGCGAGGCGAGCCGACCTGCTTGCACGGATCCGTGAAGGCATCGTCTCCGCCCAGCTCAGCCAGGAGCAGTCCGCGCTGCTTGGCCCCGACATGCTTGCCCAGCTCGCCGAGATCTACAGCGCGACCATCAGCCATCTCGAGCCCCGGATCATCGTCCGCGGCGATCCGCTTCATCTGCGGAACCCGGACAACCAAAACCAGGTGCGCGCACTGCTGTTGGCGGGTATCCGAGCCGCGATGCTGTGGCGCCAGGTCGGCGGCGGCCGCTGGCACATTCTCTTCAGGAGCAAGCAGATCCTGGCCGACGCCCGCCGCTATCTCGAGCGTGCCGCAAACCGCCCCTGAGACTGCCGCGCGCGCGCCGCAGGCGACATGGCCGAGGGGTGGGCGGCACGCAGTGGACCCGCCCTGCCGCCGCCTACTGCACTGCAGCATATGGCGGCGCCCCGCCGCGACCGCTAGAATCGTGGCCAACCAGCCACTGACCCCGGAGCCCCGCATGACCGACAGCTTCAATGCCAAGACCACACTTAGTGTCTCCGGTCGAGACTTCGAGATCTTTAAGCTCGACTCGGTCTCCGGCAGTGCGCGTCTGCCCTTTTCGTTGAAGATCCTGCTGGAAAACCTGCTGCGGAATGAGGATGGCGTCACCGTCACCCGCGCGCACATCGCTGATCTGGCCAACTGGGACCCGCGGGCCGAGCCCACCCAGGAGATCCAGTACCGGCCAGCGCGCGTCCTGATGCAGGACTTCACCGGCGTTCCGGCGGTGGTCGACCTGGCCGCCATGCGCGACGCGATGAAAGTGCTAGGCGGCGACCCGCGCAAGATCAACCCGCTGCAGCCGGCCGAGCTGGTCATCGACCACTCGGTTCAAGTCGATTACTTCGGCTCGGACGACGCCTTTGCGCTCAACGCGGAGCTGGAGTTCAGGCGCAACCAGGAACGCTACAAGTTCCTGAAGTGGGGACAGAAGGCGCTCGACGGGTTCAAGGTCGTCCCACCCGATACCGGCATCGTCCACCAGGTCAATATCGAGTACCTTTCCCGTGTCGTCTTCCCGAACCCTGTCGACGGCGTGACCCAGGCCTATTTCGACACCTGCGTCGGGACCGACTCACACACGACCATGGTCAACGGGATCGGGGTGCTCGGATGGGGTGTCGGCGGGATCGAGGCCGAGGCATCCATGTTGGGCCAGCCGGTCTCGATGCTGGTCCCCAAGGTCGTCGGCTTCAAGCTGACCGGCGCTTTGCGAGAAGGCGTCACCGCGACAGACCTGGTTCTGACGATCGTCGATATGCTGCGCCGGCACGGCGTGGTCGGGAAGTTCGTCGAGTTCTACGGCCCGGCCATCGCCACGCTTCCAATCGGCGATCGCACGACCATCGCGAACATGGGGCCGGAGTACGGGGCGACCTGCGGCCTCTTCCCGATCGATCAGATCACCCTCGACTATCTGCGCCTGACCGGACGCGACGAGGGCCAGATCGCCCTGGTCGAGGCCTACTGCAAGGCCCAAGGCGTCTGGCACAGCGCGGACGCCGCCGAGGCCGACTACTCCGAGACGTTGGTGCTGGACCTCGCCGATGTCGTGCCCTCACTCGCCGGTCCCAAGCGCCCGCAGGACCGCGTCGCCCTCACCGAGATGGCGAGCCACTTCCCGGCCGCCCTGGCCGCGCTGAAGCGGGAGCGCAACATCCCGGACAAGGGGCCCGCGAAGGTCGTGATGGACGGCCAGGAGGTCGAGATCTCCGACGGCTCCATCGTGGTCGCCGCCATCACCTCCTGCACCAATACCTCGAATCCCAGTGTCATGCTGGCCGCCGGATTGGTGGCCAAAAAGGCCGCAGCCCTGGGCCTCAAGGCCGCGCCTTGGGTCAAGACCTCGCTCGGGCCCGGCTCCATGGCCGTGACCCGCTATCTGGAGCATGCCGGCCTCATCGATCCGCTCAAGGCGTTGGGCTTCCACAACGTGGGATATGGCTGCACGGTCTGCATCGGCAACACGGGTCCATTGCCCGCGCCTGTCTCCAAGGCCATCGCGGACCATGACCTGTGCGCCGTCTCGATCCTCTCGGGCAATCGCAACTTCGAGGGCCGGGTCCACGCCGAGGTGCGCATGAACTATCTGGCAAGCCCGCCGCTGGTGGTCGCCTATGCCATCGCAGGGCGGATCGATCTCGACCCGTACAGGGATCCTTTGACGATTGCGCCAAATGGCGGACCGGTCTATCTCAAGGACATCTGGCCGACTCAGGAGGAGGTGAGCCGCGCGATCACCGAGAATGTCACGGTCGACGAGTTCACGTCCGCCTATGCAGATGTCTACGCCGGTGACGCGCGCTGGCAATCGCTCGAGGCCGCGAGCAGCCAGACCTATGACTGGCCCGACTCGACCTATATCCGCAAACCGCCCTATTTCGAGGGGATGACGCTGGACGTGCCTCCGGTGGGCGATCTCACGGGTGCACGCTGCCTGGCGCTCCTCGGCGACTCCATCACCACCGACCACATCTCGCCGGCCGGGTCGATCAAACCGGATTCGCCGGCCGGGAGATACCTCATCGAGAAGGGCGTCGAGCCCAAGGACTTCAACAGCCTGGGCTCGCGGCGCGGCAACCACGAGGTCATGATGCGCGGCACCTTCGCCAATGTCAGACTGCGCAACCTGATGGCGCCCGGCACTGAGGGCGGCGTCACACTGCACCAACCGAGCGGAGAGCTGATGTCGATCTATGACGCGGCCATGCGTTACCAATCCGAAGGCGCCCCGGTGATCATCATCGCCGGGAAGGAGTACGGCTCGGGCTCCTCGCGCGACTGGGCGGCCAAGGGCCCGCGTCTGCTCGGGGTCCGCGCCGTGATCGCCGAGAGCTATGAACGCATCCACCGGTCGAACCTGGTCGGGATGGGGATCCTCCCGCTGGAGTTCACGCCGGGCGACAACGCCCAGTCCCTGGGTCTCACAGGCTCGGAGCGTTTCGACATCCGGGGTCTGAGAAACGCCGAGGCCAAGGAGGTGGAGGTCCGCGCGACGGCCGGCAACGGCTCGGGCAAGACGTTCGTGGCCAAGGTGCGGATCGACACCCCGAACGAGGTTGACTACTACCGTCACGGGGGGATCCTGCACTACGTCCTGCGCCGGCTCGCCGCTTAGGGGTCAGGCGATGGATCTCACCAGTCTCACCGCCGTCTCCCCCGTCGACGGCCGCTACGGGTCCAAGACGGTCGATCTGCGGCCGATCTTCAGCGAGTACGGCCTGATTCGATATCGCGTCGTGGTGGAGGTCAGGTGGTTACAGGCGTTGTCCCGCCACCCGGGCATCGCCGAGCTGCCGGCCTTCAGCGCGGCGGCCGACCGGCTGCTCGACGCCATCGTCGAGCGGTTCGGCGTCGAGGATGCACAACGCGTCAAGGAGATCGAACGCACCACGAACCACGACGTCAAGGCCGTCGAGTACTACCTGAAGGAACGGGTCGCCGACAACGCCGAGCTGGCGGCGGCCAGCGAGCTCATCCACTTCGCCTGCACCTCCGAGGACATCAACAACCTGGCGCATGGGTTGATGCTGAGCACCGGGCGCGAGCAGGTCGTGCTGCCCGCGATGGACGCCGTGATCGCGGCCATCCGCGACCTGGCGCATCGCTATGCCGACCAACCGATGCTCGCGCGCACCCACGGTCAACCGGCGACGCCGACGACCCTCGGCAAGGAGATGGCGAACTCGGTCCATCGGCTGCGGATCCAGCGCGATCGCGCCGCCGGTGTCGTCCTGCTGGGCAAGATGAACGGTGCGGTCGGGTGTTACAACGCCCATCGGCTCGCCTATCCGGGGCTCGATTGGCAGCGGCTCACCCGCGACTTTGTGGAAGACCTCGGCCTGACCTGGAACCCCTACACCACCCAGATCGAGCCCCACGATCATATGGCGGAGCTCTTCGACGCCGTCGCGCGTTTCAATCGCGTGCTGATCGACTTCGCCCGGGACGTCTGGGGTTATATCTCGCTCGGGTATTTCCGACAGCGCACCGTTGCCGGCGAGGTCGGCTCCTCGACCATGCCGCACAAGGTCAACCCGATCGACTTCGAGAACGCGGAAGGCAATCTGGGCATGGCGAACGCGATCCTGGGGCATCTCTCGGAGAAGCTGCCGATCTCGCGCTGGCAACGCGACCTCACCGACTCGACCGTGCTGCGCAACCTCGGGGTCGGCTTCGCCCACACGAGCATCGCGCTGCAGTCGCTGCTGCGCGGGATCGCGAAGCTCGAAGCCGACCCCGGGCGGATGTCGGCCGATCTGGAGGCAAATTGGGAGATTTTGGCCGAGCCGATCCAGACCCTCATGCGCCGCTACGGCGTGGATCGCCCTTACGAGCGGCTCAAGGAGCTGACCCGTGGTCAGCGCGTCGGCCCGGAGGCGCTGAAGGCCTTCATCGACGGACTGGAGCTCCCGGATGCCGCCAAGTCGAGGCTCAAGGCATTGACGCCCGCAGACTACCTCGGCGACGCGGCACAGCTTGCACGCGAAATCTAAAGAGTGGAACAATTAAAAAAGGCCGGTCACGCCGTGACGTGGCCGGCCTTCCCATAAGCCCCTGTCGGGGGGATTGAGGCTTATTGGACCTTCCCGCACCGGTCACCCCGATGACCGGTGCGGCTTTTGACAACAACAGTTGATCGATCGAGGGGACGACCGGCCGCGGCGATCCCTTCCGCCGGCCCCGGTTTGCCGGTGATCGACCCGCAGTGCCTCCCAGCGTCAGCCGCCCGCCACATTGGAGCGAATCTTCACGCGGCGCTGATCCAACGAGAAGATGTCGAAGTCGGGCAGCATCTCGCGCTTGCCGCGGCTCTCCACCGAGACGATGTCGCTGGCCGGGATGCCCTGGCTGACCATGTAGTCCCGCACGGTCTCGGCGCGACGCATGCCGAGCTCCATGTTGTACTCGTCCGATCCCTTGGCATCGGTGTGACCGGTGATGGAGATCTCCTCGCGGGTCGGGGTCGCCTTCACGTTCGCGATGTAGTCGTCGAGCCGTTGAAGCTCGCTGTCGTTGACCACGTTCTCGATGCGGTACTTGTCGAACTCGAAGTTCAGACGGACCGTGAACTCTTCCGGAACGGGCGCAACGCAGGGCTCCAGGGTGTCGGGCCCGTGGATGCTCTGCCAGCACTCGCCCGAGCTGTTCACCCATCCCGTTCCCTCTGGCTGAGCAGACCAGAAGTGGTCCTCCATGTAGTCGGCCTGCACGGCCAGCGGGGCGGATAAGGCAACGGCCATCGCGAGCGAGGCCAGGAATGAGGTCTGTTTCTGTTTACGCATCTCTTCGCTTCCTGTTCAGGTGGATGGATGATGAATCGAGCTTGGGTGTCTACATCGTCGGCGGACATGTCAGGAAAATGCAACAGCGTTGTGTGTGTATCGCCCGTTCGCCGCGGGTCTGCCTCCGTTTCGCCGCCTCAGCGGACAGTTCAGAGCGCGGACAGCGTGGACAGACCGCACTTGGCACAACGACATTTTAGACTACAACAGGGACAAAAGTGCAACTTTTTTCATCGGCCGATACATATTTACAACGATTGCCGCCAGCAGGCCACAGTCCCGGCCTCCTGAAACGCCCCGACAAGGGCTGTTTCTCGAGTCCGGGGCGGACAATCGGCTCTTCGTTGTAGTTTTCCAACAGGTTTCCGCCGCTGGCCCACCGGCGGGTCGAGCTCCCCCATCCGCGGTGGCGCAAAAGGTCCGAGTCAGGGTGGTCAACCCTGAAGACCTCGACCTGCGCCGCCGCCACCTTTGATCCGGAAGGGCATGATCGGATCGGCGCACGCGCAGCGCGACCCAACCGGCCGCATTGAGCTGCGTCAGGCCGTTCCGAGCTCGCCTCTCTCGCTGAGCGGCACCCGGTCGGTCTCCAGCGGCCCGACATAGATCTGACGCGGACGCGCGATCTTGTTCCCCGAGGTCTGTGCCTGCTCCCACCAATGGGCGATCCAGCCGGGGAGCCGGCCGATTGCGAACATCACCGTAAACATGTTGGTCGGAATCCCGATGGCCCTGAGGATGATACCGCTGTAAAAATCCACGTTCGGGTAGAGCTTGCGCTCGACAAAGTACGGATCCTCGAGTGCGATCTCCTCGAGTCGACGCGCGATCTGGAGCAATGGATCACGGACACCGAGTTGCGGAAGCAGCCGCTCGGCGACGTTCGCCAACATTCGGGCGCGCGGGTCGAAGCTCTTGTAGACCCGGTGACCGAAGCCCATCAGCCGGACCTTGCTGTCCTTGTCCTTCGCCAGGCGGACATATTCCTCCGGACTCAGGTGCCCGTGATGGATCTGCTCCAACATCTCGAGCACTGCAACATTTGCCCCGCCGTGCAGCGGCCCCCAGAGCGCGCAGACCCCTGCCGCGCAGGACGCAAAGAGATTGGCCTGGCTGGAGCCGACCATCCGCACCGTCGAAGTCGAGCAGTTCTGCTCATGGTCGGCGTGCAGCAGCAGCACCAGGTTGACGGCGTCGCGAACGACCGGATCGCACACATGCTGCGCGTACGGCTGCGAAAACATCATGTGCAGGAAGTTCGGGACATACCTCAGCTCGGGATGCGGATAGATGTAGGGCAGCCCCCTCGAGTGACGGTAGGCATAGGCGGCGATCGTGCGGATCTTGCTGATCAGACGGGCGGCCGCCACACGGAAACGGTCCGCGTCCTCGAGCTCGAAGAGCTCCGGGTGAAAACAGGACAGCGCGTTGATCATGGCCGAGAGGATGGCCATCGGCGGCGCCGAGCGCGGGAAACCCTCGAAATGATGCTTCATCCCCTCGTCGAGGTTCGCGCAGGCCGTCAGATCGGCCGCGAAGGCCTCGTATTCCTGCGGACTCGGCAGATGACCGAAGATCAGCAGCCAGGCGACCTCGACGAAGTTCGGTGCCTGCTCGAACTGCTCGATCGGAATACCCCGATAGCGCAGGATCCCGCGCTCTCCATCGATGAAGGTGATGGCGCTCTCACAGCTGCCGGTGTTGGCGTAACCCGGATCGAGGGTGATGCAGCCCGACTTCGCACGCAATGTGCGAATGTCGATGGCGCGCTCGCCCTCGGTGCCCTCCAGGATCGGAAAACGATAGCTCGCATCGCCGAGGATCAGGGTTGCCGCATCGGACATGGGATGCTCCGGGGGTCGATGGATGATTCTGTCGGGGGAGACCAGCCGTCCGCCACGGCCCACCGCGGGGTCATCGCTTCGGATCACGCGGCGACCCTGCCGTCGTCCGAACGTGTGCAGGTCGCCCGGTCACGACGGGCATCCGGTTGGGTCTCTGATCGTTGGACGTCAGCCGCCGGGAAGGCTCAGATCTCCGAGACCACCTTGTCGTAGAAGCTCAGATAGTCGTCCGGGGTCGGACCCTCGCGCCATTCGATGGCGGCACGCGGGTGCTGGTTGAGCTGACCGGTGATGTTGTAGGGGATCGAGGGGCCCCAGTCCAGCTCCTGACGCAACGGCAACATGTGATGCTGGATGACATCGATGATCGGTCGCACATCGAACTTGGGGTTTCGCAGGAAACCGAGCAGCAGCTCCGTGTGGCAATTGCCTGCCCCACGACCAAACCCGAAGATCGTCGAATCGACCCGATTGCAGCCGAGGATGATCGCCTCGATCGTGTTTGCGAATGCCAACTGCAGGTTGTTGTGGGCGTGGATGCCGATCTCCTTCCCCACGCCCTCCAGCGCGGCCGCGTACTTGTGGTAGAGGCGGTCGACCTGCTCGCGATAGAGATAGCCGAAGCTGTCGACGATCACCATGGTGCTGGCCGGCGTCTCGGCGATGGCCTCGAGCACCGTGTCGATCTCCGTCTCGGTGATGTTGGAGACCGCCATCAGGTTCGCCGTCGTCTCGTAGCCGAGCTCCGTGGCATGGCGAATCATATCGACCGCCTCTGAAACCTGATGGGCATAAAACGCGACGCGGATCATCGAGAGGACGCTGTCGCTCGCCGGCAGAAGATCGGTCTGCCAATCGCTCTTGCCGGCGTCCGCCATGGCCGCAAGCTTGAGCCCGGTCGATTCGGGGTCATGATCCCCCACCGCCCGGCGGATGTCGGCCTCGTCGCAGTGCCGCCACGGACCGAACTTGTCCCGCGGGAAGACGCGAACCGAGTTCTTGTATCCGATTTCCATGTAGTCGATGCCGGCATCGACGCAGGCGCGATAGATCGCGGTGACGAAGCTATCGCTGAACTGGTGGGCGTTCACGAGCCCGCCGTCGCGGACGGTGCAGTCGAGGACTTTCAGCTCGGGTCGGAAGGTAATCCAGGGGGCCTTGTCGGACATCGATCATTCTCCGGGGGGACTTCGGGGATCGGACATTTTGAGCCTCCGACAGCCTCCGAGCAAACATCAGAAGACGCTGATCAATCGCCGGCCCTTGGCAATGCCCGGCGCAAGGGACGGAGAGGCTGCCGCCGCGTCCCTGCGGTTTCGACCGGGTGGCCGCCGACGATGGCCGGCAGTCCTGCCCGGCGTGAAGCGGCGAGTCTCTGCGCGCTTGATCAGGCGGGCGCATCGGCTGCCGCGATCAGCGACATGCGGACCAGCTCCGCGAGCGAATCGGCACGCATCTTCTCCATCACACGCGCGCGATGGGCCTCCACCGTCTTGGCACTGACGCCGAGTGACGCGGCAATATCCTTGTTCGACTTGCCCTCTGTGACCATCGCCATGACTTCGTGCTCGCGCGGGGTCAGCTCGGCAAGACGCGCCGCAATGGCGGCGCGTACCGCCTGGTTCGAGCGGTGCTTCTGGTCGAAGTCGAGTGCCCGGCGGATACTGCGCAGAAGGTCTTCATCATGAAACGGCTTCTCGATGAAGTCGACCGCGCCCGCTTTCATGGCCTTCACGGCCATTGCAACATCGCCGTGCCCGGTGATGATGATGACCGGCAGATGATAGCTCTCGCGCGCCAGATGGCCCTGCAGCTCCAATCCGCTCATCCCCGGCATCCGCACGTCGAGCAGAAGGCAGCCTGCGCGACCCGGGTAGTAGTTCGCAAGAAACGCGTCGGCGGACTCATAGGTCTGCACCGACATGCCTGTGGATTCGATCAGCCATTTCAGGGAGGTCCGCATGGCTTGGTCGTCATCGACGACAAAGACGGTGGCTTCAATGGTCATGTCATGCCTTCCAGCAGCACGGGTTGCGCACTTGCACCCTCGGCGGCCTCTGCAAGCGGAAGCGAAACGTAAAAGGTCGCGCCCTGACCAGACTCCGACTCCGCCCAGATCCGACCGTCGTGATTCTCTACGATGGTTTGACTGATCGCCAGACCCATCCCCATGCCTCCCTCCTTCGTCGTGAAAAAAGGATGAAACAGGTGCAGGATCCGCTCGGGGCTGATCCCGGGACCGCTGTCCGCGACGGCCACAAGGGCCTGCCCCCCCTCCACCCAGGCCCGGATAGCGAGGCGCCGCGCCCCCTCAGGCGACTCTTGGAGGGCATCGATCGCGTTGCGAACCAGATTCAAGAGCACCTGCTCGATCTGCACGAGGTCGACATGGACGGGGATCGGCTGCACTCCAAGATCGAGATCGATCGGCAGCCCCATCCGATTGGTCTCGAACTCGACGAACGAGCAGACCTCGCGTACCAGGTGATTGAGATCCGCATCCACCCGAATCGGCGGCTGCTTGCCGACCAGAGCCCGCAGACGGCGGATGATCTCGCTCGCGCGCTGCGCCTGCGACGTGATCTGACCCATGGCGCCGACCAGATCCTCGGTCCGTGAAGAGGCAGCCTGCAAGCGGCGACTGCAACCGTTTGCATAATTGACGATCGCCGAGAGAGGCTGATTGAGCTCGTGGGCCATCCCGGTGGCCATCTCACCCATCGTGCTGAGCCGACAGACATGCACCAGCTCAGCCTGGTGTTGGCGTGCCTCCTGCTCGGCACGCCGCACAGCGGTGATATCGCGCGCATAGATGTTGAGATATCCCAGGTCCCGAATGGGTGCGAAGAGCAGCGAGTAAACCTGGCCCGACACTTCCAGCTCACGCTCCCGAGGCTCACCGCTCTCCAGGGCCAACGCCACCTCCGCGCCCCAGTCTTCAGGCAGCCGTTCCCCCGGCTCCGAGCCCCAGGCCTGGAGCAACGGCCGACTGGCCCGATTTGCGTACACGATCAGGCCGCCCGCGCTCACGCGCAGGACCGGGCTCGGACTCTCACTGGCGAAGCGCGCCAGGCTCTTGATCTCGCGCTCGGCCTGTTTGCGCGCCGAGATGTCATGGATGTACAGGGTGAAGTAGCGTTCGGATTCCAGCTCGATGGGTGCAATCGAGATCTCCACGGGTATCTCGGACCCATCGGAACGCAGCGCCACCATCTCCTCCCGACCTTGGGGCGCGCGATGGACGTGACGCGATCGATCGAGCAGGCGCTGGAATGCCGCACGGGCAATCTCGGGCAGAAACTGCTCGATGAAGGCCGCGCCGAGCGCGTCGCGACGCTCGAGCCCCAGGACGCGCTCGGCGGCCGGGTTGAACTCGATGATCCGACCATCGTGGTCGAGCGTCACGATCGCATCCAGGGAGGCCTCCATCACGGCCGCCTTGAGCGCCTCACTCTCGCGCATCTCGGCCTGGTGCTTGATGTTCATCTCCTCCCGCGCCTTCAGCACCAGTTGGGTGAAGTGCTGTATCCATTCCTCGAGCAGAAGCAGTTGGTTGCCGTCGCGATGGAACCCGGGATCCGGTATGCCGAGCGCCCGCTGGGAGAAGCGGGTCATGCGCTTCAGCACCGCGTTCAACCGCGAGGACACAAGGTAGATCACGGCGGTGAAGACCAGGACGAAAACCAGCGCGGCGATCCCGCGCTGCCGACGCTCGAAGATCCGCACATGTCGCGACATCTTTTCCACCGCGGCGTGCGGGACAAAGGTCGCAAACAGGAGATTCGAGTCGGCACCCTCATATTCGGGCATCGACTGAGACGTGACGAGGTAGGTGTCCGCCCAGTCGGCGAGTTGGGTCCCCGGGACCAGCATCTGGGAATCGACGCTCGCGATGATGCGCCCATCGTCCCCGTCCACCAGCGCCACCGCCGCGCGGGCCACGTAGACCCCGCGCTGCGACGATGCCAGGAAGGCGTCATCGACCGGCACCAGCACCACCAGGTGCCCCATCGCATAGCCGCCGGCATCCTCGACAGCATCACTGCAGACCAAGTAGAGTCTTGCGCCGAGCCGCTCGATCACGCAACGCACCTCGCGAACATTGAGAAATCGCGCGGGGATGCGTGAGGCGATCTCCCCGGGGAGAGGCTCACTGCCGGACTGGAAGACCTCGCGGATCCGCCCCTGCGGATCGGTCAGCACGACATGACTGGGTGCACTCAACTCCTCACGGTCAAAAAAATCGGGGAGCCAGTGCGGGCGAAACTCCCTGTAGACGACCGGCGTGGCGGCGTCGTCCTCGAACCAGAAAAGCGGCTCCAGGTATTCCGAGAGACGCCGGTGGTTGGCCAGCAGACGGGTGGTCGCGCCGAAGTTGGAGAGGTACCGGTCGAAGCGGATGAGGCTCTCGCGAGCGCGCTGGTCGAGCTGCGCCTCGAGCTCTTGATCGAAGATCTTGTCGACCTGCCGACTTTGGACCTGATCCAACAGGCCCCACACCGCCAGACCGACGAACAGCCCGATCAGGATCGCAATCAGGGGCATGGGAAGGCCCCGCAACAATCGAAAGATGATTGGCTTGATGGGAATCCGAATCAAGGCGACGCCTTCCGCGAAGAGTGAATCGAACAGTCGCGCCGCTGGCCCCAGGACCACACGGCCCAGCGACGACTGGAGGCGATGCGCGATCGGAAGCCGGTGGCTAATTGCGCGTTCATCGAAGACCTGACGACATGAGGACTGGGACCATGGCCCTCGACATCAGCCGCGCCAAGACCCCCTCCCTGCTGCGCCGTCTCGGCGCGCTCATCTATGACAGCCTGCTGCTGGTCGGCGTTCTGATGCTCGCCGTGATGTTGGTGGTCATCCCGTATCAGCTGGTCACCGGGGCATCGCCTCACGAAAACCCGACTCATCTGTTGTTGATGCAACTCTATCTGCTGGCGATCATTTGCGGATTCTACGTCTTCTTCTGGACACACGGCGGACAGACCCTCGGAATGCGTGCCTGGCGCTTTCGCGTGATCCGGGACGATGGCGAGGACATGCGCCGGGCCGACGCACTGCGGCGCTTCGGGTGGGCTACCCTGAGCCTCCTGCCGGCCGGACTGGGCCTCTGGTGGTGTGCCTTGGACCGCGACGGTCTCGCCTGGCACGACCGCTGGTCGCGGAGCCGGCTGGCGATGCTGCAACGGCACTAGGAGCCTGTCGGACTTGAGGCCGACCTACTGCGCCGGCGGGAGAGCGGGCCATATCCGGCCGATGTCTCGTTACATAGACCCACTATGCGCCTCAAAACCGGTCGAATCTGTCCTCGCTCTCCCACTCGGCTCGCGACGATCGCTCAAGTCAGACAGCCTCCTAGGAGCCAAACGCCACCCAGGACTCGGGGCCGCAGGCCGAACGGATGCCCTCCCTCACCCGACCCTGCGCAGAAGGACCAGCGCCCCGAGCAGGAACAGGGCAGGCGGCATCACCGCCGCGACCAAGGGACTCAAGCCCAGCAGGAGTGCGGCGAATGCGAAGGTGCGGCTGACGAGATAGTAGACGATGCCGACCAGGACGCCCATGAAGATGCGCGGGCCGAGGCCGCTGGTGCGGGCCGAGCCGAGGATGATCGGGATGGCGACGAAGATCATCGACAGGGTGAGCGCCGGGTGCAAGACCTTACCCCAGAACGCGACCTCGTAGGGTCCCGCATCCTGTTTGTTCAGCGCCATGAACCGAACGTACTTGTAGAGGCCCCACACCGGCAGCGCCTGCGGGTCGACGACCACCACCTTGAGGAGTCCCGGGTCAAGCACCGAGTCCCATTCCGCCTGATCCACCCGCTCGACATCGACCCCCTCTGCGGTCACGCGGCTGCGTTTGATATCCTCCAGCTTCCAGCCTCCCTCGCTGTAGCGTGCGCCCGCCGCGTGGGTCGTGACCAAAGAGCCGCGATCCGGATCCACCTGATAGATGGAGATGTCACGCAACTGAGTCGCCGAGTGAATCTCTCGGATGTTGACATAGGCGTCATCATCGATCGCCCAGAAGCCGAAAGGGGTCCGCTGGGTCGCGTCCCCCGAAAGCGCCTCTCGGCGCAGCTCGAGGCCGCGCTGCTCCGCCACGGGGGCAACGACTTCGCCCAAGACCACTGCCACGGCGGCGAGCAGCAGCCCACCCAACAGACCGGCCCAGATGATGCGAGCAACCGAAAACCCGGCGGCGCGCATTGCCACCAGCTCCGAGCGACTCGCCAAAGCGCCAAGCCCGATCAAGGCGCCGATCAGGGTCGCGATTGGAAAGACCTGATAGGCGTAGCGGGGCAGACTCAGGGCCATGAACATCAGGGCGTCCAATAGCTCGTAGCCCTGGATCCCGACGTCATCGATCTCGTCGGCAAGGATGAAGAACCCGAGGAGCGGCAGCAACACACCCAGGGTGAGCAGGGTACCGGCGATCACGGCGCCCGCGAGGTAGCGCTCGAGCAGGATCACTGCGGTCGGGCTCGCCGGGGGTATCCGGCGCCCCGGGATCGGCGATCCATGGCCATTGAGCGCCGGTGCCGGAGATGCCAAGCAGCCAACCGGCACCCCCGGGTCTCGACAAGACCGCCTCTTCCGGTAGACTCCCAATTCGGCACCACGACACCCGATCTGAAATCGGTCCGCGCCACGCGCCGATCCGCAGCGCGGCCCTCCAGACCCAGACCCGCCCTCCCGAGGAGCTCGATGATGGAATTCAGAATCAAGACCGGCGAGCTTGCCAGACAAAAGACGCCCTGTATCCTGATCGGTATATTCGAGCGGCGCAAGCTCTCCGCTCCGGCCGAGATCCTCGACCTCGCCAGCGGTGGGCGCCTCTCAGAGCTGCTCAAGAAGGGTGACATGGACGGCCAGGCGGGGAGCACGCTCATGCTCTATGACCTTCCTGGGCTGGCCGCCGAACGGGTCTTGTTGGTGGGTTGCGGGAAGCACAAGGAGTTCGGTCGCGACAACTATCGCAAGGCACTGGGTGCCGCGGTCGCAGCCCTGCAGCAGACCCATTCGGGATCGGCGCTCTGCGCGCTGCATGACCTCCACCCGGAAGGCCTGGACCTTTACTCGGCCGTCCGCGAGGCCGTGACGACCGCCGCGGACAAGGTCTACCGTTACACCCAGACCAAGAAGGACGACAAGCAGGCGCCGAAGACGCCGCTCAAACAACTGACCCTCTGGGTTGACGAGAAGGAGGCCCAGCCCACAGCCGAGCTGGCGATACGCCATGGGACGGCAATCGCAGCCGGGATCGCCCTGTCCAAGGAGCTGGCCAACCTTCCCGGCAACATTTGCACACCGAGCTATCTGGCCGACAAGGCCAGGGAGCTCGGCGGACGTTTCGACCGGCTCGAGGTCGAGATACTCGAAGAGGCCGATATGGAGGCGCTGAAGATGGGCGCGCTCCTGTCCGTCTCCCGCGGCAGCCGCCAACCAGCCAAGCTGATCCTGATGCACTACCGGGGGACCGACGCCGCCAGCAAGCCGGTGGTCTTGGTCGGCAAAGGGCTCACCTTCGATACCGGCGGCATCTCCATCAAACCGGCCGCCGACATGGATGAGATGAAGTTCGACATGTGCGGAGGCGCCGGGGTGTTCGGAGCCGTGCTCGCCGCCTGTGAGCTGGGGCTGCCAATCAACCTGGTCGGCGTGGTACCCGCCTCCGAGAACATGCCGGACGGAGACGCCAACAAGCCGGGCGATATCGTCACCAGCATGTCCGGTCAGACCATCGAGATCCTCAACACCGACGCGGAGGGTCGACTCATCCTCTGCGATGCCCTCAGCTACAGCGAGCGCTTCGACCCCGAGGTGGTCATCGACCTGGCGACACTGACCGGCGCCTGCGTCATCGCCCTGGGCAAGCACGCATCCGGTCTATTCACCACCGACGAGCGGCTCGCAGAGGAGATCGTCAACGCCGGACAGGCCGCGGGCGACCGCGCCTGGCGCATGCCGCTGTGGGACGAGTATCAACAGCAGCTCGACAGCAACTTCGCCGACATGGCCAATGTCGGTGGCCGTGAGGCCGGTGCCGTCACCGCTGCCTGCTTTCTCGCACGCTACACCAAGGCCTACCGCTGGGCGCACCTGGACATCGCCGGCACGGCCTATCTGAGCGGCAAGGACAAGGGCGCGACCGGCCGACCCGTCGCCTTACTGACTCAGCTCCTGCTGCAGCGCAGCGGCGAGGTCGCGCCGGCCGGCTGATCACGCCACCCGGCGCCCGAGGACCAGGGACGATCGTGAAGACCCGATTCGTGGGGAGGCGACCCGTGCTCGCGGTCAGGCGACGGCCTTGATGAGCTCGCGCAGCCGGTTGGGGTTCGGCAGGCCGCGAACGACCAGCTCTGGAACGTCCCCCGACGTGTAGACCCTGATGTCGCCGGCATTCAGGATCCGTTGCAGCAGGCTCTGATGCAGCCGGACCGTGCGGACCGAGGACAGCTTGACCTCGATGTAGCTCTTGCTGAGCAGGCCATGAGTCCAGATCAGCTCATCGCCCCTGATGATCAGATGGTCGGACCGGCTCGACAGCCACCAGGCAAAGAGTTGCAGGGCAGACAGCGCGAAGACCGCGATGCCGATGAGCCGGAGAACCATCCCATCGATTCGCTGGGGCAAGGCGACGGGGAGCCAACCGGCACCCGCGGCAGCAATCAGGATCCCTGCCAACATCAGCAGGGTCACGAGAGGTGTGGAAAAGGGTCGCATCCGCAGCATCGACGGGTGCGCTTCGTATCGGGTCTCTTGCATCGGCGCCTCCTGTCATGTCGCCCAAAGCAGCGAAGAATCGATCTCCGCTTCGCGCGCTGATGATCGCCGGGCACGGCTCACATGTCGAGCGGAGAGGAAGGGGACGACTCACCCGGCCCGGCTTGCACGGTGGCGCGGGACGCGGCGACGAGAGCAAGGGAGAGGAAAAACGGCCGTTGCGAAAGGGTCGGCACGCGACGGCCCCGGGCGATCCCGGGGCCTCGGTAGAGACTACGACTGGAGCGTCACGGTCGGGTAAGCGGCGGAGCTGGAGCTGTCCTGGGACTGATCCTTCGTGCAGCCATCTCCCGCGTGCGCGGTCATGACCGAACCCGCAACGAGCATTGCGCCGAGCAGCAGGGCGGTCGAAAAAGTGGCGTATCGTATCGACATTGGCAAGGTACCTCGGGATAGTCTTGGGAGATCGACGATCCTCACAGCGCGGTGTCGGATCGACGTACCCGCATTGAAGTCGGGGCAGCTCTTCGGACCACAAGCCCGGACCGACACCTTGCCCGGCTGAGATGACAATCGGGAAAATGGGGAAATCGGCTGCAAGCGCCCGCTTGAGCGCGCTGGACGCCGATCAACGGCCGACGCCTTGACCGACAAGGGCCGGCCGCCGGTTGCGATCGTCCGCGACGGCATGATCCGGCCTCGGCAAGCCTGGACAATCCCTCGCAGAGATGCAGACAACGGAGCGTCCGATGAACAGGAGATGGGGTGTTGCGGTACCGGACCCGGTCGAGCTGACGGGGTTCAATCGGACCCTGGCTGAGATCGAGTGGCTGTTGTTGGTCTTGGTCCTGGTCTATCTGGTCCTGCCCGAGGAGCCCGTCGAGCACATCTTGGCCATCGCCGCCGCAGCGGCCGGCTTCGCGGTCTTCGTGCTGGGTTTCCGCTATCTGAACCTGTTCACCCTGCCGGCACGTTGGAAATTCACCATCGAGACCTGGGCCATGCTGGGTTTCACCGGTTTCGTGGTCTGGCATACCGGCAAGATCGACAGCCCGCTCATCAGCCTCTTTCTGCTGGTCATCATCTTCAGCGCCTTGACGCTCGGCAAGCTCATCACCCTGTTGGAAGCCGTCCTCATCGCCAGCTTCTATTTGCTCGCCGCCTACTCTGCGGCGGGCGATCATCTTTTCGCCTACTCGACGTTCAGCCGCCTGATGCTGGTTTTCGCGCCGGTTGCGCTGGTCGCCTACGTCACGTCACTGATCGCCTCGGACATGGATTTCTCGCGCAGCTTCGTCCAGCGTCTCTCGGAGACCGACGACCTGACGGGACTGCCCAACATGCGCGCTTTCTCGCTCGCACTCGCCCATCAGAAACAGGAGGCCTTGCATGACCGTCGCCCCTTCAGTGTCATGATGGTCGATGCCGACAATCTAAAAGAGATCAACGACCGCTTCGGCCACGCGATCGGCAATAAGGTCATCTGCGCGGTCGCCGAGGGGATCCGCAGAAGCATCCGAGGCACCGACCTGGTCGCCCGTTACGGGGGCGACGAGTTTGTCCTGCTGTTGCCCGACACGCCCGAGGCGGCGGCGCGCGAGGCAGGCGAGCGGATCCGCGTGATGGTCGCGAACACCCTGGTCGACGCCGGGCAGGACTCGGTCGCCACCACCGTCAGCGTCGGCTATGCGACCTGTCGGGGGACGGCGACGGATATCGACAATCTCATGATGCGCGCGGATGAGGCCCTCTATGCAAGCAAGCGTGCCGGACGCGACCGGGTCTTCGCCTTCAGCGAGATCCACACTCGCGCGACGCCGTCAGGATCGGCCGCCCAGGCTCCCGACTCACAGCTTGTCTAGGAGCCTGTCGGATCTAGGATGAATCGGCTACGGAAGCGGGAGATCGGTCCATTTCACCCCGATTTTTCGTTACATAGCACCCACGATGCGCCTCACAACCGGAACGCAATGGCCTCGCTCTCCCACGCCCTCGCGTCGCCCCCCCTAAGTCCGACGGGCTCCTAGGCCATGTCCCACCCATCCGATCGCCCGGGCCTGATCCGTCTGCGCGGTGTGCGGCAGAACAACCTCAGGTCCATCGACCTGGACCTGCCCCTTGGCGAGCTGATCGTCGTCACCGGTGTCTCGGGATCCGGCAAGTCCTCGCTCGCCTTCGACACCCTCTATGCCGAGGGTCAGCGGCGCTATGTCGAGACCTTCTCGCCCTATGCGCGCCAGTTCCTCGATCGGATGGACCGCCCCGCCGCCGATCGGATCGACGGCATCCCGCCGGCGATCGCCATCGATCAGGCCAACGCGGTGCGCACGTCGCGATCGACGGTGGGCACTATGACGGAGCTCAACGATCACCTGAAGCTTCTTTTCGCCCGCGCCGCGCGCCTCTTCTGCAGGGGCTGCGGTCGGGAGGTCCAGCGCGATACGCCAGAGGGGATCTGGGCGCACCTGACGGGTCTGCAGGAGGCGGCCGCGGGCGCCGTCGCGATCGCGTTTCGCGTTCCGGTTCCGCCTTCCCTCGACGTCGCGGCAGTCAAGGGGCTGCTGGCCCAGCAGGGCTACGTCCGGATCCTGGAGGCAGACGCGACGGCCATCGAGGTCATCCAGGACCGGATCCGCCTGACCGGCGAGCATCGCGGCCGCGCGATCGAGGCCCTGGAGACGGCACTCGCCCGCGGCCACGGGCGCGTCCGGGTCTATCCGCTCGGCGCGGATCGGCAGGCCGGACCGCCCCGGCGCTTCTCGGCCGATCTGCACTGTCCGGACTGTGACGTCGCATACGCGGATCCGACGCCGAACCGGTTCTCCTTCAACTCGCCGGTGGGGGCCTGCCCGGTCTGTCGGGGCTTCGGCCGCACCATCGGCGTGGACTGGTCGCTGGTGGTCCCGGATCCATCCAAGTCGCTGCTCGAGGGTGCGATCAAGCCGATCCAGTCCGACAGCTACTCGGAGATCCAGGAAGACCTGATGGGCTTCGCGCATCGCCGCGGCGTTCCGACCGATCTGCCCTGGCGCGATCTGACCGACGCCGACCGCGCCTGGATCATCGAAGGCGAGGGCGACTGGGAGACCGGCGTCTGGTATGGGCTGCGCCGCTTCTTCGCCTGGCTCGAAGGGCGCAGCTACAAGATGCACGTGCGGGTCCTGCTCTCGCGCTACCGCTCCTATGACGTCTGCAGCGCGTGCGGCGGGGCCAGGCTGACGGACGAATCGCTGGATTGGCGGGTCGGCGGCAAGGCGCTCGCTGATCGCGTGCTGGCACCCGAGCAACGCTTCCGCCACGGGCGCGTGGGCATGGACGAGACGATCTGGCTGAACCTCCCCGGGCTGGGCATCCACGACCTCATGCGATTGCCGCTGACCGCCTGTCGGGACTTCTGCGATGCCCTGACCCTGGACCCTGCACTGGATCGGCTCATCGGCGGGATTCGCTCGCGCCTGGGCTACCTCTGCGAGGTCGGACTCGGCTACCTGACCCTGGACCGCCAGTCGCGCACACTCTCGGGCGGCGAGCTGCAGCGCATCAATCTGACCACAGCGCTCGGAAGCACCCTGGTCAACGCCCTGTTCGTGCTCGACGAGCCCAGCGTCGGCCTGCATTCACGCGATCTGGGCCGGGTGGTGGGGATCCTGCAGCGGCTGCGCGACCAGGGGAACTCCCTGGTGGTGGTCGAGCACGACCCCGAGGTGATACGGGCCGCGGATCGGATCATCGACATGGGTCCCGGACCGGGCGAGCACGGCGGCCGGATCGTCTTTGAAGGGTCGCCGGCAGCCATGTCCAGGAGCCAAGGTTCGCTGACCGGGGATTACCTGGCGGGTCGGCGACGTCTCGCCAACGCAGATGCGCCTGCCCCTTCGCCACCGGACGGGCCCTGGATCAGGGTCCGAGGCGCCCGCGCCCATAATCTCAAGGGGATCGACGTCGCCATCCCGCTGCACCGTCTGGTGGTGATCACCGGGGTCTCTGGATCCGGCAAGTCCACACTCGTGCAGGATGTTCTCTACCGGGGCCTTTGCCAGCTCAAGGGTCACCCCGTCGAGGCGCCGGGCGAGCACGCCGAGATCGAGGGGGACGCCGAGATCGCCGAGGTCGTCCTGTTGGATCAGTCCAGCATCGGGCGAACCTCGCGGTCGAACCCGGCGAGCTATGTCGGTGTGCTCGATGTGCTGCGCAAACGCTTCGCGGCACTTCCGCTCGCCAGGGAGCGCGGCTACACGGCCGGAACCTTCAGCTTCAACAGCGGCGCGGGGCGCTGTCCGACCTGCGCCGGCAACGGGTACGAGCACCTGGAGATGCAGTTCCTCGCCGATGTCTACCTGCGCTGCCAGGACTGCAACGGCCGGCGCTATCGCCGATCCGTGCTGGAGGTCGAGATCGGAGGCCGCCCCGGAGAGCGGGGGCGCTCCATCGCAGACGTGCTGGAGATGACCGCGACGGAGGCGCGCGCCTACTTCGAAGCGGATCAGGAGCTCCGCCGCGCCCTCGAGCCCCTGCTGGCCGTCGGACTTGGCTATTTGCGTCTCGGCCAGCCGGTGCCGACCCTCTCTGGTGGCGAGGCCCAGCGTCTCAAGCTCGCCGGCCATCTCGCCAAGTCGGGCCGCGGCCGGACCCGCGACGGCGGCCTCCTGTTCCTGCTCGACGAGCCCACCACCGGCCTGCATTTCGCCGATGTGGCTGTCCTGCTGGGCGCCTTGCGGCGCCTGATCGACAAGGGTCACTCCGTGCTGGTCATCGAGCACAACCTCGACCTGATCGGCGCCGCGGACTGGCTAATCGACCTGGGCCCCGAGGGCGGAGAGGCGGGGGGCGAGCTTGTCTGCTGCGGCACTCCGAAAACGCTTGCGGAACACCCCACGAGCCTCACCGGACGTGCCTTGGCCGGCCATCTTGACGCACTGTCGGGAGTCGGGGCCCCGCCCGAGCCGGGCTTGAATCCATCTCCGGAGGACGCGCCCGCCGGCTACGCGGCACAACCGACATCCGCACCCGGCGTCGCCGAGCCCCCGCCGGGCGGTTTGGTCGCGACAGCACGCGACGCGCCGCTTGCCCCAGCCAACTGCATCTCCGTCCTGCACGCCCGCGAGCACAACCTAAAAGACCTGTCCCTGTCGATCGCGCGCGACCGGCTCACGGTGATCACCGGCGTCTCGGGCAGCGGCAAGAGCACGCTGGCCTTCGACATCCTCTTTGCCGAGGGCCAGCGCCGTTTCCTGGAGTCGCTCAATGCTTATGCCCGGCAGTTCGTCCAGCCCGCCGCACGACCGGATGTCGATGCCGTCCTCGGGATCCCGCCCACCGTCGCCATCGAGCAGCGAACCAGCCGCGGCGGGGCCAAGAGCACGGTCGGCACCCTGACCGAGATCCACCACTATCTGCGCCTCCTCTACGTCAGGCTCGGGATCCAGTCCTGCCCGAGCTGTGCCGTCCCGGTCGAGCCGATGGGGCGGGACGCCATGCTGCGGCGGATCCGGCGCGAGCATGCCGACAAAACGGTCAGCCTGATGGCCCCGCTGGTCGTGGCCCGCAAGGGACTCTACAAGGAGCTCGCCGAATGGGCCGCGCGGCGCGGCTGGTTTGTCCTGCGGGTCGACGGCGAGCCGGTCGAGACCCACCAATGGCCGCGGCTCGACCGCTATCGGGAGCACTCCATCGAGCTGCCCGTCGGTGAGGTCGCGATTCGACCCGAGCGGAAAGGCGAGCTCCGCGCCCTCCTGGATCAGGCCCTGGACCTGGGCAAGGGCTCGGTCCGCGTGGTCGAGATCGACAACGGGACCTGGGGCCCCGAGACACCCTACTCGACCCAGCGCGCCTGCCCACGCTGCGGGACGGCGCTGCCCGATCCCGACCCCCGACTCTTCAGCTTCAATTCCAGGCAGGGCTGGTGCGAGACCTGCTTCGGGAGTGGGCTCGTGCTGGACGGATTCGATGCAGAGCAAACCGGTGAAGAGGACGCATGGCTGGACACCGAGGCGGCGGAGACAGCCACCTGCCCGAGCTGCCGCGGCGCCCGCCTGAACCCACAGGCGCTCGCGGTGCGCTTTCGCGATCGCTCGATCGCGGACCTCGCGTCCCTCACCGTCGACCAGGCCGCGGCCTTCGTCGCCGGGCTTCGACTCGACGAGCGCGAGCATGCCATCGCCCACGACCTGCTCGCCGAGGTGCGAGAACGGCTCGCCTTCCTCGCCGAGGTGGGGTTGGGTTATCTGTCGCTGGACCGGGGCGCGCCCACCCTCTCGGGCGGCGAGGCCCAACGGATTCGCCTCGCCGCTCAGCTCGGCTCCAACCTCCGTGGCGTCTGTTACATCCTCGATGAGCCCACCATCGGCCTGCATCCGCGGGACAACCGATTGCTGCTGAACGGGCTCGCCCGGCTGCAGGCCAAGGGCAACACCGTCCTGGTCGTGGAGCACGACGAGGAGACCATCCGCCGCGCCGACGAGGTCATCGACCTGGGACCGGGTGCCGGCACCCGCGGCGGCGACATCATCGCTCGCGGCACCGCCCTGGATCTGATGCGGGACCCGGCGTCCATCACTGGTCGCTGTCTCGCCCGCCCGCGCCGGCGCTCGCGCCCGGTTCGGGAGACCCGCGAGGACGGCGCCTGGCTCGTCGTCGAGGGCGCGCGGCGTCACAACCTGCGGGGCATCGACGTGCAGCTGCCCCTCGCCCGCCTGGTGTGTGTCACCGGCGTCTCCGGGTCCGGGAAGTCAACCCTGGTGCGCGAGGTCCTGGTCAAGAGCCTGCGCAACCGGCTCGCACGCGAGGACCGGGCCGGCACGCGCGCGCTCGTCGGCTGCAGCCGGCTGACCGGCTGGCAGGACCTGGCCCGTGTCCTCGAGGTGGACCAGGCCCCCATCGGCAAGACCCCCCGCTCCTGTCCCGCCACCTACGTCGGCTTCTGGGACGGGGTACGTCGCCTCTTCGCCGCCACTCCGGAGGCACGCATCCTCGGGTGGGGGGCGGCGCGCTTCTCTTTCAACACCGCCGGCGGACGCTGCGGCGCATGTGAGGGCCAAGGGGTGAAAAAGCTGGAGATGAGCTTCCTGCCCGGCGTGCGGATGACTTGCGAGGTCTGCGGGGGCAGCCGCTTCGACCGCGAGACGCGCGAGATTCGCTACCAGGGGCTCGACATCGGCCAGGTCCTGGCCCTGAGCATCGACGAGGCGCTGGACGTCTTCCAGGCCCATCCGGCGATCCGCCACCCGCTGGCCCTGCTCCAAGAGGTCGGGCTCGGCTACCTGCAGCTTGGCCAGGCGAGCCCGACCCTCTCGGGCGGCGAAGCCCAGCGTCTCAAGCTTGTCACCGAGCTGGCCAAGGCGCGCCCGAGCACCGATCAGCGCACCACCCGCCCCACCCTCTATGTGCTCGACGAGCCGACGGTCGGTCTGCACATGGCCGATGTCGAGCGCCTGGTCAGCGTTTTGCACAGACTGGTTGACGCCGGCCATTCCGTCCTGGTCATCGAGCACAACCTGGACCTCATGGCCGAGGCCGACTGGATCATCGACCTCGGCCCGGAGGCCGGCGAGGCCGGCGGTCGGGTCGGCGCTGCCGGAACCCCGGAGACGGTCGCCGCGGCGGGTGATCTACCGACCGCTTGTGCGCTGCGGGAGCATCTCGGCTCGGCAAACGGCTGCTGATGCGCCCTCGCAACGACCGGCCATGCCGCCCTCCGGGGCCGGCTTCCGCGCCCCAAGCGGGCTCAGCGGAGAACCGCCCAGATCGATCGGCCACGCCGCCCAGGGGATTCTCCGAAGACGAAACGGACCCTGCCTTCCGAAAAACCCATGTGGGTTGGGTATACTGATCCCCGCTGCCTCGCGCCGAGCCTCATCATCGCCGACACCGGAGCCGAGAACCGTGATCGAGATCGAATATGTCGTCAGAGACCAGAGGGGAGCCGAACGATTGCGCACGACCGACAAGAAGGCCGCCGACGCCTATGATAAAGCCCTCGAGTGCGCCGAGCGCTTGGCGGAGCTCCTGCGCCATGACAATATCCTGCCCGGCCTGCCGGAGAACGACCTGGAAGAGCTGACCATCTATCTGGCCCGCAACGCCAAGAGCGTCGAGCGCATCCTCAAAGGCAAGTCGCCCGAGAGCACACCGCCGGCCGCAGAGGCCGACAGGGAGCACAGGGTATCACCCCTGCGGGCCGCCGGCTGAGCCGTGCATCCGGACCAGCGTGTGCGTGCAGCCAATCCCTGCCCGGGCGGCTCGTCGATCCGGCGCCCGCCGACCATCGGGCGATGGGAGAGGGAACTCTCGGCGGTCGATCCGTCAAATGGCAGCGAGCCTCGAGGCAAGGTGGCACATTCGTCACCGACCGAGGCAGCGAGAACCAGCCCAACCACCGACCGGGAGTCGACCCGCATGAAGTCCATCGCCCGCATTGCCGCCACCCTTGCCATCCTGATCACGACGACAATCCATGCCGAGACCGCCACCGAGGACGACCTCGCAGAGGCCAAGGCCATCGTCCAGGAGTTCGCGACGACCCTGCAGGGAGAGCTGCAGGCGGCCATCAAGGAAGGCGGCCCCACCAATGCCATCGCGGTGTGCCAGGACCGTGCACCCGCGATCGCGGCCGACCTGTCCGAGCGTTCCGGCTGGCAGGTCGGTCGCACCAGTCTCAAGACCCGCAACGTTGCCGAGAACAGCCCGGATGCCTGGGAGGCGGAGGTCTTGGCCCGGTTCGATGCGCGTCGCGCCGCCGGTGAAGACGTCCAGCCCATGGCCTATGCCGAGATCGTCGGGACCGACGGGGGGCGCATGTTCCGGTTCATGAAGGCCATCCCCACCGCGGAGGTGTGTCTCGCCTGCCACGGCAGCGCGATCACCGACGAGGTCGCCGCAGCGCTGGACGAACGCTATCCTGACGACATGGCACGCGGATACAGCCTCGGCGACGTGCGGGGCGCCTTCAGCCTGTCCAAACCACTTTGACCTTGCTCCCCGACCGGGCCCCGGCCCGGTCGGGCAGGATGGAGACCCATGGCAGAGGAACGCTTCGATCTCAGCTACGCGGGTGGTATCGCACCGGGCGCCGATCCAGCGACTGTTCGCGCCCGCCTGACCGCGGTGTTCAAGCTCGACGAGCAGGGCATGGACCGGCTCTTCACGGGACGACCGGTGATCGTCAAACGGGGTGCCGATGCGGCGACAAAGGCGCGTTTCGAGCAGGCCTTCGCGCACGCCGGCGCCGTCCTCAGGATCACTCCGGTCGAACTGGCCGAGAACGAGGGGGGAGCGCAATCCGCCCGTGGCGCCGCCCCGCTGCCGGACGCAGCCCAGGGCGAGCACACGGCCGGCACCCCGCGGCTGTCCCTGACGACCCATGACGGCTATCTGGAGGAGCCAAGGGCGGTTAACATAGCGGCCTTTGATACCGGCTCCCTGAGCCTCGTCTCCGGACACGACTGGGACCTGGCGGACTGCGCGGCGCCGCCCGCGCCGGTCGCAATACCCGACATCGGCCATCTCTCGCTCACCGGAGGGGAACCGCCTTCCGATCCCGACGAATTGGCCGACTGACACGATCCGCATGAGCACAGATTTCGACCATATCGTCATCGGCGCCGGCATCAGCGGGCTGGGCGCTGCCCATTATGCGAGCCGTCGCGGGCATCCCAGCCTGGTGCTCGAGTCATCCGAGCGGATTGGTGGCTGCATCAACAGCCACCGTTTCCCGGAGCTCGGCGGATTCTGGAGCGAGGCAGGCGGACATACCTGCTTCAACAGCTACGGCAACCTCTTGTCGATCCTCGACGATCTCGGCTTGACCGGCCGGGCGCAGGCCAAGGGCAAGGTCAGCTACCTGCTGTGGAAGGGCGGGCAACGGGGATCGATCATCTCGGCATTGCACGTCTGGGAAGCCGTGCGCTCGCTCCCGAAGATCTTCTCGATCCCCAAGGAAGGCCGCAGCGTGGCTGCCTACTACGGTGAGCTGCTCGGTCGCCGCAACTATCAGGACCTGCTGCGTCACGCCTTTCAGGCGGTGATCTGCCAGCCCGCGGACGACTACCCGGCAGAGGCACTCTTCCGGCGGAAGCCCCGTCGCAAGGACGTTCTCAAGGCCTTCACCTTCGCCGGCGGCCTCTCGACCATCCCGACGGCCATCGCCGCCCAGGACGGCGTGGAGGTGCGGACCGGGCAGAGCGTCAGCGCGATCGAGCCCGATGGCGAGGGGTTTCGCGTCACGGCCGGGTCAGAGTGCCTGAGCTGCCGCTATCTGACCCTGGCGGTGCCGCCCGATGCGGCGACGGCTCTCATGCCGGCCGGGCTCGAGGCGGCACGCGAGGCGATCGCGGAGATCGGGATGGCCGAGATCGAGACCCTGGTGCTCGCGTTCCGGGCGGCCGACCTCGGCGTGAAACCGATCGCCGGACTCATCGCAGTCGACGATGCCTTCTACTCGGCGGTCTCGCGCGACTTCCTCGCCGACCCAAGCTACCGTGCCTTCTCCTTCCACTTTCGCCCGGGCGTGCTGGACGAGCAGGGTCAGGTCGAGCGCGCCTGCATCGCGCTCGGCACGACTCCGCGCCGCATCGCCGCTCAGGCGCGGGTGCACAACCGCCTGCCGGCCCTCCGTACGGGGCATGCCAAGCGGGTGGGGCGCCTCGACCAAGCCCTGTCCGGCACGCATCTCGCCGTCACCGGTAACTGGTTCCTCGGAGTCTCGATCGAGGATGCGCTGACGCGCAGCCGCAGCGAATCCGATCGGTTGTTTGCTCGATGAAGAGGCGCGGCTCGGGTTCGCTTCGGTGGGTCGCGAGGGGCAGGATCGGCGGCCCTGCAGCGACCCCTGCGACAGCGGGATGATAGGCCGGATGGTGGATCGGAGCCCCGAAGGCCCCCCAGGGTCGGTCCGGATCGGCTGGCGAAGCGCCAATCTCTATCGATGCGCAATGCCGGGCGCGGAGCGGGTGAATCGTACGATCGAGGCTGCTTTTGACCTGCTCGCTGACACGGACTTCGACCGGCGCTCCCACTTCTTCGGCGGTCGTTTCGAGAACCTCTATCTCGAGCGTGACCGCATGCCGGCCCTGCTCCCCCTCCTGGATCAGGCACTTGCCTGCGCCGCTTCGATCCTCGAGCGCCCGGCCGGGGGGCTGCGGTGCGGCTTCTGGTTCAATCGAATGGAGCCGGGCCAGAGCACCTCTGAGCATACCCATGACGAGCACGATGAGCTGCTCTCAGCCGTCTACTATGTGAGCGTTCCGGACGAGTCGGGCGATCTCGTGCTCTACGACGACCCGGCTACCGTGCGGATCGCGCCCGAGGCCGGCACCTTTCTCTTCTTCGACCCGGCCCTGCCCCATGCGGTCGAGACCAATCGCAGCCCGGCACGACGCCTGTCGATCGGATTCAACATCGGTCCGCGCTGAACGGGGCTGAATCGCACCCGGGGCATTCAGGGCATCGATGCAGGCTGGGGGGCCGGGGGCAGCCCCGCAGTTGATGGCATGCGCCGCTTCGCCTCAGGCGACGGGGCCGCATGGCTGGCGCATCGCTCCGGTCGGCTTTATCTCGCTGGCGGCAACGCGAACGGCCCGTCTTCCTTGCTTCCACGAGGACAGGGGGACACGCCCGTCACTCCCCGCAGACCAGGACGCCGAACTCCGTCCGGCTCGCCCGGTCGGGACGAGCGCAGATGTGTCGAAGCCGCTCGACCAGCGCGCCCTCGGGGTCGTAGATCAGGACCCAGGAGGTTGCGGACACGCTCATCCCGTCGAAGCCTTCGAGACGGCATGCGTTGTAGACCTGCTCGTAGAGGTCGTCGCAGTCAGCGCGGCTGAGCCGCTCGGGCCGGTACCCGCAGCGCTCGATGACCGCGACCAGCGCGCCAGCCCCGCTGGCCCCGGTATAGGCGCTGACGTCACCGAAGTCACGCTGGCCCGCCGCTTCCAGTGCGGCGATCACGCGGTCGCGACAGGCATCCCAGGACAAGCCTGTCAGGCCGGCTGCGGATGGGTCGGCATGCAGCGCACCGAGGACAACCGCCAAGGCTGGAGACCATCTTTCGTACCGGCGGCGTGCACTGAACATGGCAAGCTCTCGCCCTGAAGGGCTCGGTCAGGAAATGATCGGCGACCGATCGAGCTGAGCCGACGCAGACCGGCCGTCCGTTCGGTCTCGATCAGTCCCCTGCGGAGTGGCTCCGGGATCGGGACCGGGCTGTTTTGAGTGTATTGCAAGGCTCCCGATCATGTTAGGTTAGGACTCCTGGTCCGAGGCGCGGCCCGGTGAAGGCGCTCGAGCGACTCCTCGCACCACCTGTTCTTGATTGGAACGGACTGTGGAGACACGCAGCATCTCGCAGACCGCACGCACTGCGAGCGGCTCGAAACCGTCAGTCGGTGACCTGCGGCTGATGCAACGACAGGTGGGATGGCCATGAATCGGGTTCGAATCGGCTTTGGATTCCGCGAGCAGCCAACTTGGAAGCTCCTACTCGGCATTCCGCTGATCTATCTGCCGTTGTTGACGACCGTGCCTTTCCTCATCTTGGGCGTCGCGCTGGCGCGGCTGCACCTGCGGATGGTCGGTGGCACGGAGATCAGGGGCTATTGGGACTTCGTCCCTTCGTGGATCTCCCACCGCTATCGCAATGCTGATCACATCAGCTTCCAGGGCGGCACCGGCCGCTGGATGATTCTGCGCTCGCGGTACTTCTGGATCCTTAACTGCAAGCTGTACTGTCCGATGAGCGTCGCCTTGCTCGCCTATGCGAGCTACTTGGTGAAGGTGGTGGAGAACTGGTGGTGTCCTTTCGCGCATGACCGCAAGGAGACCTACGCCGAGGGTGCGATCGACATGTCATTCTGGCATGCGTATCCCAGGGAGCTGCCGAAGCTGCACCCGGAAGACCGCGACAATCCGATCTGGAATGAAGCGGCGAGCCGGGCGGAGTCCTGAGCCATCTGCACCGCCGCCGGCACCGGTTGGTCACAGGCATGGGCGGGCACATCCTCATGCGATCCGCGACGCAGGTCCAGCCTGTCCCGAGGACACCCTCTGGGGCCCGCAAGGGCCCTGCGTGGGGCCATTTGTTGTTTCCAACACTGCTTCGTCACGGACTTCTAGAATTCCCCCGCCTCGCCATCGGCTACCTATCCCGCGATGGAACACCGCCTAAGGGATCTTTGCAAGGTCTGAACTCGACCCGTTGCGGACATTCGCTGCCGGCCATGGAGAGCGAACGCGAGGGCCGGTAGTCCCCGGGAGGCGTAGGCGCGAGCGTATCGCCGCAGTGGCGAAGGGGCGTGAGTCCCGAAGCCGCGGAGGCGATATGCAGAGCGCATCCGACACGCCGTCAAGCCATTCGCGTAGAGTTGGTGCGCAGCCCAAGCGCGGCCTGTGGGCCGCTGCTTGTGGCGGAGCGCCGACCCGGAGCGGGGCGAACCGGGGCACCATCGGTTGTCGCCCTGCGCGAGTCCCGGCGGCGAGGGATCGACCCGCCGGGTATCGCGAGCGCAGACGCGACACTCCTGTTCGTGCCGCTTATGCCGAAGTTGAGAATCGGTTGCAACCCCCGTCAACGCTGGGTGGCGGTTGTTTTGGCGTACTGCGTGGCTGGGCTATGCTGCGACGCGAAGGCGTTCCCTGGAAATCCCGCTTCGGGCCGTAACCCAGAAACGAGCGTGGACCTTCAGGGCGAACCTTGCACGACGGCCTGGGCTCGAACGCTTAACCACCTTCCAGAGTTTACGAGGAGAATGAGGATGGCAAAGAAAGACCGTAGATCCGGCTCGAAGAAGATCGAAGATCGCGCAGAGTCAGACGCGACGAAGAAGCCGTCGACAAGGGAGTACGAAGCAGCGCTGGAACGGCTGCAAGGCGAGCTGGTAAAACTCCAGTACTGGGTGAAGGAGAAGGGGCTGCGCGTCATCGTCGTGTTCGAGGGCCGCGACGCGGCCGGCAAGGGCGGCGTGATCAAGCGACTCACCGAGAGGGTGAGCCCGCGGACATTCCGGGTGGTGGCTCTTCCTGCGCCCTCCGAAAGGGAGAAGACGCAGCTCTACATGCAGCGCTACCTGGCACACTTCCCGGCCGCCGGGGAGGTCGTGATCTTCGACCGCAGCTGGTACAACAGGGCCGGTGTCGAGCATGTCATGGGGTTCTGCACCGACGAGCAGTACGAAGACTTTCTGCGCGACTGCCCGGCCTTCGAGAAATATTTAACCGACCGT
>NZ_JAJDNA010000095.1 GCF_022340925.1 Thiocapsa sp.
GGCATGAAGGACGGTCGCGCCCTCAAGGCGGTGATCCCCGGCGGCTCGTCGGTTCCGGTCGTGCCCGGCGAGGTCATGATGGAGACCGACATGGATTACGACTCGATCGCCAAGGCCGGCTCCATGCTTGGCTCCGGCGCGGTGATCGTGATCGCAGAAGGGACCTGTATGGTCAAGGTCCTGCATAACCTGTCGCACTTTTACATGCACGAATCCTGCGGGCAGTGCACGCCTTGCCGGGAAGGGACCGGCTGGCTGGAGCGGGTGCTGCGCCGGATTCTCGAGGGGCAGGGTCGGCCCGTTGACCTGGACCTGCTCGACAGCGTCGCCGGGCGGATTGGCGGTCGGACCATCTGCGCCTTGGGCGATGCCGCAGCGATGCCGGTGCAGAGCTTCCTCAAACACTACCGGCATGAATTCGAGTACCTGATCGAGCACGGTCACAGCATGGCGGCTTAGGGCCGCGGCTGGATCCGAACCGGGTGTGCGCCGGCCCAGGTCGCGCCCCCAGCATCGCAACTTGTCAAGCGGCCCTGTTTGCCCATGCGAACAGATCCGGGGACGCGCTCAAGGGGCGCGGCCCCGCGGTTAGGGGTGCCGATCGAGAGACCTGAATGACCGACAAGCTCACCATCGAGATCGACGGCCGCGCCTGTGAAGCGGCGCCGGGAGAGATGATCATCGCGGTTGCGGACCGCGAGGGGATCCCGATTCCGCGTTTCTGCTACCACAAAAAGCTGTCGATCGCGGCCAACTGCCGGATGTGTCTGGTCGAGGCGGAGCAGGGTGGGCGCCCCTTCCCGAAGCCGGTGCCGGCCTGCGCGACCCCGGTCGGGGCCGGGATGAAGGTCCTGACGCGTTCACCCAAGGCCATCGATGCCCAGCAGGGCACGATGGAGTTCCTGCTCATCAATCACCCCCTCGACTGCCCGATCTGTGATCAGGGCGGCGAGTGCGAGCTTCAGGACGTCGCCATGGGTTATGGCGGCGACGTCTCCCGCTTCACCGAGCGGAAACGGGTCGTCAAGGACGAGGATCTGGGACCCCTGATCGCGACCGACATGACCCGCTGCATCCACTGCACCCGCTGCGTGCGGTTCGGCGCCGAGATCGCCGGGGTGCGCGAGCTCGGCGCGACCGGCCGCGGTGAGGACATGCGGATCGGGACCTTTGTCGGCCACACCGTGAGCCATGAGCTCTCCGGGAACATCATCGACCTCTGTCCGGTGGGTGCGCTCACCGCCAAACCCTACCGCTTCACCGCTCGTGCCTGGGAGCTGACCGATGCGGACAGCATCGCCCCCCACGACGGCGTCGGCTCGAATCTTCGGCTGCACGTGCGCGGCAATCAGGTGATGCGGGTGCATCCGCGCGACAACGAGGACGTCAACGAGACCTGGATCTCCGACCGTGACCGTTTCAGCTACGCCGGGCTGAACGCCGAGGACCGTCTGACCGCGCCCATGATCAAGACCGGCGGGGTGTGGCGCGAGGCCGCGTGGCAGGATGCCCTGACCCTGGTCGCCGAGCGTCTCAAAGCTACCGATCCGAGCCGGATGGGCTGGCTGATGGCTCCCAATGCGACGCTCGAGGAGCTGTATCTGGCGCAGCGGGTCGCCCGCGGTCTGGGTTGCCCAAACATTGATCATCGCCTGCGTCAGCTCGACTTCAGCGGCGATGCCGCCGATCCGCTGCTCCCCTGGCTGGGGTTGTCGATCACCGAGTTGGAGACCCGCGAGACGATCCTGCTGGTCGGCAGCGACATCCGCCAGGAGCAGCCGCTCCTCGCCCACCGCATTCGCAAGGCGGCGCTGGAAGGCGCAACGGTCGCCTGCGTGAGCCCCATCGAGCTGGCACTGACCCATCCCGCGCACCAGCTGACCGGGACGCCCGCGCAGATGGTCGCGGATCTCGCGGCGATCGCCAAGGCGCTGGGGGTCACGGCCTCAGGGGCGCTCAGCAAGACGATCGGCGCCAGCGCGCCGACGGAGACCCACCATGCAATCGCCGAGCGCCTGCGGGCGTCCGGCGAGCAGGACAAGGGATTGATCCTGGTCGGTGCGCTGGCCACCGCGCACCCGAACTTCAGTACACTCAAGGCACTGGGCTATCTGATCGGCGCATCCAGCCAGGCGCGCGTGGGCTATCTCCCGGCGGCTGCAAACAGCGTGGGGGCCCATCTGGCCGGGGTTGTCCCGCATGGGCTGCCGGGCGGACGACCGGCCGATCCGGTGGGACTGGGCGTCGGTGACCTGCTGACTGCGCCGCCCAGCGCATTGGTGTTGTGGGGTCTGGAGCCGGATCGGGATCTGGTCGATCCGGCCCGCGCCATGGCGATGTGCGGGGAGGCGGAGCTCGTCGTTGCCTGCTCGGCCTTCCGCGCACCCGCGCTGGAGTCGGCGGCAGATGTCCTGCTGCCGATCGGCGCCTTCGCCGAGACCGCCGGAACCTTCGTCAATGCGAGTGGGACCTGGCAGTCGTTTCAGGGGGCCGTCGCCCCACCGGGGGAGGCCCGTCCCGGCTGGAAGGTGCTGCGTGTCCTGGGCAACCTCCTGGACCTGCCGGGGTTCGACTATCGGGATGCCGCCCAGGTCCGTGAAGAGCTCGCCTTCCTCTGCCGCGAGACCGCGCTCGACAACAGCCCGCGAGGCGAGCATCTGGTGGCGTCTCCGGCGGATGCGGCCGGACTGATGCGCATCGGCAGCGTGCCCATCTACGCACTGGACCCACTGGTCCGGCGTGCCCCGGCGTTGCAGCGCACGCCCGTACCGGGTGCGGCCTTCGGGGTCTATCTGCACTCGCAGCAGGCGCGGGCTGAGGGTCTGGCGGCCGGCCAGGAGGTGAGGGTCCGCCAGGACGGCGCCGAGGCCGAAGCCCGGGTGATCCTGGATGACTCCGTGCCCCCCGGGTGTGCCCGCATCCCAGCGGGAGTGGCCGGAAGCGAGCGACTGGGCGCGCAGATCGGCCCGGTCGCGATCATGCCCTCGGGCGGCAACACGGGGTGAGGCAACGATGATCGAACTGTGGAACGCCCTTCCGGTGGTGATTCAGATCCTGCTGAAGATCACCGCAATCGTCCTGCCGCTCCTGGGTCTCGTGGCCTACTACACCTATGCCGAGCGCAAGGTCATCGGCTACATCCAGGTCCGCATCGGCCCCAACCGTGTCGGCTGGCGGGGCCTGCTGCAGCCGATCGCCGATGCGGTCAAGTTGATGATGAAGGAGATCGTCATCCCGACCAAGGCCGACAAGGCCCTGTTCCTGATGGCCCCCATGATCGCGATCGCGCCGGCGCTGGCCGCTTGGGCGGTGTTTCCGTTCGACGAGGGCCTGGTCCTCGCCGATATCAATGCCGGCCTCCTCTACGTTCTGGCCCTCACCTCGCTCGGGGTCTACGGCATCATCATCGCGGGCTGGTCGTCCAACTCCAAGTACGCCCTGCTCGGTGCCATGCGCTCGGGTGCTCAGATCGTCGCCTATGAGATCGCGATGGGCTTCGCCCTGGTGGGCGTCCTGGTGGCGGCCGGAAGCCTCAATCTGGGCGCGATCGTCGAGGCCCAGGAGGGTCACCTGCTGACCTGGTTCTGGCTGCCGTTGCTGCCCCTGTTCGGCGTCTACCTGATCTCGGGGGTCGCGGAGACCAACCGCGCGCCCTTTGACGTGGCGGAGGGAGAGTCCGAGATCGTGGCGGGCTTCCACGTGGAGTATTCGGGGATGGCCTTCGCGGTCTTCTTCCTCGCCGAGTATGCCAACATGATCCTCATCTCGGCCCTGTCCGCGCTCCTGTTCATGGGCGGCTGGCTGTCGCCGTTCCCTCAGGTCTGGACCGAGGGCAGCCGGATCCTGGGCGACGGCTTTCATTGGCTCCTGCTCAAGACCTTTTTCTTCATGTTCCTGTTCTTGTGGTTTCGGGCGACCTTCCCGCGCTATCGGTACGACCAGATCATGCGCCTGGGCTGGAAGGTGTTCATCCCGATCACGATCGTGTGGATCCTGGTGGTGGCGCTTGCGGTCGTCGCTGAGCTGCCGCCCTGGTGGTCCGCCTGATCCGGAGAGCACCGATGCTGAAAGTCGCACGTGACTATCTCCAGGGCCTGTTGCTCGTCGAGCTCTTCCGGGGACTCGGCCTCACGGGTACCTATCTGTTCAGGCGCAAGTTCACTGTGCAGTATCCGGAGGAGAAGGCGCCGATCTCACCGCGGTTTCGGGGGTTGCACGCGCTGCGTCGCTATCCGAACGGTGAGGAGCGGTGCATCGCCTGCAAGCTCTGCGAGGCGGTCTGCCCGGCGCTCGCCATCACGATCGAGGCCGAGCCGCGGGCGGATGGCTCCAGGCGGACCACGCGTTACGACATCGACCTCTTCAAGTGCATCTACTGCGGCTTCTGCGAGGAGTCTTGTCCGGTCGATTCCATAGTCGAGACAAGTATTTACGAGTATCACTTCGAGAATCGCGGCGAGAACATCATGACCAAGGAGACACTCCTCGCGATCGGGGACAAGTGTGAGGTAGAGATCGCGGCGGCACGCGCCGCGGACGCGCCCTACCGCTGACCGGCATGAGCAAACCGGGGGCAGGGGACTCGCATATCAGGCAGCTGGATCTCGCGCATTCGTCTGCCGGCGGAGGGCCGACCGATCGGGGCTGCCCCCAGGCGCGCGGATCCTCCCGGGTCTCGTCGTGCGCGTGTCGGGTCGTCGCGGTTAACGAAGGCATCTGGATCAATCATGGGCTTTGAAAAATTTCTTTTTTACGTCTTCGCGACCATAACCCTAGTGGCAGCAGGGATGGTGATCACGCGTCGCAACCCGGTCCACGCCGTCCTCTACCTGGTGCTGGCCTTCGTCAGCAGCGCTGCGCTCTGGGTCCTGATGGAGGCCGAGTTCCTCGGTATCGTCCTGATCCTCGTCTATGTCGGCGCCGTGATGGTCCTCTTCCTGTTTGTGGTCATGATGCTGGATGTGGATGTCGCGACCCTCCGCGCGGGATTCATTCGGTATCTGCCTCTGGGCGCCTTGATTGCGGTCGTGTTGGCCTTGGAGATATTCCTGATCGTCGGGCCGGCCAATTTCGGCCTGGAAGCCTTTCCCAAGCCCCCGCCGGCCGCGGCGGATGCCAGCAATACCGGGGACCTCGGTCTGCTGCTCTATACCCTCTATGTCTATCCCTTCGAGATCGCGGCGGTCATTCTGCTGGTGGCCATCGTCGCCGCGATTCGGCTGACCTTGCGCCGGCGGCCGGACACCAAGTATCTGGATCCGGCGCAACAGGTCCGGGTCAAGAAAGGCCCCGATCGCATTCGCATCGTCAAGATGGCGTCGGAGGGTGCCGCAGCCCCGGCTGTTGCTGCCCCCGCACCAAAACAGGAACCGACTGAATGATCGCCCTCTCGGACTATCTGATCCTGGCGGCCGGCCTGTTCATGCTCGCCGTCGCCGGGATCTTTCTCAATCGCAAGAACGTCATCCTGCTGTTGATGTGCATCGAGCTGATGCTCCTGGCCGTGAACATGAACTTCGTCGCCTTCTCCCATTTTCTCGGTGATATGACAGGGCAGGTATTCGTCTTCTTCATTCTGACCGTCGCCGCAGCGGAGGCCGCGATCGGACTTGCGATCCTGGTCGTCGTCTTCCGGAATCGGCAGACGATCAATGTGCAGGACCTGGACAGCCTGAAGGGCTGAGGAAGCGCTGAAATATGCAGCGCTTCCCGTTCGGGGCAGGACGCCACGCCATTTTCAAGCGCGCAGGCGCTTGCAGATGAAGGAACCGGGAAACCGCATTTTCCCGCTAAGGCTGATTTTTGGCCCGGATGGCCAATCAGTCAGCATGCCCTCAAGCGGCGCGACCGCGGAGCCGAGTCGCGCGGCGGCGTCACTGGCCGCGCCGGATGCTGCAGGATCAAACAGAGCGAAAGAGCGAAACAAACAGTGGAAAACGTCTACCTGACCATCGTGCTTGCGCCGCTCCTGGGCGCCATCGTCGCCGGCTTTTTCGGCGGCAGAATCGGCCGCCGGGGTGCGCATTCGGTGACCATCGCCGGTGTGGGGGTGTCCGCGGCCCTGTCGCTCTGGGTGCTGACGCGTTTCATCTGGGGCGACGAGCCGGTCTTTAATCAGGCCGTCTACACCTGGATGGTCTCCGACGGCATGCGCTTTGAGGTCGGCTTCCTCGTCGATCGGCTCACGGCCCTGATGATGGCTACCGTGACCTTCGTCTCGCTGATGGTGCACGTCTACACGATCGGCTACATGGCCGATGACGAGCACAACTGGCCCAAGGGATCGCTCTCCGGTCGCAACAGCTACCAGCGCTTCTTCAGCTACATCTCGCTCTTTACCTTCTCCATGTTGATGTTGGTCATGTCCAACAACTTCATGCAGCTGTTCTTCGGGTGGGAGGCGGTCGGTCTGGTGTCCTACCTGCTGATCGGGTTCTGGTCGACCCGCGAGACGGCCATCTTCGCCAATCTGAAGGCATTTATCGTCAATCGCGTCGGCGACTTCGGGTTTATCCTCGGCATCGCCGCGGTGGCGATGTATTTCAACAGCATGGATTATGCGGAGGTGTTTGCGGCTGCGCCGCAGCACGCCGACACCCAGGTTGCCCTGTTCGGCGGGGTGTCGCTCATGACGCTGATCTGTGTCCTGCTCTTCATCGGCGCCATGGGCAAATCCGCACAGGTCCCGTTGCACGTCTGGCTTCCTGACTCGATGGAGGGCCCGACGCCGATCTCGGCGTTGATCCACGCCGCGACCATGGTCACCGCCGGTGTCTTCATGGTGGCGCGGATGTCGCCCCTCTATGAGCTGTCGGAGGCGGCCTTGAGCTTCGTGTTGATCGTCGGGGCCACCACCGCCCTGTTCATGGGGCTCATCGGACTGGTCCAGAACGACATCAAGCGGGTCGTCGCCTATTCGACCCTCTCGCAGCTCGGCTACATGGTCACCGCTCTCGGGGCCTCGGCGTACGCGGCCGGGATCTTCCATCTGATGACGCATGCCTTCTTCAAGGCCCTGCTGTTCCTGGCCGCTGGCTCGGTGATCATCGCGATGCATCACGACCAGGATATCCGCCACATGGGCGGGCTGCGCCGGTACATGCCGATCACCTGGATCACCGCCCTGATCGGATCCTTGGCCCTCATCGGGTTCCCGGCGTTCTCGGGATTCTTCTCGAAGGACGCGATCATCGAGGCGGTTGGTCACTCGCACATCTTTGGTGCGGGCTATGCGTCGCTCCTGCTGACGATCGGGGTGCTCGTGACCGCGCTCTACAGCTTCCGCATGTACTTCCTGGTCTTCCACGGCAAGCCGCGAATGGACGAGCACACGCGGCACCATCTTCACGAGACCCCCTGGGTGGTGACCCTCCCGCTGATCCTCCTCGCGATCCCGTCGGTCGTGATCGGCTGGATTGCGGTCGAGCCGCTGCTGGTCACCGATTGGTTCAACACCGGCGACTGGAGCCCGATCCAGGTGGCGCCCGGGCACGACAACCTGGAGCCGCTGAGAGCGCATTGGCACGGCGAGTGGGCCTTCGTCCTCCACGGCATGCACATGCTGCCCTTCTATCTCGCCATGGGCGGCTTGGTCTTCGCCGCTTTGGTCTGGTGGCTCGGTTTCTCCATCGATCCCAAGTTGGACGAGCAGATCCAATCCTGGGGCGGTCCCTTCACCAGGGTCCTCCAGGCCAAGTACGGGTTCGACGACTTCAACCAGCGGGTCTTCGCTGGCGGTGGTCGCCGCCTGGGTACCGCACTCTGGGTCAGCGGTGATCGCATCCTCATCGACGGTGCCGTGGTCAATGGCTCGGCCAACCGGGTCGCTTGGTTGGCGCAGCGGGTACGACAGCTGCAGACCGGTTACCTCTATCACTATGCGATCGCGATGATCGTCGGGCTGGCCGGGCTTTTGACGATCTTTGTCGTGCTCTGACGCGGACAGGAGATGCCCTGAATGAACGAGTTCCCTCTCCTGACGTTGGTCATCTGGTTCCCCATCATCGGCGGCATCGCCGTGCTGGCGAGCGGTGACCGCGCCGCAGCGATCTCCAAGTGGATCGCCCTCGGCTTCGCGCTCTTGACCTTCTTCGTCAGCCTGGGTCTGTGGACCGGTTTCGACAGCGGCACCGCCCAGATGCAGTTCGTGGAGCGTGCCCCCTGGATACCCAACTTCGACGTCTACTATCACCTGGGCGTCGACGGGATCTCCATGCCGCTGATCATCCTGACGACCTTCATCACCATCTTCGTGATCGTCGCCGGCTGGGAGGTCATCACCTATAAGCCGTCGCACTACATGGCCGCATTCCTGATCATGGAGGGTGTCATGGTGGGCGTCTTCTCGGCCCTGGACGCGATCCTCTTCTACGTCTTCTGGGAGGCCATGCTGATCCCGATGTTTATCATCATCGGGGTGTGGGGCGGTCCGAACCGGGTCTACGCGACCATCAAGTTCTTCCTGTACACCTTCTTCGGCTCGGTGTTCATGCTGGTCGCGCTCATCTACATGTATTTCCAGGCAGACAGCTTCAGCATCCTGGATTTTCACGATCTGCAGCTGGGGTTGACGGCCCAGACCCTGATCTTCGTGGCCTTCCTACTCGCCTTTGCCGTGAAGGTACCCATGTTCCCTGTCCACACCTGGCTTCCGGATGCCCATGTCGAGGCCCCGACGGGCGGCTCGGTGATCCTTGCCGCCATCATGTTGAAGATCGGCGGCTACGGCTTCCTGCGCTTCTCGCTGCCGATCACACCTGACGCCAGCGCGGCACTCGATTGGCTGATCATCGCCCTGTCGTTGATCGCCATCGTCTACATCGGGTTCGTGGCCCTGGTCCAGCAGGACATGAAAAAGCTGATCGCCTATTCATCGATTGCCCACATGGGTTTCGTCACGCTGGGCTTCTTCATCGTCTTCACGATCCTGCGCAACCCGGCGGTCGCCGGCGGCGCGGTCATGGGGATCGAGGGCGGCATGGTCCAGATGATCTCGCACGGGTTCATCTCGGGCGCCCTCTTCCTCTGCGTGGGCGTGCTCTATGACCGGGTGCACTCGCGTGAGATCGCCGACTATGGTGGCGTCATCAACACCATGCCCTGGTTCGGTGCCTTCGTCGTCTATTTCGCGATGGCGAATGCGGGCCTGCCGGGGACCTCCGGGTTTGTCGGTGAGGTCATGGTGATCCTGGCAACCTTCCGGGCGGACTTCTGGTGGGCCTTCCTGGCTGCGACCACGCTGATCCTGGCGGCGGCCTTCACCCTCTGGATGGTCAAGCGCGTCGTCTTCGGTGAGGTCAAGAACGAGAAGGTTGCCGCGCTGCAGGACCTCAATCGCCGCGAGGCCTTCAATCTCGGCGCGCTGGCATTAGCGGTCCTGGCGCTGGGGATCTGGCCCGCGCCCTTGGTCGAGGTGATGCATGCCTCCGTCGACAACCTGGTCGCCCACGCCAGTACCTGCAAGCTGCCCGCGTCCGAGTCGGGGGACTGTGTCCTCGCGCTGCCGGCGTCAATGGCTGGCCTCACTGGTCAGCCCTGAGCATGCACCTGGCCGCGGGTCTCATCTAACCGGAACAGTCACATGCCATTCGACGCCGCCAATCTTTTGCCCGTCCTGCCGGAGATCGCGATCCTGGTCACCGCCAGCCTGGTCCTCGTGCTCGATCTCTATGTCAAGGAGCAGGACAAGGACGTCAACCACAGGCTGACCCTCATCGGTCTGCTGATCGCGATCGGCCTGACGGGCGCCGTCGGTGGCGGTGAGCGGCAGCTGGTCTTGGACGGGAACGTCGTCCGCGACGGCCTGAGCGACCTGCTCAAAGGGGCCATCCTCCTGGTGAGTCTGCTGGCGTTTGTCTACGCGCGCCCTTGGCTGAAGGACCGCGGGTTATTCGTCGGGGAGTTCTACGTTCTGGGCCTCTTTGCCGTGCTCGGGATGCTGATCATGGTCTCGGCCAACAACTTCCTCACCCTCTATCTCGGGTTGGAGCTTCAAGCACTCTGCCTCTATGCCCTGGTCGCGTTCGACCGCGACTCCAAGAAGGGCGCCGAGGCGGCCATGAAGTACTTCGTGCTGGGTGCACTCGGCTCGGGCATGCTGCTCTATGGCGTCTCCATGATCTATGGTGCGACCGGCTCGATCGAGTTCGGCCCGGTGGCCGGGGCGGTCGCCGAGCAGGGCATGGGGAACCGGGTCCTGGTCTTTGGGGTCGTCTTCCTGATCATCGGGGTTGGCTTCAAGTTCGGTGCCGTGCCGTTCCATATGTGGGTTCCTGACATCTATGAGGGCGCGCCGACCCCGTCGGTTCTCATCCTCGGCAGTGCCCCCAAGATCGCGGCCTTCGCCCTGGCGATCCGGATGCTGGTGGATGGGCTCGAGGCAATCCAGCCAGACTGGCAGGGGATGCTCCTGATCCTTGCCGTCCTCTCGATGGGTCTGGGTAATCTGGTCGCCATCGCTCAGACCAATGTCAAACGGATGTTGGCCTATTCGACCATCTCCCATGTCGGGTTCGTCTTCCTGGGGCTCCTGGCGGGCTCCGCTCAGGGCTACGCGGCGGCGATGTTCTATGCGATCGTCTATGCGGTGATGGCCGCGGGAGCCTTCGGGATCCTCCTGATCCTGAGCCGCAAGGGCTTCGATGCCGAGAACCTCGAGGACCTCAAGGGCTTGAACGACCGGGATTCCTGGTACGCTGCGATGATGGCCATCGTGATGTTCTCGATGGCCGGCGTTCCGCCCACGGTCGGGTTCATGGCCAAGCTGCTGGTTCTCGAATCCGTGGTCCGCATCGATCTGGTCTGGCTGGCAGTCGTTGCCGTCATCTTCTCCATCATCGGTGCCTTTTATTACCTGCGGGTGGTGAAGCTGATCTATTTCGACAAGCCCCTCCCCGATATGCCGGCGCTGAGGACGTCCGGCGGGGTGCGTGTCGCAATGAGCCTGAACGGCCTCTCGCTGCTGGCGCTCGGGTTGTTTCCGGCAACCCTGCTGGGATGGTGTCAGAGTGCCTTCTCCTGATCGCTGCGGTTGTGTGGGCGCTCGCTCGCGTACTACCATGGGTGCTTTGGCCTGACGGACTCGCACATGTTTCGCGGCAGCATCGTTGCACTCATCACGCCCATGCACCAGGATGGTCGGATCGACGACGCGAGCCTGCAGCGCCTGGTCGATTTCCACGTGGACGCCGGGACGACGGCGATCGTCGCTGTCGGCACGACGGGCGAGTCGGCGACGCTCGACGAGGCGGAGCACTGCGAGGTCATCCGCAGGACCCTGGACCTTGCCGCGGGGCGCATCCCGATCATCGCCGGGACGGGCGCAAACTCCACGCGCGAGGCGATCACGCTGACGCGCTGCGCGAAGGATGCGGGCGCGCAAGCCGCCCTCCTGGTCACCCCTTATTACAACAAGCCCACACAGGAGGGCCTGTATCTGCACTATAAGGCCGTGGCGGAGGCGGTCGAGATCCCGCAGATCCTCTACAACGTGCCGGGTCGGACCGCCTGCGACATGCTGCCCGAGACCGTGGCTCGCTTGGCGCCTCTCGATAACATCGTCGGCATCAAGGAAGCGAGCGGCGACCTGACCCGGGTCGCCCGGCTGCGCGCGGCGTGTGGGGAAGGCTTTGGCCTCTTCAGCGGGGACGATGCGACCGGCTGTGAGTTCATGCTCCTCGGTGGCGATGGGGTGATCTCCGTGACCGCCAATCTCGCCCCGCGGCAGATGCGCGAGATGTGCGATGCGGCCCTTGCAGGTGACCGGGAGCGGGCAGATGCCATCAATCGGCGTCTCGATGCCTTGCATCGCGATCTGTTCGTCCAGTCCAATCCGATCCCGGTCAAATGGGCAGCCGCGGAGTTGGGTCTGTGCCCGCCGGGGATTCGTCTGCCTCTGACCTGGCTCAGCGAGGAGCACCACGCCCGTGTGCGTGCGGCAATGGAACATGCGGGCGTTCTCTGATGCCTCGCGGTGCGGACGCGTTGCAGCGGTGACGGACGATTCATCGACTAAGAGGTCGCTCAAGTTGAGAGCACGTGTTTGGCCCATCGGCGGCTTCGCCGTCGCGCTGTCGGTCGTCTTACTCCTGACTGGTTGCGGCTCCAGCGTCGTCAATGACGCCATTCCCGACCAGCGGCTCGCCTACAAGAAGCAACGCGAGGCGGGCGAGAATCTCGAGATCCCGCCGGACCTGACCGCAGGGCAGTTCGACGATGCCCTGGATATCCCGCCCATCGGCGGGACCACCTATTCGGAGTACAGCGGCAGCCGAGCCCACCGTCAGCGCGTGGCCGCGGCGGGGGACGTGCTGCCGGAGATCCCCAACGTCGAGCTGAAGCGCCGCGACTCGGAGCGCTGGCTGGAGGTCCAGGCTGTCCCGCAACAGGTGTGGCCCAGGGTGATCGCCTTCTGGCGCGAGCAGGGCATCCTGCTGGTGGAGCAGGAACCGTCGGTCGGGATCATGAAGACCGACTGGCTCGACAACCGCGCGGAGATCCGTCGCGATTTCGTGACCCGGATGATCAGCAAGGTGGCGGAGGGCCTCTATGCGACCTCCACGCGTGACCAGTACAGCGTGCGGATCGAGCCCGGGACCCGCGCCGGGACCACTGATGTTCACCTCACCCATCGCGGAATGGAAGAGCGGTTGGTGACGAATGCGATCGGCGACGGCAGTCGCACCGTTTGGGAGCCCAGCGGCTCGGATCCGGCCAAGGAGGCGGAGATGCTGCGGCGTCTGATGGTCTTCCTGGGCGCGCCCGAGCAGCGTGCGGCCGCCGGGACGGCCAGCGTGGCGCCTGCGCCGACCGGCGCGCGCCTGGTCGCGGAAGGCGGTTCCCAGGTCCTGGTGATCCAGGAGGAATTCCGCCGGGCCTGGCGAACGACCGGGTCAGCCCTCGATCGTGCCGGGTTCGCCGTGGAGGACCGGGATCTCAGCCGGGGCATCTATTACGTCCGCTACGCAGGCCAGTCTGGCGACTCTGACGGGAAAGGTCCCGGTTTGCTGTCGCGGATGACCTTCTGGCGTAAGGACGCGGTCGACCCGGTCAAGCAGTATCAGGTTCTGGTCCAGGGCAACGACTCCGAGTCGCGTGTCAGGGTGCTCGACGCGAGCGGCAATCCGGACGTATCCGAGAGCGGCCAGCGCATTCTCGCCCTGCTGCGGGAGCAGATCCGCTAGGAGCCTGTCTGACGTGAGCGATCGTCGCGAGCCGAGAGTGGAGGGCGAGCGCGGAGCCGACCGATTTTGAGGTGCAGAGTGGATCCATGTAACGATAAATCGGGCGAAGATGGACCCCTCTCCCGCCGGCGTGGTCGGTCGGCCTCAAGTCAGACGGTCTCCTAGACCCGCCGTGCGGTTCTGCTCTCTCGGCAGCGGCAGCCGCGGCAACGCCACACTGGTCGAAGGAAACGGGTGGTGTGTCCTGGTCGACAACGGCTTCAGTCTGCGCGAGCTCCATCAGCGCTTGCGGATCATCGGGGTCGAGCCGGACAGCATCGATGTCGCGCTGCTCACGCATGAGCATACCGACCATGCGAGGGGAATCCAGGCCTTCGCAAGGCGTCACGGGGCAGAGGTCTGGACGACCCCCGGAACTTGGCGGGCCGTGGGTGCGCCCGAGATCCCGAGGCTGCGACTGCTCTCGGGTCAGGGTCAGATGGTGCGGCTTGATGGCGCCTGTATCCGCTCCTATCCCGTACCCCACGATGCCCGTGAGCCCTGCCAGTTCCTGATCGAGGCAGGCGGGCGTCGCCTCGGGATGCTGACGGATGCCGGTTGTGTCACCCCCCACATGAAACAGATGCTTTGGGATTGCGACGCCTTGATCCTCGAGCTCAACCATGATCCGGATCTGCTCCGCCGCGGCCCCTACCCCCCGAGCCTGCAACGCCGCATCGCTGGCGACTTCGGCCATCTCAGCAACCTCCAGGCCGCACGCCTGCTCGACGAGCTGCCTCATCATGCGCTCGGGCATCTTGCCGTGGCCCATGTCAGCGAGAGCAACAACCACCCCGACCTCGTGCGCGAGACGATCCGCGGTGTCTCCGCGTCACTCTGCACGCGGTCTCTGATCATCGAGCAGGATCAGCCGAGCCGCTGGTGCCTCGTTTGAACGACGTCGAGTCGCCGGGTCCGACGGCTCGCACCTCACGCGGGCGGACAGGTTCGATTGGGTGTGCCTGATGCGTGCGACAAGGGTGAGGGGCCGCCAGTACGGAGCGAAGATCGCAGGGCTTCGTCGCGGCCTGGTCGCCTTCGCGACGCAAGGTTGTTGTGCAGGCTCAAACGTCCTGCAACCAGACCTGCAGCGCCTCCACCAGTGCCTGCGCCTGGGCGCGGCTCGAGATGTTGAACTTCGATTGCTGCCGGTACTCTCCGCCGCGCTTCTGATAGCGGCGGATGGTGTATTTGTCGGGGCCGTATTCGCCCTTGACGCGATCCCAATCCTGGTAGCGAAAGAGAATGGTCGTCCAACTTCCCTTGGACAGGACGACCTTATCGATCTCCTTGGTCGTGGCGATGCCGTCTTCGATATAGGTCACCGTCAGCTCTTCGATCCGTTCAGTCATTCGGCCGCTCCTGAGCGCGGGGGTGAGTGGGAAGCGTCGGCCAAGGCGCCACTGCGCTCCAGGGTCGACACGATGAAGCGGGCGTCGCGCCCAGGCGCCGTTTCACGCGCAATACGCAGCGGCAGGCGACCGCTTGGATCGGGCTGATTGACATCCGCTCCCGCAACGATCAACCGCTGAACGGTATCGAGGTGGCCGTTTCGGATGGCGACATGCAGCGGCGAATTGCCCGCGGCATCAGGCTGATTGATCTGCGCGCCCTCGCTGATCAGAAATCGCAGTGCGTCACGGTCGATCAACCCCGTGCCGACCAGATCGAACAGCATGGACTGCGCGTCCAGCGGCGCGCCAAGGTCGACGAGCATCATCCCGACCTGGGTTCGGCCGTGAGCGAGCGCGACACGCAGCGGAGTGTGTCCCTCCGCGTTGACGGCCCTGAGATCGGCACCGTTGCTGGCGAGCTCGCGCGCGATGGCGACACGCCCCGCGCGCGCCGCGACATGCAGCGGGAGATCTCCGTCCGCGTTGGGTTGGTTGAGATCGGTCTCCCAATAGATGTGACGTTTGATCTGGTCCAGATCCCCGATCTGCACCGCCCGATGGAGATTGACCGTCGGCGGGTCTGGCTCGCTGCAGCCGACGAGTAGCAGGGCCGAGACCAGCATCAAGCCGCGCACGAGGCGAGACATCATTCCTGCTCCTGGGGTCGTGCCGGGGATGCGAGGCATGGTAAGACCCTCCACAGAGGCGTCGCAACGTGCCGGTGCACTGCGCGGAACCGCCCGCCGTTGTGCTGCGGGCTCCTGGCAATCAGCGTTCACGGCTCGCTTGCGGCCCTGTTCCGCGCTGAATGTGTTGTGGCTCGTCGCAACGGAACCACCAGTATCGTGCCTCTCGCCACGCCTTGTCAGCACGAAAATTGCCCGCAATCGGCTTCGTTCAGGCGACTGTCAACAGTCCCGAGGTGACGCATCATGATCTGGAAATTCCTGCTGACGGCCACCGTCGTCTTCGGCGCCTATCTCGTGTATCGAGGGCGCGTCCGGCGGGACCAGGAGGCCGCGGGATTGGTGCCTCGGCGTCCACCCTTGATTCCCTCGGGGATGATCCGACCCCTCGCCTACCTGGCGCTCGCTGTGATGCTGCTCGGCAGCATGACCTACCTCGTGCGGGACTGGGGTCGCGATCAAGAGCTCATCCGGGTCCAGGTGATCAATGCCAACAGCGGGTCGGTCACGGAGTACGAGGTTCGCCGGGGCAGCGTCGACGGACGCCGATTCGTCACGTCCGATGGTCGCGAGGTGCGATTGGCTGATGTCGAGCGCCTGGTCATCGATGACCCATAAGAGACCGCCCAGGTTTCCTCCCGGCTGGGGCTCCGCGCCGCCTGTGCGTCGCATACCCAGCGCCCCGGCCCGTCGCGGGGACTCGACGTCCCCGCAACTCCAGGGGCCGCCGTGGTTCGGGTATCCCTATTCGACTGTGATGGTGATCCGCTCCGAGACGATCGGCGGGTCGTGGGGGATGTGGCTCTTGTCGCCGAGCAGGATCTGCAAGGTGTGCTCACCCGGCGGCAGGGTCAGCTCGGTCTCGGTCTGGCCTCCACCGAAGTGCCGGATGTCGGCACTGATCGGCTGATCGAGGGGCGGGAGCCCGTCCATGTCCACCAGGAGGTGGTGGTGCCCCGTCTTGGGTAGGTCCGCGCCCGCCGGCGCGACGCCCATTCCAGAGAGCCCGAATCGCACCACGAAGGTTCGCGGCACCGTGTCACCGTCTTTCGGCGAAATGATGTAGGCCTTGGCGCCCTCGGGCGCCGGGGTTCGCTCCATGGTGGCCGCGCCAGCCGACAAGCCGAGCGCTAGGCCCGCGGCGACCAGGAGGGTTTGGGCGAATGCAGCGTATCGATCGGTCATCATCGAAACCTCATGTTGTGGTTGCGTGTCAGCGCCCCGCGCGGCCGGCCTGGGGCATCGCGCCGCCGATGGCCCCAAGAGGGCTAAGCTTGCGCTCTGCCGCGTGCAGGCAACCCCTGTGTCGACTGTCCGAACGGGGTCGTCTTCCCGACGAGCCAAAGGTCTGGAGTCGGTGCCGCTATTTCAACCGGCCTGACAATGCGGCCTCCGACCGGCCGAGAGGCGCATTTCCGGCGCGGGTCCGACAACAGAATCCCAGCCGGGGATGTGAGCCTGCGCCCCGGACCTTCGGCGCCGCCGCCCGGCTCCGTCGATCTGAGACGCCCCGCACGGCTACTTGAACCGGTTATCCGATCGGTGCTTCGCGACCGTCCTGTGCGCTTTCTCCAGCCAACCGCATCGGACATCGCTGGGGGCGTCGAACGCGGGAACGTAGGGCTTGATATCGAGCAGAGGGGTTCCGTCGAGAATGTCGACGTTGCGGACATGCAGCGAGCCGCCGTCGACCCGGTCCAGCGCGACGACCGAGACCCCAATCGGGTTCGGACGCTTGGGCGCACGGGTGGCGAAGAGCCCCCGGGGCTGCGAGTCGAGGAATGGTACGACACGAAGGTCGAAGCCGCGGCTGCGGTGAAAGTGATACAGCAGGATGATGTGGGAGAACCCGTCGAGATCAGCCAGTCCCTCGCGGAACGCCTCGAACATCTCCACCGTACCCGTCACCCCGGCGGCGCCGGTCGGTTGTATCGGCATCTCTGCGGGGTCGGCGAAAGGCGAGTGGATGATCCCGATTGGCGCGTATTCGATCTTCATCGTCGCTCACAATTACCGGCAGGCCAGGGGCGAGGGTTCCCGAGCTGAAAGCAGCGACCGCGATGGTCGCTTCCGCCCTAAACCGAATCAGCCTCACCCGCACACCTCGTCATGGAGGGCCGCACCCAGCCCGGGCATTCTGCGCGATGTGCCGCCACTGCAATGACCAGACCGACTGGTCAAAGAGGCTATCGAGCACGCCGGCGTCGATACCGTCAGGGAGCTCGCCACACGCAAGCCCGAGAGCCTGTGCGCCAAGCTCGCCGAGACCGACGAGGCGATGCAGCTCACGGAGCGACCGCCCAGGCCAAGGACCTGCCGAGGCTGCTGACGTGCGACATCGCGGGCACCTGAACCCGCACGCGCCTGCATCGGGTATTGTCCTGTGTACGGCGAATGAAGCGTCTGAATAGCGAGTTCGATTTGCCGGAGGCATGACCGAATGCGTTGACTTGAAAACAAGGAGTTAGGCCGCGTAGGCGCCTAACTCCTTGAATCAATGGGGTGCTGGATTTCGAGCCCGTGACCGATGGATCAGTAGTCCATGTCGTCCATGCCGCCGGCGGGCGCGGCTGGGGCCTTCTCCTTCTTGGGCTCATCCGCCACCATGGCTTCGGTGGTGATCATCAGGCCGGCGATCGAAGCCGCATTCTGCAGGGCCGTGCGCGTCACCTTGGTGGGATCGATGATGCCCATCTCCATCAGGTCGCCATACTCACCGCTGGCCGCGTTGTATCCAAAGCTGCCCTGACCCTCGGCGACCTGGCTCATCACCACGGAGGATTCTTCGCCGGCATTGGCCACGATCTGACGCAGCGGCTCCTCCATCGCACGGCGGGCAATGGCGATGCCGAGGTTCTGGTCGGGGTTGACGCCCTGGAGCCCGGACACCGCGCCGATCGCGCGAATCAGGGCGACGCCACCGCCGGGGACGATTCCTTCCTCGACCGCAGCGCGGGTCGCGTGCAGGGCATCCTCGACCCGTGCCTTCTTTTCCTTCATCTCGATCTCGGTGGCCGCGCCGACCTTGATCACCGCCACGCCGCCGGCGAGCTTGGCCAGGCGTTCCTGGAGCTTCTCGCGGTCGTAGTCGGAGGTCGTGTCCTCGATCTGGTTGCGGATCTGATCGCACCGGCCCTTGATCTCGTCATGCGAGCCGGCCCCGTCGATGATGGTGGTGTCTTCCTTGGCGATCTGGACCTTCTTCGCCGACCCCAGCTCGTTGAGGGTCGCCTTCTCCAGGGAGAGACCGACCTCCTCGGCGATCACGGTACCGCCGGTGAGGATCGCGATATCCTGCAGCATCGCCTTGCGACGGTCGCCGAAGCCGGGCGCCTTGACCGCGCAAACCTTCAAGATGCCGCGCAGGTTGTTGACCACCAGGGTGGCCAGGGCTTCGCCCTCGATATCCTCGGCGATGATCAGCAGCGGTTTCCCGGCCTTGGCGACAGATTCCAGCACGGGCAGGAGGTCGCGGATGTTGGAGATCTTCTTGTCGTGCAGGAGGATGTAGGGATCATCCAGCTCGGCCTTCTGGTTCTGCTGGTTGTTGATGAAGTAAGGCGAGAGGTAGCCACGGTCGAACTGCATGCCCTCGACGAGCTCGAGCTCGTTGTGCAGGGACTTTCCTTCCTCGACCGTGATGACGCCTTCCTTGCCGACTTTTTCCATCGCCTCGGCGATGATCTGGCCGATCGACTCGTCGGCGTTGGCCGAGATGGTGCCGACCTGGGCAATCTCCTTGTTGGTCGAGCAGGGCCGTGAGAGCGTCTGGAGCTCCTGGACGGAAGCCGTGACCGCCTGGTCGATGCCGCGCTTGATGTCCATCGGATTCATGCCGGCAGCGACCGCCTTCAGTCCCTCGCGGACCATGGCCTGGGCAAGAACGGTCGCGGTGGTGGTGCCGTCGCCCGCCACGTCGGAGGTCTTGGAGGCGACCTCCTTGACCATCTGGGCACCCATGTTCTCGATCTTGTCTTTGAGCTCGATCGCCTTGGCGACGGAGACGCCGTCCTTGGTCACGGTGGGGGCGCCCCAGGACTTCTCGATCACGACGTTGCGGCCTTTCGGCCCGAGCGTCACCTTAACGGCATTCGCGAGGATATCCACGCCGTGAAGCATCCGTGCACGGGCTTGCTCGCTGAAGGAAATCTGTTTTGCTGTCATGGAAATCTTGCCTCTGTGATACCAGCTGGACGGGGATGGGGAGGTGCGGGCGTTGGTTATTCAATGACACCCATGATGTCGTCTTCGCGCAGCACCAGGAGCTTTTCGCTGGAGAGCCTGACCTCGGTGCCGGAGTACTTTCCGAACAGCACCCGGTCGCCGACCTTCACATCCAGGTGACGGACGTCGCCGTTGTCCAGGAGCTTGCCCTTGCCGACGGCGATCACCTCGCCCTCGATCGGCTTCTCGGTCGCCGTGTCCGGGATGACGATGCCACCAGCGGAAGTGCGCTCCTCCTCCTTGCGGCGAACAACGACACGATCGTGTAATGGACGCAGATTCATAGAACGCTTGGCTCCTTAGTAACAGGGAAGTCGCTGTTTAGCGATCTCTCTAGATTGTTAGCACTCGACCTGAGCGAGTGCTAACAATCTAGAGAAAAAACCGCGGTTGTCAAGCCCGCGCGCAGGCTGGCGTCCGGGTTTATGATGCTCGCAACAGCGGTCGGGGATCAGTCGTCAGCTTCAGGCTGGTCGAGTCCAACGGCCGCCATGTCTGCCCGGCCTCGACCTCCAAGACGCATGGCAGGCCCGGGTCGCAGGCGCCCGCTTCACCACGACCGATGGATGCTCACCCCATGGACCCGACTCCCGCTGAAGATGCCCTTGCCCAAGATGCGGCGAGCGCGCGCTTCTCTGCGATCGCCCGGCTGTACGGCAGGCGCGAGAGCGTTTGGATCTCAGGGCTGCATGTGTGCGTCGTTGGCGTAGGGGGCGTGGGCTCTTGGGCGGCGGAGGCCCTCGCACGCACGGGGGTGGGCGCCATCACGCTCATCGACGACGACACCATCGAGCCTGGCAACGTCAACCGGCAGATCCATGCCTCGACCAGTCAGCTCGATCGCCCGAAGGTGGCGGTCATGGCCGAGCGCATTTGGGACATCCACCCGCTGTGCCGATGCGAGCCGATCCGCGACTTCCTCACCGATCGAACGCTCGAAGGCTACCTGGGACGCGGATATGACGCGGTCATCGACGCGATCGACAGCATCCGCTTCAAGGCGGCGATGATTGCCCACTGCCGGACGCATCGGATTCCCATCATCACAACCGGTGGCGCTGGGGGGCGGCGCGACCCGACAGCCATCCGGGTGGGTGACCTCAGCCGCACCGAGCATGACCCGCTCGCATCCAAGGTTCGAAGGCGGTTGCGTGAGGTCCATGGGTTTCCGCGCGATCCCAGACGCCGGTTCCAGGTGGAGTGTGTCTACTCGACCGAGCAGCCGGTGTACGCGCGCCCGGACGGCGGTGTCAGCAGCCGTAAGCCGGGTCTCAGCGGCGTCTCCCTGGACTGTCGGCTTGGCTATGGCTCGGCGACCTTCGTCACCGCGACCTTCGGATTCGCGGCTGTCTCGCGCGCCATCGATCAGGCGCTGGCCAGACGCCGGGTCGGTGAGGGTGAGTCCTGAAAGCGCTGATCAGGCGGCACCCGGCGGCCGCCCGGGTCGATGGCGGCAGGTGGAGCACGCCGGCCCTCCTCTCCCCTCGGCTATCGCCGGGTTCAGGCGCTGTGAGCCAGTGGGCCGAAGACGGACCGGCCGCGCCGTCGGTGCAAGCGGCCCGACTCCCCCCGATTCTTCGTGACATAGACCCGCCCTGCGTCTCGAAACCGCCCGAGCCCCTCCTCGCAACTGCACTCGGCCCGCGACGATCGCGCAAGTCAGACGATGCCTTCGCGTTTCAGCTGGTTCGTCAGCACCTCGATCTGTACGTCCAGATCCATGACGTCCGTTTCCAGCAGTTTCAGGCGCTGCTCCTGGAAGACCTCCTCGATGCTGGCCAAGACGCGGCGGAAGCGGGCGTCGAGATCGGGCGAGGCGGCGCGCTTGTGTGTCCTCGCATAACCTTCG
>NZ_JAJDNA010000101.1 GCF_022340925.1 Thiocapsa sp.
CCGAGAACAATCAGATGCGCCGTTATTACGGACTTTCCGCGCAGGACCCTGCACCGGGATCCACCAGAGCGCCATTCCGCTGCGACGGCTTTGTGCGGGACGGCTCCATCCTGACGCCCTCCGGCGATCGCGTGCCGCTCACGGCACTCCCCCCCTTCCTCCGAGCCCTATTGGTGACCGACGGAACCGTCACCAAGATCCTCGAGGCCTACTTTTGGGAGCCTGTCTCGGTCGATACACGCGAGCAACGCTTCGAGACCGCGGTCGAGTCCGTGCCGGCGATCCAAGTCCAGCCCGGAGACCGCTGTCTGATCCGCGACGCCCGTCTACGTGGGACGGACACGGGTCGCAGCTTCGCCGAGGCCTTTTCGCTGATCCGCGTAGAGCTCATACCAGGCGGTTTCCGCCAGCGCCTCATCGACCGTGAGATCGGCATCGGCGTGCTGATTCGCGACAGCGGCCTGGAGAGCTATCGGGAGGTCTTGAACGTCGGTCTCGATCAGGACGCGGAAGGGCAAGGCTCCGTTTGCAGAACCTACCGTATCATCATCGAGCGACGCCCGGTGATCCTGATCACCGAATGCTTCCCGCTCGCGCTCTATACCGAAAGCAGACCCTGATCGGGCCGCTCGAGAGGGCGAGGCGCCACCCAACTTCAGATGAGGAAACGAAGCATGCGTTATCTTCTCGCCGCCCTCGCGCTCGCCGCGGCCGCCCCCGCTCACGCCGCCATCCCCGCCACGCCGGTGATGACCGTCTACCAGTTCAATGGACCGCTGGACGTGCCCTATTACAACGCCGACAGTTTCGCACGCTCGGGGGGGAAATCATCGGCGGGCACGCTGAGTCAGGGGACCTCGGTGATTCCCTGCCTGGTTCTCCGTGACGGCGAGCCGCTGACGGACGGCTCCGGGACCCCCTATGTGGGTTTCGACGTCGTGGTCGATGCGCGCCGCGCCACCCGCTCCGCCACGGACACTTTCAAGCGCGCGGTGGCCGAGCGCAAGTCGATGAAGGTCCGAAACCACCATTGTCAGCCGGGCACGAAATACGTGGTCAACGTCCGTAACCTTTACGCGCTGGAAAAAGCTCCCTTCTTCGATCCGCCGCTCGGCGGACGCGGCGTCAGCCCCGGAGGCGTCAGTGAGCTCGATCGCATCGTCCGCGCCTTCCACGCCTCGAGCCATTGCGAGGACGCGAATCGCCGTCTGATCGGCCGCCGGGACGCACTCGAGCGGGCCTGGAACGACTTTGTTCGCGGCAACGGCCGGCTCGGCTCGGCGACCACCCTCACGCGCGCCAAGCACCTCGACTACAGCATGCGCACGGCGATTTACGAGGGCCACCTGGAGCGCGGGTGCAACGCCTATGGGGCCTGCGAGCGCAACATCATCGTGCTCTCGATCCGCAATCGGGCCATCGGACAGTGCCTCAGCCGCCAGGGCTGCGCCTTTCCGGGAGACTTCCAAGGCGTCGCCTCAGCGGTATCCCAATACAACATCTGGGACGAGTATCTGACACAGATCTCCGGCCTGACCGCCTGCTATCTGCGGCCAGACCTCGCCGACCATGACCGCTACGCCAAGATCCAGGCCATGTACACACAGACGGTCGGGGATGCCGAGCGCATCCTCTACGGCAGCGACCGTGAGCTGCAGTCGGTCTTTCCGAGCAACCGCCTGAGCGACCTGTCCTCCGTGCGCCATTACTACCATGCGCCGGCGATGGGCAAATGCTTCCCCAATCACGACCGCGTCGAGTACATGACCGGGGCGGTTGCGCGCAACGGCGACGATTTCGCGTTGATCGCCAATACCCGAATCGAGGTTGGTGCCGCCAGCGGCGACGGCTATCGCTTCGAGGAATTCCGCTTCGAGGAGAGGCCGGACCGGGATCTGATCCGGACGGAAAACAGCTATCCGGGCTTCATCGTCGACGGGCGCAAGGTGTCGCTGCGCAAGCCCAGCTCCTGTCCACCCTACGGTATCCCGAGCGGTTGTCGCATGTCCGACGTTGGTCGCTACCGCAAGACCCCGAGCTGGCTCTCCAGCGGAAGGCCCCTGGAGATCACCTGCCGGATCCAGGACCGTGGCGAGTCCTGCCGCGGCGGCGGCTCAACCCGAACCGCGCGGGTCGGCGGGGTCTGCGACAAGGAGATGCGTCCGGTGGCAGGTGTGCATTGAGGGCGCGGCGCAACCGCGCTCGACGTGGGTCGGTTGCGCCGGGTCGTTGCGACCGCTTCGGTTCACCATCAGCGCGCTCTATGTGATGCGGCCCCGACATGCCGAGCCATCGAGCTGACCCATCGACTCCACACTCGGAGGTGAACCATGGACTCGCAAGGCAGAGCGAAGATCGGCTGGCGGCATCTACTGGCGATGTCCTTGGGGTTGATCTGGGCAGCTGGGGCCATCGCCGAGGCGCCGACCGCACCCAGGGTGTCGGTCATCCAGGTCCCCCTCGAGCTCGATCTGGGCCCCCTGATACAGGCGGCGGAATCGGCGCTGCCCGCCCAGGCCGGTCACTGGCCCGGCTGGCATCAGTGGCACGGCATTGATGCGCGTTACCGCGCCTGGCGGGGGCCCTTGCACCTGGCCATGCAGGGTGACGTGCTGCAGATCCAGGCCCATGTTCGCTATCAGGTCGAGGCGCGCAAGGAGCTGATCGGCAGACTCGGGCTCAGCGCCGGGTGTGGGATCGAGAAGCCCCCTCGCCAAGCGCTGATCGGCGTCCTCGCCCGGCTTGAGTGGGCACCCGACTGGTCGCTGCGCCCGCGCTTCCAGGTGCTGCCGACCCGGTTCCTGGATCCCTGCGAGGTTACGCTTGCGGAGATCGACGTCTCACCCCTCGTCGGGCGCGTATTCGCCGACCGCATCCAGGAGAGCCTGGCGGAAGCGATGCGCGACCTCGCCCCCCGGCTGCAGGGCCTCCGTGCCGAAGCGGCACGCACGTGGGAGGGCCTGCAAGTGCCCGTGGAGCTGACTCCGGGTCTCTGGCTGCAGGTCCAGCCGCTCGGCCTTGCGCTCGCCCCGTTGCACGGCGCGGGCAACCGGGTCGAGACGGCGGTGTGGCTGGCCTTTCGCGGCGCGCTCTCCTCTGAGCCCCCATCCAAGACGGCCTCCACGCCGCTCCCGCCATTGTTCCCCTATCGTCCGGCCCAGCCGGGTCTGCGCTTCAGCCTCGGGCTGGAGCTGGACTACGCTCGCCTCGCCACGGCCCTGAGCGCCCGGACCCAGGGACAGACCCTGGAGGTGCAAGGGCATCAGATCGGAATCGACGGCATCAGCCTGGCGGCGCAAGATCAGGACCTGGTGCTCAACGCGCGGCTCACCGGTGACGTCCCCGGGCGCCTGACGATCCTGGGCCGCCCGGCCTTCGACCCCGCCAGCCAGGCGCTGAAGCTGGAGCAGGTGGATTTCGTCTTCGACGCGGACGACCTCGACCAGGCGGTGATGGCGAAGATCTTCTATGACCGCATCCGCGCCGGCGTCGAGTCGGCGGCGAACGCCCTGTTGGCAGAACGCACCCGGGGACTTCAGGCCGCCGTGGAAACGCGCCTCGTCCGCGCCCTGCCCCCTGGCCTCGCTCCG
>NZ_JAJDNA010000106.1 GCF_022340925.1 Thiocapsa sp.
GAACCGCTCTTCGACCGAGCCGTCTTTCACGAGCAGGCCCTGCGGCTCCCAGCTGCCACCCAGGACGTCCTCCGGTCCCTGGCCGCCCACAATGTTCTCGGGGGATTCGATCTCGGCCGGGACTATCCGGAGCTCGACCCCGCCCTTTTGGTCTGCGCAACCGAGCTGCGGACCGAAGAGGAGATGCAATCCTACGCAACGAAGCTCGCACGGATCATCGCCGCGCGCGCATAGACGCCGTGTCCGGTGAAACCCAAGATTTAGGCATCCGTGCCACTCAGGTTCCAGACGCTCGGCCGAGACCACTCTTGTCGTCCAACCCCAACCCATCGGGATACGCTCATGGCTCAAACCGCTCTGCAAGGCAACCCCGTTCGACTCGCCGGCGATCTGCCCGCCGTCGGAACCACCGCCCCTGATTTCAGGCTGGTCGACAAGGACCTCGCGGACAGGTCCTTGGCCGATTTCGCCGGAAAGAAGAAGCTGCTCAACATCGTCCCCAGCCTGGACACACCAGTCTGTGCAACGTCGACCAAGCGCTTCAACGCCTCGATGGGCGGCAAGGCAGACGCCGTCGCACTGGTGATCTCTGCCGACCTGCCGTTTGCGATGGGTCGCTTTTGCGGCGCCGAAGGCGTCGACAACGTCATCCCACTTTCCATGATGCGCTCTCGCACCTTCGCAAAGGACTATGGCGTACTGATCGAAGACGGGCCACTGGCCGGAATCACCGCGCGTGCCGTGGTGGTGCTGGACGCCGACAACAAGGTTCTCTACACCCAGCTGGTGCCCGAGATCACCCAAGAGCCAGACTACGACGCGGCGCTGGCGGTTCTCTAGGAGCCTGTCTGACTTGCGCGATCGTCGCGAGCCGAGTGGGGGAGCGAGGGCAGATTCGACCGGTTTTGAGGCGCATAGTGGGTCTATGTAACGAGAAATCCGGCGGATATGGGCCGCTCTCCCGCCGGCGCAGTCGATCGGCCTCAAGTCCGAGAGGCTCCTTGAGCCGCCTTAGGTTCCAGACCGCGAAGCCCGCAAAGGCTTGGGTATGATCCGGGACGGCGCTCGCCTCACCGGTAGGGTGATCTGGCAAAGCGTCCCGTCACAATCCGGGCATGCGCGCCTTTGCGGCTGCAATTCTCGTCAACACGCCGAAGCAGACCATCATGTTGATCCATGACCGTTCCAGACCGGGGCGTCGCGCTACCGCGCAGGCACCGCTCTACAAAGCCGAGGTGACAGACCTTCCTGCAGCTCTGCTTCGCCGCACCCGCCCCGCATTGCCGGAGGTCTCGGAGCTGCAAGCGGTGCGGCACTACACGCGGCTGTCGCAGAAGAACTTTTCGATCGACACCCATGTCTACCCGCTCGGCTCCTGTACGATGAAGTACAACCCGAGGGCCTGCAACAGCCTGGCCATGCTGCCCGGGTTTCTGGCGCGCCATCCCTTCGCGCCCGAGTCGCACAGCCAGGGCTTCCTGGCTTGCCTCTACGAGCTGCAGGAGATGCTCAAGGAGGTGACCGGAATGCAAGCGGTCTCGCTTGCCCCGGCGGCCGGGGCCCAGGGTGAGCTCGCCGGCGTCGCGATGATCCGTGCCTATCATCATGCCCGCGGTGATCTGGCCCGAACCGAGATCCTGGTCCCGGACGCGGCCCACGGGACCAATCCGGCCTCCGCCGTGATGTGCGGGTTCAGGGTCCGCGAGATCCCGACCGGCGAGGATGGCGACGTCGACATGGCCGCCCTGAGCGGTGCCGTCGGTCCCCAAACCGCTGGAATCATGCTGACCAACCCGAGCACCGTGGGCGTCTTTGACCGCAACATCCAGGCAATCGCCCGGCGCGTCCATGCCGCCGGGGGCCTGCTGTATTACGACGGCGCCAATCTCAACGCCATCCTGGGGAAGGTCCGACCCGGTGACATGGGGTTTGATGTCATCCACATGAACCTGCACAAGACCTTCTCCACTCCCCATGGCGGCGGCGGGCCAGGTGCCGGCCCGGTGGGGGTTTCCGAGCGCTTGGAGCCTTACCTGCCGGTCCCGATCGTCGCCTTCGACGGGGACGACTATCGCTGGCTCAACGAGCGCGAACGTCCGGAGAGCATCGGACGACTCACCGCCTTCGGAGGAAACATGGGCATTCTCTTGAGAGCCTATGTCTACGCACGGCTGCTGGGGCGCGAGGGCATGCCACGGGTCTCCGAGTTCGCCACCCTCAACGCAAACTATCTGTTGGCAAGGCTCACAGCCGCCGGATTCGATGCCGCCTACCCGCAGCGGCGTGCCAGCCACGAGTTCATCATCACGCTCAGGCGCGAGACCAAGGAGCTGGGCGTCAACGCGATGGACTTCGCCAAACGCCTGCTGGACTATGGTTATCACGCCCCCACGACCTATTTCCCGCTGCTGGTCCCCGAGTGCCTGCTGATCGAGCCGACCGAGAGCGAGAGCAAAGAGGATCTCGACGGCTTCGTGGCCGCCATGATCGACATCCGCGAGGAGGCGCGCACCAACCCCGAGCTGGTGAAAGGCGCCCCCCACACTACGCCCGTGCGTCGGCTCGACGATGTTCGCGCGGCGCGACACTTGGACCTCGTCTGGCGACCCAAAGGAAGCGATCCGCAGCACGATGGCTAATCAAAACGCGACCGGCTGGCGGCGGGTGATCTATGCCTTCGGCTATTCGATGAAGGGGTTCAAGGCCTGCTTCGAGCTGGAGGAGGCCTTTCGACAAGAGGTCTCTCTCCTGATCCCGCTGGTCCCCCTGGGCCTGTGGCTGGGCGAGACCCCGGTCGAGCGCGCGATGCTCGTCGGCAGTCTGCTCATGGTCCCCATTGTGGAGCTCTTGAACTCGGCGATCGAGGCGAACGTCGACCGCGTGGGGATGGAGCGCAACGAGCTCTCGGCGCGAGCCAAGGACATCGCCTCCGCCGCGGTCTTCTCCAGCATCATTTTTTCAGTCGTCATCTGGACACTCATCCTGGCCCCGAAGTGGATTTGAGCACGAGGGCAACGTCATGAGCGAGCACCTCGGCGATTCGGGCTTCTTGTCGCTCGGCATCGCCATCCTGACGGTATCGGACAGCCGCACGGAGGAGAACGACACGGCAGGGCGACTCCTCGTCGAGCGCGCGGAAGCGGCCGGGCATCGCGTCGTCGCCAAACGGATCGTGCCGGACGATGTCTATCAGATGCGCGCGGCCTTCTCCAACTGGATCGCCGCTCCCGAGGTCCAGGTCGTCTTGAGCACCGGCGGCACCGGCGTCACCGGGCGAGACAGCACCCCGGAGGCAATCACACCGCTGCTCGACAAGCCACTCGAGGGATTCGGCGAACTGTTCCGAAGCCTCTCGTTCGAAGAGATCGGCACCTCCACGTTGCAGTCGCGGGCGATCGGGGGGCTTGCAAACGGAACCTTCGTCTTCTGCCTCCCGGGCTCCAGCGGAGCCTGCCGCACCGGGTGGGATCGAATCCTCTTGCATCAGCTGGACAGCCGTACGCGGCCCTGCAACTTTGCACAGCTCATCCCGCGACTGCTCGAGCGCTGAGACACCCCATGCCGATCACCGACGCCTGCGGCTCCGACCGGACGGCACAGACCGCGCTCAGCAAAGAGCAGGCCTTGGGGCGCCTGCTCGCGCGGGTCGAGCCGATCGGCGAGACCGAATCTCTGGCGACCGCCGATGGACTCGGGCGGGTGCTGGCCGAGCCCCTGGTCAGCGCCATCGAGGTTCCGGCCTGGGACAACAGCGCCATGGATGGCTACGCGGTCCGGCATGCCGACCTCTCGAGCCGCGGCGGGCGGCTGCGGGTCGCCCAGCGGATCCCGGCCGGAGCGACCGGGAGCTTCCTCGAGCCGGGCACGGCTGCCCGGATCTTCACCGGCGCACCCGTCCCGGCGGGTGGCGACACCGTCGTGATCCAGGAGGTTTGTGAGGCCTCGCACGAGTGGGTGCGGATTCCGCTTGACTGCAAGCCGGGCACGAACATCCGCCGCGCGGGGGAGGACATCCGCGCAGGCGCTGAGGTCATCGGCCGCGGCACCCGTCTCGCCCCCCAACACCTCGGGCTCGCGGCATCGGTCGGTGTTGCGCGGCTGTGCGCCTTCCGGCGCCTGCGTGTGGCGGTCTTCTCCAGCGGCGACGAGCTGGTGATGCCGGGAGAGCCGCTTGGACCCGGGCAGATCTACAACTCCAACCGATTCATGTTGCTTGGACTCATACAGCGGCTCGGCTGTGAGGTCATCGACCTGGGCATCGTCGAAGACACCCTGGACGCCACCGAGCAAGTGCTGAGCCGCGGCGCGCGCGAGGCCGACCTGGTCATCGGGAGCGGCGGGGTCTCCGTCGGCGAAGAGGACCATGTCAGGGCCGCGCTCGAGCGCGTCGGTACACTCGAGCTCTGGGACATCGCGATCCGTCCCGGCAAACCCCTGGCCTTCGGCCGCATCGGCGCAACGCCCTTCATTGGGACACCGGGTAACCCGGTCTCACTGTTTGTCACCTTCTGTCTCTTCGGCATTCCCGCGATCCTGCGGCGGCAAGGCGTAGGCGGTGACCTCCGCCCGGTCACCGTAAAAGCACGGGCCGGCTTCGATTGGCCCCGGCCGGACAGACGGCGCGAGCTCCATCGGGCGCGGATCCAGACCGCCCCAGACGGAGTCCCCGAGATCCTGGTCTTCCCCAGCCGGTCGTCGGCCGTCCTCTCATCGGTCGTCTGGGCGAACGGTTTGGTCGAGATCCGCGAGCGCCAAGTGATCCAGCGCGGCGACCTGGTCGACTTCATCCCCTTCGAGGGGCTGCTGTCACCCTGAGGCCCTGAGACCCTGATCGATCCGCGCACAAGGCGACGATCAGCAGCGGGGCTGATCGCGGCCCTCTACCCTGGGCCGCAAGAGAATCCGCAGCGGCCGCGGCTCGTCAAAAACGGACACCGACATGATCGACATCCTCTATTTCGCCCGGCTCAGAGAAGTCATCGGACGCGCGCATGAGAGACTGGAGCTGCCCTCGGGCGTCGACTCGATCGCGAAGCTGGTGGCCCTCCTGCGCACCCGCGGCGATCCCTGGGCCACGGCATTAGGTGGGCGACAGCCTGTCCTGACGGCAGTCAACCAGCAGATCGCTCACCCGGAGACACCGGTTCGGGACGGCGACGAGATCGCCCTCTTCCCGCCCGTCACCGGCGGCTAAGCGGATTTCGCCTCGAGCGGGAGTCTAGCGAGCCCCGAGAGGACCGGTTCAGAAGTCGTCGAAGCCGTCGAAGTCGCCCATGTCGCCGTCGTCCATCATCTGGGCGTCGTGCTCGGCGTCCAGGCCCGCATCCCCCGCCGGCGCCTCAGCCGCCTGGGTCTCCTCGTCGGCGAACAGCCCGGTCAGCAGATTGGCCATCATCACGCCGCCCGCCACGGCCACCGCCGTCTGGAGCGCCGACCCCAGGAAACCGCCGGCGGCTTGATCGGCCGGGCCTCTCGGCTTCGTCATGGCTGGGCCGGTCGACTGCGGCGGCCGGCTCGACGCTTCGCCCGCCGCGGAGGCGCCGAAGAGACTGTCGAGGAACCCGCCGCCTGACGGAGGGTTGGCCAATTGCTGCTCCAGCTCCCGCACCCGCTGTCCAAGCTTCTCCAGCGCGCTTTCCTGGACCAGGATGGCCTGTGCCATATAATAGGGCGCCGCCGGCTGTCTCTGGATGGCGGCGGCGATCTGCTCCTCGGCGGTCTGATCGCGCGGACCGGTTTGGTGCTCCGCCTGTCTCAGCTTGGCGAACAGCGCGTCAATGATCTGCTCATCCCGACGAACCCGCTTGGCTTGCGCCATGGCTTCACCTCCGCAAGTTGGATCAGACAACCCCTCTGGGCACTCCGGCCGATATCGGGTCGAGGGCGGAGACTCCAATGAGGGGAACGGCCGCGACCGGCGTCCGGCCCACCCGGCTCCCGCCTCCCGGATGGCGCCTGGACCGACCCCGCGCCCATGACATCGACTCGGAGGACCGAGGCAGAGCCGGCACGCAGTGGCCGGGGGGCATGCGCACCGAGCGACGAGGCCGGGTCACAATCGGCGAGTCGGCGCGGGATCAGGGTGCGGGTGGTCTGATCGATCTCCGGGTGGGAAACGTGAGGCGTGAGGTTCAGCCCGGGCGACCTCGCTATCGGCCGATTCGCTCAGGGTGCACGCTCCCCCCGTCGCGTCGCGGGGGATTGGACCGGCGACCAGGGCCGGAAAGCGCGTCGTTAGCAATCCCGTTCGCTTAGAATGGCGCCATCCGATCGGCAAAACGGGGTGAAGATGGAATCCTTTCGCGGCACGACGATCCTCTCGATTCGGCGGGGCGGCAAGGTCGTGATCGGGGGCGACGGCCAGGTCTCGCTCGGACAGACGGTGATGAAGGGCAATGCGCGCAAGGTGCGCCGCCTCTACAAAGGCCAGGTGATCGCCGGATTCGCCGGCGCGACGGCCGACGCCTTTACCCTCTTCGAGCGCTTCGAGGGCAAGCTGGAGAAGCATCAGGGGCACCTCACCCGAGCGGCGGTTGAGCTCGCGAAGGACTGGCGGACCGATCGCATGCTGCGTCGCCTCGAGGCCCTGCTCTGTATCGCCGACGCGCGGGCCTCCCTGATCATCTCCGGGACCGGTGACGTCGTGGAGCCGGAGGACGACCTCATGGCGATCGGCTCCGGCGGCGCCTTCGCGCAGGCGGCAGCCCGCGCACTGTTGGAGAACACCGAGCTCGGCGCCCGCGAGATCGTCGAGAAGGGCTTGAACATCGCGGCGGACATTTGCATCTACACCAATCACAACCTCGTGCTCGAAGAGCTGGACTCGGCGCCCTGAGGCGCCCCATCCGGCGACCCGCCCCGGGCGCCCATCCCACGGACAGATCCAGATGTCGGAAATCACCCCCCAACGCATCGTCGCGGAGCTCGACAAACACATCGTCGGCCAGGATGAGGCGAAACGCGCCGTGGCCATCGCCTTGCGGAATCGCTGGCGGCGCGCCCAGATCCCCGAGCCCATGCGCTCGGAGATCACCCCCAAGAACATCCTCATGATCGGCCCGACGGGTGTCGGCAAGACCGAGATCGCGCGCCGTCTGGCGCGCCTGGCCAATGCCCCGTTCATCAAGGTGGAAGCGACCAAGTTCACCGAGGTCGGCTACGTCGGCCGGGATGTCGAGTCAATCATCCGCGACCTCGCCGATGTGGGCGTGAAGCTGGCCCGCGAGCAGGAGATGGCCAAGCTCGCCGGACAGGCCGAGGCCGCCGCCGAGGAGCGCATCCTCGATGCCCTCCTGCCGCCGCCTTCGAGCTTCGAGGAAGAGAGCCGCTCGACCACCGGAGCCGCGACCCGCGAGAAGTTCCGTGAGCGGTTACGGGTGGGCGAGCTCGATGAGCGTGAGATCGAGATCCAGGTCTCGGCCTCGCCGATGGGGGTCGAGATCATGGCGCCACCCGGGATGGAGGAGATGACCAGCCAACTGCAGGGACTCTTTCAGAATCTGGGACAGGGTCGCATGAAGCGACGCAAGCTGCGCATTCGCGACGCGCGCCAGATCCTCCGGGACGAGGAGGCGGCCAAGCGGGTGAACGATGAGGAGCTGAAGCTGCGCGCCATCGAAAACGTGGAGCAAAACGGCATCGTCTTCCTCGACGAGCTCGACAAGGTCACCAAGCGCGGCGAGGGGATGGCCGGGGCCGACGTCTCGCGCGAGGGCGTGCAGCGCGACCTGCTGCCGCTCGTGGAGGGCAGCACCGTGTCGACCAAACACGGCTCGGTGCGAACCGATCATATCCTCTTCATCGCCTCCGGCGCCTTTCATCTCTCGAAACCGTCGGATCTCATCCCGGAGCTGCAGGGCCGGCTGCCGATCCGTGTCGAGCTCAAAGCCCTGACGACCGAGGACTTCGTGCGGATCCTCACCGAGCCGGACGCCTCCCTGACCGATCAGTACCGGGCACTGTTGGCAACAGAAGGCGTCGGGCTCGAGTTCACCGAGGACGGTATCCGCCGACTCGCCGAGATCGCCTGGCAGGTCAACGAACGCACCGAGAACATCGGCGCAAGACGGCTGCATACGGTTCTCGAGCGACTGTTGGAGGATGTCTCCTACAACGCATCCGATCTGGACCGCGTGACGGTCACCGTCAACGCCGCGTATGTCGATCAGAACCTCTCCGGACTCGCGGCGGATGAGGACCTCTCGCGTTACATCCTTTAGCCCCCATTCAGCACAGGGCGGTCGGTCTCCTCAAGGAGACTGGGGGTCTGCTCAGACGCGAGGTCTCGTATGTACGCGACTTGAGTCAACGTCGCCCCTGACCCGATCCACCTGATACAGAACGCCCACGGCAATCTTGCCGGCGCAGGAGAAACCCATGCCGACACCCACCGAGCTCAACCTTCATCAGCAATCACGCGTCCTCGAGATCACCTTTGACGACGGCTCCCACTTCAGCCTGCCGTGCGAGTACCTGCGAGTCTACTCGCCCTCGGCGGAGGTCCAAGGCCACGGTCCGGGCCAGCGCGTGCTCCAGCTCGGCAAGGAGGACGTCGGGATCGACAAGATCGAGCCCGTCGGCAATTACGCCATCTGCCTCCACTTCGACGATCAGCACAACACGGGCATCTATTCATGGGAGTATCTCTACAGGCTCGGCGTCGAGCAGGAAGGCCTCTGGAAGGCTTACCTGGACGAGCTGGAGAAGGCCGGTCACAAGCGCAAGACCCGACCGTCCTAAGCGGCGACATCGCGCGACGGCTCCCTGCCTACCCTGATCCAGGCGAGCCCCCTCAGCAGCGCCGAACCGGGTTTGTTGTAAACTAGCCGCCGATTCCGCCGCGGGGAACGCAGCATGGCCGACCAGAAGACCACGCACTTCGGGTATCAGCAGGTTCCGGTCGAAGAGAAGGCGACGCGCGTGCGCGCCGTGTTCGACTCGGTCGCATCCCGTTACGACATCATGAATGACCTGATGTCGCTGGGTATCCATCGACTCTGGAAACGCCATACGATCCAGTTGGCGGGCGTGCGCCGCGGCCAGCGGGTGCTGGACCTCGCCTCCGGCACGGGCGACCTGGCCGAGCGTTTCTCGGGTATCGTCGGACCTCAGGGGCTGGTGGTCATGTCCGACATCAACGCCTCCATGCTGCGCGAAGGGCGCGAGCGCATGATCAACCGCGGGCGGGTCGGCAACCTGCACTATGCCCTGATCAACGCCGAGCGGCTGCCGTTCCCATCCGACCAGTTCGACTGCGTCACCATCGGTTTCGGCCTCCGCAACGTCACTGACAAGCAAACCGCGCTCGAGGAGATGCAGCGCGTGCTGCGGCCGGGCGGGCGGGCGCTGATCCTCGAGTTCTCTCACCCGGTCAGTCGCCCACTCAGTCGGGCCTATGACCTCTATTCGTTCTCCGTCCTCCCGGCGCTGGGTCGCCTGGTCGTCAACGACCCCGACAGCTATCGCTATCTCGCCGAGTCCATCCGCATGCACCCGGACCAGGAGACGCTGCGGGCGATGATGGAGGAGGCCGGGTTCGAGCGCTGCGAGTATTTCAACCACAGCGGCGGCATCGTCGCGATTCACCGAGGCTACAAGCTGTGACCGAAGGCATCCAGATCCCGGACGCAGTGCTGGCCGTGATCGAGCAGGCGCTGAATCGCTACATTCAGCTCGACCCGGAAGGCGCCGCCGGCTTCAGCGCCTTGGACGGTCGGATCATCGCAATCGAGATCAAGGGGTTCGGGACGCGCGTGACCGTCATCCCGAGTCGCGAGCGCCTGCAGCTGTTCGGCGGATATGATGCCGAGCCGGATTGCCTGATCCGGGGCACCCCGCTGGGACTTGCCCGGATGGGCGTGGCCGAGCGCAAGGAGACGCAGGTGATCACCGGCGAGGTCGAGATCGAGGGCGACACCAGCCTGGCCCAGGCGTTCAGCCGCGCCCTGGCGGGGCTGGAGGTCGACTGGGAGGAGCAGCTCGCCCGGGTCATCGGCGACCCTTTCGCCCATCAGGTCGGCAACCGGGTTCGGGCCGCCGCGCGCTGGGGTGAGCGGACGTCCGAGTCCCTGACCGCGGACCTCCAGGAGTATCTCCAGGAAGAGTCCAGACTCCTGCCGACCCGTTACGAGGTCGAGGCCTTCCTGGCCCAGGTCGACACCCTGCGCGATGACGTCGAGCGTGCCGAGGCGCGCGTCGAGCGGCTCGCCCGAAGGCTTGCGGGGCCCGGCAGCGAGGCATGATCGGACCCCGTCAGGCCCTGCGGCTGTTCCGCATCAACTGGGTCCTGCTGCGTCACGGACTCGACGAGGTCATCCTCGCGACCCATCTCTTTCGGCCCTTGCGCTGGGTCATGTACATCACACCCTGGCACTGGGTCCGGCGCGATCTCCCCGCCTATCCCGTGCGCGTGCGCCTGGCGCTCGAGGACCTCGGGCCCATCTTCGTCAAGTTCGGACAGATCATCTCGACCCGGCGCGACCTGCTGCCGGAGGACCTGGCCGTCGAGCTGGCCAAGCTCCAGGACCGGGTGCCACCCTTCGACGGGGGCGAGGCACGCGCGATCATCGAGAAGGCCTGGGGCCGCTCGGTCGATGATGTGCTCGACGCGTTCGACCCCGTCCCGCTCGCCTCGGCCTCGATCGCACAGGTACACACCGGCCGGCTGAAGGACGGCACCGAGGTGGTGGTCAAGGTCCTGCGTCCCGGCATCGAGCGGACCATTCGTCAGGACCTCGGGCTGATGTACACCATCGCCCAGCTGGCCGAGCGCTATTGGAAGGACGGGCGCCGGCTCCGCCCCGTCGACGTGGTCCGCGAGTACGAGAAGACCATCTATGACGAGCTGGACCTGCAGCGCGAGGCCGCCAACGCCTCATTGCTGCGTCGCAACTGGATCCACAGCGAGATGCTCTATGTCCCCGAGGTCTACTGGGACTGGACCCGACCAGGCATCATGGTCATGGAGCGCATCTATGGCACACCGGTGAGTGAGGTCGGGCGCCTCAAGGCCCAAGGCGTCAGCATGAAACAGCTCGGCGAGCGCGGGGTCGAGATCTTCTTCACCCAGGTGTTCCGCGATAACTTCTTCCATGCCGACATGCACCCCGGGAACATCTTCGTGGAGCCCTCTGGCCGCTACATCTCGATCGACTTCGGCATCGTCGGCACCCTGACCACCGAAGATCAGCGCTATCTCGCCGAGAACCTGCTCGCCTTCTTCGAGCGCGACTACCGGCGGGTCGCCGAGCTGCACGTCGAATCGGGCTGGGTGCCGCCGGGCACCCGTGTCGACGAGTTCGAGTCGGCCATCCGGACCGTCAGCGAACCGATCTTTGAGAAACCCCTGGCCGAGATCTCGTTCGGTCACTTCCTGGTGCGCCTCTTCCAGACCGCGCGCCGGTTCGAGATGGAGATTCAACCCCAATTGGTGTTGCTCGAGAAGACCCTGCTCAATATCGAAGGACTCGGCCGTCAGCTCTACCCGGAGCTGGATCTCTGGACCACGGCAAAGCCCTACATGGAGCGGTGGATGAAGGAGCAGGTCGGCATCCTAGGGCTTCTCCAGCGGACGCGGAAGAACGTCGTCTCGGTCGCCGACCAGACGCCCGAGATCCCGCTGATGGCCTACCGGATCCTCAGCACCTACGACAAACGTCTGCGCGCCGCCGAGGCCGAATCCATGCGATCCAGTGGCCGGGCCCGTTCCCAGGTGCCAGTCGCCAGCGTATGCCAGTCGGTCCGCGCCCTCGGCGGCGCTACCGTGGTCGTCTGTGGCACACTGATCCTTCTGCTGGGCCCCGGTCCTTGGCTACCGGCCACAACCGGGGCCGCCTTGGTGGTGGGCTGCTACTTGGCAGGGGCGCTGCTCTTCTACTTCGCCGGGCGGCAGGCCTAGGAGCCGGCTTCACTGGGCAGCCAGGCCCGGTCGAGCACCCTCGACAGGGGTACCGGACACTCTGCTGGGAATGCCGATAACGGCAGCCCGGTATGACGCGCGGCAGCGTATCGGGCCTTGTGGTAAACACCTTCCAGATGCGATTCAGCCGCCTCGGCTAAACCAGGTGCAATGCCAACCGCACGCTCGATCTGAATCCTCCCCTCATCGATGAGGTCCCGCCAACGCTCCGACCTCTCCCGAGGTCGATACTGCCATTTGAGCAACCGCAGTAAGAGCAGGGTCAGCTGATCCTCGATGGAGGACGAGTCCTGATGTCCGAGGGACTCAGCCTCCGCCAATAGACGATTCAGGTCGACATCCTCCCAGCGGCCAGCTCTCACTAGTTGGGCGGTCTGAACCGCCCAGTCCGGCTTTGCCTCGGCATTATCCCCGGGCAGGGGCGTGGCCGAAGAATGCGCAGCCCCTTTCTTCCGGCCCCCAGAGGATGCAGGCGAAGCCTGAGGCCCCACCGGATTCGTCAGGCTGTCGCGCATCCTCCGGTACTGAGTCAGCACGTCCTTGGTCGTACCGGCGCCGATCACCCGGCCATGCTCCATCAACAACGCCTTGGTGCACATCCGGGAGATCAGCGCCTCGGAATGGGACGACAGCACGATGATGGAGACCTGTTCCGTGAAGAGCTTCAAGCGCTCGCTCGCCTTCTGCAAAAACGCCGCGTCCCCGGCACCGATCCCTTCATCGAGCAAGAGGATCTCAGGTGCGACGGCTGTCGACACCGCGAAGGCCAACCGCATGCGCATACCGGCCGAATAGGTGCGAATCGGCAGGTTTAGGAAGTCGCCGAGCTCCGTGAATTCCGCAATTTCATCGAGACGTGCACGGATTTGGGCGCGGCTCAACCCCAGGTAGAGCCCACGCAGGATAATATTCTCGTAGCCGGTGCTCTCCGGATCCATCCCCAAGCTGATATCGAATAAGGGCACGGTCGAGCCCTCGACCAACACCTTTCCCTCATTCGGCTCGTAGATCCGGGCTAGAACGCGTAGCAGCGTGGTTTTACCCGCGCCATTGTGCCCCACCAAACCGATTCGATCCCCGCTGCGAAGCGTCAAATCGACATCCTGCAAAGCCTGCACGACGGAGATCTTGTTGGATCCGGATTCGGAACGGATCTGCCCGCCCGTCGCACTCTGGATCAGGCGATTCTTGATCGAACGCGTCGCCGCGCTGTAGACCGGAAAAGACACAGACACCTTCTCGAGTGTGATCGATGCCATCGTCTCTGCCCTCAAACCCAGTAGGCGATCCGCCAGCGGTAGGCGGAGTAGAAAAAGAGCGTGATCGCCCAGCCGAATACCGTGATGAGCAGGACGGCCACCCAGTTCTCCAAATCTGGGACATGGCCCAACATCGGCGCGCGGAGGATCTCTACCATGTGATAGAAGGGATTGAGGTCCAGAAACAAGGCACGGTCGGGCAACATGTCAGGCCGCCAGATAACGGGCGTGAGGAAAAAGAGGACCTGAACGATGCTTGCGATGATGAGCGGCACATCGCGAAAACGTGCACTCAGGAGTCCGAAGAAGAGCGCAATCCAGAATCCGTTGACGAGAAGCATGAACAGCGCCGGGACCACCCAAATCGAATTCCAGCCCAAATCGACGTCGTACCACCAGGCTACCGCCAGAAAGATCCAAATATTGTGGGCAAAGGCAATGAGGGAGGACCAAACCTCCCGATAGGCATAGATCGAAACCGGCGCATTGAGCTGGCGAATCATCCCCTCGGCCGCGATGAAAGCATTACATCCACCGAGGATCATGGCCGAGATCAGGCCCCAGACAACGAAGCCCGCTGCGAGGAACGGCAAATACTCATGCAGGTCCTGGCCAAAGATCTTGCCATAGAGGAGACCGAGAGCGAATACCATGACGCCCATGGAGATGGTGATCCAGAACGGACCCAAGGTCGAACGGCGATAGCGCTGACGCACGTCGTGCAAACCGAGCGTCCCCCAGAGCTCTCTGCGCCGCCAACCCTGCAGGATGTCGAAAAATGCCTTATGAATCTGCTCCCATTTCATCCCATGACGAAGCTGCTGAGCGAGCGGCGAGCGGGGCTTCTTGGAGTCAGAGGTCATCGGTTGGCGTCCCCACTACAATCCTGCGCATTGCATCTGTTCTCGAGCAGCGGCGCGGCATCCGACCGCGTCGGTACGCACACAGCGGGGGGCACAGGCGCACCAAGCCCGGCGCCCGCCGGCAACCAGCCGGACCTCTGACCTCGACCAGACGAACCCTGCTCTTGAGTCCGCGGTCACCAATCTCCCGTGCATGATACGACGGCACCAAGTGCCTTAAGCTCATCTCACCCGACGTCGCGCAGACCATCGCCTCGGGCTATGAGGCGCGCGACTGCGCGGCGCAAACCATTCGATCAGGATCGCTCTCCTTGGTCACGTGCGAGGCAAAGATGACCAGGGCAAAGGGATCGCGCCTCGTTCATGGCCCCGAATCCGCAATCACAATCCAATCTGACTGCCCTGGCACGCGGACCTGGAGAGCGTCACAGTTTCCCGCGAGCGCAGCACACCGGCGCCTGAACTCTGCCAACCGCTCGCCCGAAGGATCGAGCTCTCGGTAGCGATCATCGACCAGATCGCGAACGCGCTGGATCAATGCATAGTCGCCTGCGTTAGCTGCAACTAACTCCGCACGAAACGCTTCACTCAAGAGCTCCTCCCGCCCCCCGTCGCTCTCCCGAGGAGACACGTTTTGCCTGATGTAACTCGCATCGAAGTGAATCCCCGACTGGTGCAGGCGATCTTCCAGAACCACCAGCCCCTCATCGAACCGATCAACGGTCATCGCATATGCCGTGTTGCTCACTGCCTCCAGCGCCGCCGAGAGATCCGCGACCCATTTCGGAGGCGCACCAGCCAGAGGCGTAGACGCACGCTTCGACTGGGGTGTGCAGCACCGTGTTTGCCAATCGATCCAGATGCCAGGCGCGTTGGAAAGCCACCATTTACAATACTCGCCGAAGTCCTTTTGCCTTGCCGCGATGTTCGCCGGCCGCGGCGTCTCGCGGCTGCGCTCGTATCGATACATCGAATAATAGCGTTCTATCGGGTCTCTAAGGACGACGAGATGAACGCTCGCCCAAGCCGATTGGGCATCTGTTAGCGGAAACGTGTGCGATGAGATGGCCTTGTGTTCGGAAAAACCATCCGCAACGCTTTTGACGCGCTCGGGCATCAATCGCGCGCCTGGTTGGTCCCCTTCGATATGAAGGACTTGCCCCGGAAAATTCCTCTGCAATACCCACTCGACCGTCGTCCCTGCATTCTTGAAGATGTGATGATGCACAATCTCAGTCATTGCTTGGTTGCCCGTCGCCAGAACGTCACTACGTGCTTTGTCCTGTGATCTTCGAAGCGTCAATGGGCGCTTCACAAGCAGAGAATGCCACACGGCGTCGATTGTTCCTCCTCCGCCCGCCACTGCGGCAGGGCGAAGCCATCCTCGCCGCCGCTAAACGGCTTTGCCTGAAGCAAGTCGCGGCTGACCGGCCCCTTCCGAAAGGGCGTGCCGGACCGCCTCCAAGTACAAGCGGCCGTTACGCTGATCAGGCTCCAGATGGCAGCCCTCCGCCCATTCGTTCCAAGCGTTGACAAAGACGATTCTCTCTTCGCCTAGGAATTGCTCCCGAGTCAGACCAATCACCGTGCTGAGCCACCGCTGAAACAAAGCCGGGGTGCTGCGTAGCCAGACATATCCGTCCTGACTCCGTCTAGGCGTGTTGTCCCACGCGACCATGACCCCTCGGAACCTTTTGTACTGCGGCGAGCTCCTATCGCACATATGCCGTACCAGCTCGTCGTACGGAAACAGCTTCCCGTCGAATCGGGATTCTGATGAGTGCCCCCGACCGCCTCCCTTGACAAATAACGATCCGAGATGTAACTCAGGGACGCTCACGTTCAGCGGCGGAAACTCATAAGCAGCGTCGAAACCGCAGTCCGCTGGGTCGGAAACCGTAAACGACTCCGCTCGACATAGATACAAATCCCCAATACCGCTGCGAACGCACTCCTCTCTCCAGATATCAGATGTCCGTTTCGGATCAGGAAGTAATTCCGTGCGGTATACAAGCAATAACGGCTTGCCGTCGATTCGGATATAACGCTCGTCGCCGAGCGCCGGAAGCAATTCCTGGATGAAGCGGCGGTCGTTGGCCGTGGTATGAACCTGTTCCATGAGGACTTGATTGTCCCGACCGTCCCATCGCCGCGTCCAATTCTCGTTGGCCCAACATAGGCAGAACGGAAGGTCAGGTTGCCCAGAACGCAAGACCTCATTGAAAGGCCTCTCGAGAAGGCGCTTACCGGAGAACCAGTAATGATAGTAACAAAACCCGTGGACCCCGTATTCCCGAGCGAGCGATGCCTGTGCCTCCCGCACCTCCGGAACACGCAAGTCGTAAAAGCCAAGCTCTCCGGGCAAATGCGGCTGATAATGCCCCGGGAAGAGCGGCCGGGCTCTCGTGACGTTCGTCCACTCCGTGAAACCTTTACCCCACCACAAATCATTCTCCGGGATCGGATGGAACTGAGGCAGATAAAACGCGACCACCCGAACATCCGACTTGGCGCCCGTTCGCACCGAATCGTTGGGCGCGAAAGCGCAGGGGGCCTCTTCGTAGACATACTCGCCGGCACCGCGGGAACCCGCGTGTGCAACGTCAAATGCCGGGGCCGCGTGCAAACCGTAATGCCCAAGCAACTCGCTCAGCCGTCTGTGACCCGCTTCGTGCGAGTACATTGAACGGACCAGTGAAAGGCCATTGTCAGACAGATGCGTCCATAGCCCCTCATCGGAGTAAAGAGCCGCAATCGCGTCCGCAAACTCCTCCGGCTTCTCCCCGATCAAGACGTGCTCTCCAGCCTGGCAACTCATCCCCTCGACAGCCAATGGCGTCGCAACGACCGGCACGCCACAGGACATGCTGGTGACGACCTTGCCCTTTGTCCCCGCACCAAACCGGAGCGGCGCCACCGTCATGCGGCATCGGTTCAGGTATCGGTCCAGGGACCGAACGTGCCCGACTGGCACAACCGTCGGCGAGGCCCATCGATGGAACGCCACCGGCATATCGCTCCCGACGATCAGAAAGCGGACACCCGGGAGTCTGGACGTCACCATTGGCCAGATGGTGCTCAGGAAATAGTCCACCGCATCCACGTTCGGTTGGTGGAGGAACCCACCCACGAACATGATGTCGGCCCTCTCCCCAAACGGAGCCGAACGCCCGGGAATATCTCTGGAAAATGGCATCCACCATATCCGGGCCTCGGGACGCTCTTTTTCTAACTCCTTCTTTTCATATTCACTAACGACAATCGTGCCGTCACTCTTCTTCACGTATTCCAATTCCAACGCTTTCGTAGCGGCTGCCGCGAGTTTCAGCTCCCAAGACTGCTCCAGCTGCGCCTGACGCTCTTCGCGAAGATAATGAAGATCGACGGTATCAAAAATGATTTTTGCCTGAGGGCATTTCCATCTGGCGACCTCCATATGCCTACCGCCAAATGCCACACGCCGAAGAAAGACGACATCGATGTGCTCACCAGCCGCGTCGAGAAACTGGTCTATGCTATTGACAAAAGGCGCGAAAATGCACTCGACGCCGATCCGTTGCAAATCTGTCGTGTAGTGACCGAAGTGGTCAAGCGTATTTGCCGGAAAAAAGGTGACCTTGTAATTGAAGGCCAAGAGTGCTTTTAGAAGGTTCACAGTGTCGATGGACCCGGAATCGCGATCCGGCGTCGGCCACACATCAACCACCAGTGCCCGCGCGGCTACCCAACGATCTTTGACAAGCCCAACATCCGGAGTCGGCTCTCCATGACTTTCAAGCACCCCCGCCCAGCGGTCCCAGAACTTCTTCTGGTTCGTTACCTGCGAACGCTTCACACCCTTTGAGACATCCAACCCGGCAGTGCCCCCCTCGTGATGAGTAATGAGAGCCAGAGGTTGAAACAGAACGCGCAAACCCGCGTCCCTCACTTTAAACGCCAGATCGGTGTCTTCGTAGTACGCCGGGGCGTAGCGCTCATCAAATCCACCGACCCTTTCAAAGAGGTTTCTCGGAATCAATATGCAAGCGGCGGAGCAGTAATCGACCTCTCGCAGATAGCAGTAGTCCGGCTTGTTGGGATTGTCGTCACGGCCGACGTTGCGCGCGGAACCATCGCGCCAAACAAGTCCACCTGCCTCCTGCAATCGCCCGTTCGGGTAAACGAGCTTAGCGCCGACCATCCCCGCCCTCGGCTGAGAAGTAATCGTTCCCACCAGGGCGTCCAGCCAACCGTCGTTAACGACGGTATCGTTGTTCAGAAACACCAGGTGTGTTCCCATGGCTGAAGCGGCCCCGCGGTTGCAACTCAGCGTGAAGCCGAGATTTCGATCGTTGCTGATCGGTCGGAGCCCGTCGATTCGTTCGAGCAAAACCAAGGTATCATCGGTCGAACAGTCATCGACTACGAGGACCTCATAACTGTGATTCGCCCCACAGTCTTGGATAGACTTCAAGCATTGCAGCGTGAGGTCGATGTGGTTATGAACGGGTATAATGATCGACACATAAGGAGAGGGGGAGACCGGAAAAGAAATCAGATCTGCCAGTTCCTGAAGGCTCCTCGGTATGATCGGCACACCAGCGCTCCCGCCGATCGACGCTGCCTCCTCGACGTCAGCCGACGCGGCCCTGACCAAGCTATGTGCCAACGGGTTTTCTCCCGATTCGACAATATCGCGGTGCTCTGCGAGATACGCCAGCGTATTGAATCGCGGGCTTGGGTCGTAGCCGGCGGAAGCTCCTCTGACGATATAATGAACCAACGGGTTAAGACCGGATTCTTCGACGTCCGGATACTGTTGAAGATACCAATTGGTGTCGAACGCGGGATTAGGATCCCGACCTTCTTTCCAGCCGATCAGCATCCAATGCATCAGCGGGCGGTAGCCGCTGGTCACGACATCAGGGTTGCGGTCGACGTACCAGCCCTCATCGAACAGGCCGGATCGCATGATGGCTCGGGCGTCTCGTCGGTTGCGCAATCGGTGTGGCAGCTTCAGACCGGCTGTCCACCAGAGCCACTTAGGGAGGGCGGCAGCGGCACGGACGGCGCTTGGCCAGCGACGCTCGATACTGTCGAGCCTCTTGGCAATCAGCCATGTATTGCGGCTCTGACGCGCATTGAGGTCGAAGAGAAGTTGATTTCGTTCATTTTGGAAGCGGCTAGCCCTTTCGCCTTCCCGGGCGAGGGCTTCGGTGGTTTCCGCCAAAGAGGATTCGAGCGAGTCGATTTTGGCTCGGAGACCTTCAACCGCAGAGCGTTGCTCGGTCAGCGTGCCCTCCCGTTTCTCCAGGCGCCGAGACAGGTCGGAGATGCGGTTTTCGGTCTCCTGCAGTTGCGCATCCCGGGCGGTTAAAGCGACCGAAAGCTCGGTGACTTCGGACTCGCGCCCCTGCGCCCTGCGAGTGAGCTCCTCAATCCTCCCGGCTTGCTCGGTGACTTCGGCATCGCGCCCCTGAACCCTGCGAGTGAGCTCCTCAATCCTCCCGGCTTGCTCGGTGACTTCGGCATCGCGCCCCTGAACCCTGCGAGTGAGCTCCTCAATCCTCTCGGCTTGCTCGGCGACTTCGGCATCGCGCCGCTCTAACGCCAGGCTCAGCTCTTCGATCCGTGCTGTTTGCTCGGCGATGGACCGGGCGCTCGCCTCTTGCTGTTGCTGGGTGTGCTCAAGCTTGAGCTCGGTTTCTCGCACGACAACCCGCAGCGCCTGGCAAGCGCGATCAAACGCTTCCCGGACAGTGGCCAGCACCGCCAAGCCATCCCGACTGTCCGATTCTCCTTCAGCCAACGCTGACAGTGCCGAATAGGCCTCCTTCACCCATTCTACGACATCTGGGTGAAGCTTAAGGTCCGAGGGCGAAGCGGTGTGGTGCCGAAGTGAATCTCGCAGCAGCGTATCGATTTCCACTTCCGAGGTTGCGGAACGTCGCGGCCAAGCGATGTCCAGGTTGAGCGAGATCTTCGTGACCACTGCGCGCCAATCAGACAACAACTGCTCGTAGGTCACAAAAGACCTCGGAAGTCCGCGCGTCCCCTCTTCTGCATCGAGCACATGGCGAAGCCACAGCATATGCGATTTCGGAGGAATGAAATCGTTTCGCCTCTTTAGCGAGCTAGCGACTTCCAGGGGGTTTCTCACGATCAAGATACATCTCGGCTCGACGCTGGCGTCTTGCAGGGCATCCAACCAAAACGGAAGCAGGCGGCAGATACGCGGATCCTTCAGCACGAAAAGCGGGCTCGAGGCGAACTCCCGCTCGATCATCTGGAGCGCACGTTCCCTGAAGTCACCCAGTTTCGCTGACCGAAACCAATCTGGGTTGACCTGCCCCCAATCGTCCCAACTGGATCCAGCGGACTGGAGGATCTCCTCGTTCAGTCGATAGACGTCGAGCGACTCCCAGAAGCCGGTTGGATTGTCCAGCTCTGCTGGCGCCATCAGATTGGACGGCAGATCCGCACCGAGCAGACTGAGCACCCTGGTTAAGGCGGAGGTACCGCTTCGGTGCATACCCAATACGACGATCGCGGTACGCGCAGCAGCTGTCTTCTGGATTTCGGGTGCCTGGTCAGACTTCATCGGAGCGGGGATGTTATGGGAAGGCATTGGAGTACAGTCGGGGCATCAAAGGCACCTCGGAGAGCCGACGCGGCTTCCAGCGAGGTCGTGGGGGGAAAAGGACGATCAGGATAGCCGTGACGCGAGGAGCGGGCAAGGCCGGCGGCCGTATGAATGGGGCGCTTGAATGACCAAGTCGCTCAAGCTTTCCGCGGCGCGACGCCAACAGCGGGTCATCAACGGTGAGCCCACACGACGGCCGCGCAAGAGCGCCTCACGCGCCTTGAGGTCACCAATGCGGATGCCGAGGACACCCAGCGACGAGGCCGTCAGCCTCGATCACTCGGCGATGCCGGCCCTGTTCCTGCCGGGAGACGTGGGCCGGAGACCGGCTAACCACCCAGGGCCACCGCCCCGGCGCCACCGGGTGAGACTCGAGCGCTCGGTCCAGCCAAATCACCCAACCCAAGAACCGTCGA
>NZ_JAJDNA010000123.1 GCF_022340925.1 Thiocapsa sp.
CTGGCTCGGAAAGCGAAGGCGCCGCATCCGAAGGGGTGCGGACCGTCGCGCATTCCCAGCAGAGCACGCAGGTCCCGCGCCTGATCCCGGTCGCGATTCAAACGGCCCCGCCGCGGCGCCAGGCTGTCGATGCGGCTGTCAATGACCATCGCGAGCTCACCTTTCCCAACGGTCGTTCACCCTGCTGCCCTGGATCCGGTCACGCTCGGACATGCCCTTCATCGCCTTCGATTGCCGGCCGGCCTGGTCTTCCAGGACCCCGACGACCAGCTCTTCTGTCCGACGGTGGCCGAGGACATCGCATTCGGCCCACTCAACCTGGGCAAAGCAGAGACCGAGGTCCTGGATCTCGTCGCCCGCAGGCTGAAGGTCAGTGAACGAGGAGCGGATCTCGCCCGCTCGTCGGGTCAAGTGGATGAGCGTCGACCTTCCCGCCCCCCATGGCCTGATCAGGCCGACCACCTGCCCCGCCGGCACCTACAACCCAACATTCCACAGAGCGAGACCCCCGGTGCGGTAGCGCTTGGTCTGGGATTCGATCCGGGGCATGCAGCAGGCCGAATAAGACGTCGTGGAAGAGAAGCGCGGCGGTTAATGCAGAGCCACCCGCGGGATGCGATCGGCTGGCCGAACGGTTTCAAGCAGCGCCTGGGAGCCTGTCGCGCTTGAGCAGTTTCGCGCTCAGACGCGCACAGCGCCGCTCCTTGAGCGGCCCCGGCGGCAGATCGACGGCGAACGCCAAGGCCCGCTGCAAATCGCCGGTGCGGTGCTCGTGATACTTGGCCAGCTCGGCGCGCGCCTCGGCATCGCCCGCGGCGGTGAGCTGCTCCCAGATCGCTCGGGCCTGATCCCAGTCGCCGCGTCGGCGATGGAGCCGCGCCAGGTCCAGCAGACCGGCCGGATCCAGGCGTTGACGCTCTGCATGGAGCAGGCGTAGCGCCTGCTCCGATCGGCCCTGTGCCTTGTGATAAGCGGCCACCGCGCGGACGTCCGCGTCGAAGCCAGCTGGGTCGCCGAAGACCTCGGCCAGACGCGGGACGAGGGCCGCCAGCGAGAGCAGGTCCCAACGGTTGTGACGCAGCACACCATTCAACGGCGCCACGGCACCCCCACGCAACCAGGCGAGCCAGGCCGCGGGCGCCTCGGATCCGGGGAGGTCGTCGCGACGCTGGAAACCAAGGAGGCGTCGCTCGACGCTGGCGAGACGGCAGTCTGGCCAGACGCGACCGTAGGCGCGTCGCACCGGTCGCAGGAGATCCAGATGCGGCAGCGCAGGCAGCGGATCCGCCTGCCCGGCCAGACGGAAGCGTGTGGCCAGCAGGGGGATGTCGAAGGACAGGCCGTTATAGCTGACCAGGAGTGCGGCACCCTCGAGCTCGCTTGCGATCGTCGCCAGATACGCCGATTCGGCATCGAGGCGGGTCAGCAGGTATTGACGCAACCGCCAGCCCCCACCGGCCCCGCGCAGGAATCCGGTCACAAAGGCCCAGGTCCCGGTGCCGCCCGCCAGCCCGCTGGTCTCGGTGTCCAGACAGACGAGATCCGCATCCACCGCGATCGGCCGCGGCGCCCGGCCCGATTCAACGCCCGGCTCGTGGCGGCAAGGGGAATTGATCCACCCCGGATCGATGAGGCGCCCGCGCGCGGGCGCCGGGGCGCCAATCGACACCTCGCCGTGCCGCTGTCGTTCGGCCAGCCAGCGCTCAAGACAGAGGACGCCGGGCGCGATCTCGATAGCGCCGACCGCCTCGGCGAGGACGGCGGATCGGGGCTCCTGCGCAAGGGCGGTCCGACCGCGACCGATCGAGGCCCGACGGAGTCGCTCGGCGAGCGAAGGGCGATCTGCCAGCGCGATGTCCCCGCCCTCCGCCTCCCTCGGGCCCGGACCTGACCCGCGCAGTCGCTGCAGACGGTCTCTCAGCTTCATCCTGGCCATCATCAGCTCGCCTGCCGAGCGGGGCGACGCTCGGCAGGCGCCATTGTCGGGCACTGAGGCGCCTGAACGGGCCGGGACCTCCCGCCTCGGACGGGAACCGCTGAATACGTCAGCGTTTGCCTAACCCGACCGTCCGGCACCGTTCGCATCAGGCGCGGCCCCGCACAAGAGCTCCAGCACCTTCAGCGCCGCTTGCCGAGGCGTGATCGCAAGCTCCTCGTCGGCCCGCAGCACGGGCCCGACACAGGCCGGACAGCCGGCCGTGCAACCGCAACCGGCAACCAGGTCCCGCGCATCGGCAACCAGACGCGGGGCATCGTCGTAGAGTGGGTCCGAGAGACCGACGCCACCCGGATAGTTGTCGTAGAGGAAGAGCGTCGGCTCAAACCGCTGACCGGGCGGAGCATCCAGGGGCGCATTGTCCAGGCCGCGAATCTGTCCCCGTCCCTCCGCGCCGACCACCGCGAACCAGGTTCCCTGTCCGTCGCCGACCGAGCGGCCCAGGTCGTGGATCTCGGCCATCGCCCGCAGGGCGGCGACATGGTGCAACGCATAGGCGGCCCCGAGAAACCCATCGATCGCCTTCTGGCGATCCGGGAGTACCGACTCCAGGGCCGTGGACTCGACCTGCCACCAAACCGCCGTGGTGTGCATCTCCTGGTCCGGCAGGTCGATGTCTCCGTAACCGATGTTGTCGTGACTGTAGTAGCGGATCTTCTTGTAGCCCGGATAGCGTCGGACCAGATGGACCTCGCCCTGGGCCGTCGCGCCGCGCCCCTGGGTGCGGCCATCGAAACGCGCGAGGATCTTGAGGCGGGTATAGTCGATCGCATCGGTGTAGTAGTCCGCCCGGGTGCGCGTCACGAACGCCTTGCGCCCAGCCCAGTCCAGGCGCTCGACCTGATAGGGCTGTGACTGGATCATGTAGATGGCCCCTTCGTAGAGGGTCCCGGGCGCGCTGCTGTAGTCGACCTCGGCGATGACGGTCTGGGCACCGCCGGTGGTGTCGATGACGACGAAATTGCCCTCGGCCACCGAGCGCAGCGAGACCGCATTGGCTGGATAGCTGTCCGCCACCCAGAACCAGCGATCGCCCTGGTGCTGCAAGAGACCCTCGTCGCGCAGATAGCTCAGCATCTCGTCCACATCCTCCGCGCCGAAGGTCTCGCCGTCGCGGAAGGGCAGCTCGAAGGCCGCACATCGAACGTGATCCATCAGGATCAGCAGCTGATCCGGATGGATGCGCGCATGCTCGGGTGAGGCACCAAGGAAGAACTCGGGATGGCGCACCATGTATTGATCGAGCGGATCGCTGGTCGCGATCAGGACACCCAGGCTCGGTCTGAGCCGGCGCCCGGCGCGTCCGAGACGCTGCCAGGTCGCGGCCACGGTGCCCGGGTAGCCGTTCAGGACGGCCACATCCAGCGATCCGATGTCGACCCCCAGCTCCAGGGCCGAGGTGGTCACCACCAGATCCACGGCCCCCGCGCGCATCGTCTGCTCGGCGCGGCGCCGTTCGCTCGGCAGATAGCCGCCCCGATAGGCCAACACGCGCGGCGGCTTGCGCGGGTCACGGTCGAAGACATCCTTCAGATACTTGGTGATGACCTCGACCATGAGGCGCGAGCGGGCGAACACGATACTCTTAAGCCCCAGCTTGGCCGCCGTGCGCGCGATCCGCGTGGTCTGGGAGCGCGCCGAGGCGCGGATCCCGAGGTCCGGGTTGATGACCGGGGGATTCCAAAGCAGGAGATGACGCTCCCCCTGGGGCGCGCCGGACTCGGCGATCACGGCCACCGGCCCGCCGCAGAGACGCTCGGCCAGCTCGCCCGGGTTGGCGATCGTGGCGGAGGCGAAGAGAAAGGTCGGCTCGACTCCGTAGAAGCGGCAGACGCGCCGCAGCCGCCGAAAGACATTGGCCACGTGCGAGCCGAACACCCCCCGATACGTATGGAGCTCATCCACCACGATATAGGCGAGTCCCTCGAAAAACTGCGCCCATTTGGTGTGATGCGGGAGGATCGCCTGATGCAGCATGTCCGGATTGCTGAGCACGACATCGCCGCGCGTGCGCACCGCCTTGCGCGCATCGCCCGGCGTATCGCCGTCGAAGGTGAAGGCCTTCACCCCCGACCCCCCGGCCGCCTGGACGGCATGGCTCAGCTCCATCAGCTCAGCGGCCTGATCCTGTGCCAGTGCCTTGGTCGGAAAGAGATAGAGGGCCTTCCCCCCCCGCGAGAGGACGGCGTCGAGCACCGGCAGGTTGTAGCAGAGCGTCTTGCCGGAGGCCGTCGGTGTGGCCACCACCAGGTGCCGGTTGGCACGGGCCAGCTCCCAGGCCTCGCGTTGATGGCTGTAGAGGCGGGCGCGACCCCGCGCCCTCAGGGCATTCGCGAGTGAGACCGGGAGGTCGTCCGGGAGATCCAGCCAGCGCGCAGATCGCTCCGCCTGGGTCGACTCGCCCGCGATACGCGCCCGATAGCCCGCGGTCAGATGGGCCTTCAGGCGCGTGACGGCGTGTCCCTCTGTGAGCTGAATCTCGGTTGGCGGCACGTGTTCGAAAGACTGGGTCGGGAGATCCGGATCGGGCACAGAGTCCTCGCCTGAAGACCACTGGTGCGGCTCGCCCGGACGAGCCCCGATCATCTCCCGGACGACCGGTTTCTGCAACCTGGACCGGGCCGGCGGCAGAAGCCTGTTGGCCAAGGGTCTCGAGGAGCGAGCAAGCCCTTTAGGTTTATGGCATCGCCCGAAAACCCTATACTGCCGGACGACGCAGGCGTTCACGATACCGATCAACGAGGAAGCACATGCACAACGGCACGACCATCACCCAGTTCATCATCGAGGAGCAACGCCATGTGGCGGGCGCCACAGGCGAGTTCACCGCCCTGCTCAATGACATCGTCACGGCCTGCAAGGTCATCAGCAACATGGTCAACCATGGCGCCTTGGTCGGAGTCCTCGGGAGTGCCGAGAGTGAGAACGTGCAGGGGGAGACGCAGAAGAAGCTCGACGTCCTGTCCAACGAGGTCTTCATTCAATCGAACGAGTGGGCGGGTCATATCGCGGCCATGGCGTCGGAGGAGATGGATACCATCTACGACATTCCGGCCAGGTACCCGCGCGGAAAGTACCTGCTCACCTTCGACCCGTTGGACGGCTCATCGAACATCGACGTCAATGTCTCAGTGGGGACCATCTTCTCGATCCTGCGCTGCCCGGGCGGTGCCGAAGCCCCGACGGAGCGTGATTTTCTGCAAGCCGGCACCCAGCAGGTCGCGGCCGGGTACGCGCTCTACGGCCCTTCCACCATGATGGTGCTGACCACAGGGAACGGCGTCAACGGGTTCACCCTGGATCAGAACATCGGCGAGTTCATCCTCACCCACCCCAAGCTGCAGATCCCGGCCGAGACGCGCGAGTTCGCGATCAACACCTCGAACATGCGCTTCTGGGAGCCGCCCGTTCAGCGCTACGTGCAGGAGTGTCTGGATGGCAAGGACGGTCCACGCGGCGAGGATTTCAACATGCGCTGGATCGCCTCGATGGTTGCCGAGGTCCATCGGATCCTCACCCGCGGGGGGGTCTTCATGTATCCGATGGACAGCAAGATGAAGTCGAAGGGGCAAGGCGGCAAGCTGCGTCTGCTCTATGAGGCCAATCCCATGTCCTTCGTGATTGAGCAGGCTGGCGGCGGATCCATCACGGGTACCGAGCGCATCATGGAGCTCCAGCCCGAGTCGCTCCACCAGCGGGTACCCGTGATCCTGGGCTCGAAGAACGAGGTCGAGCGGATCCTCGGTTATCACGCACAGGGATAGGTTCC
>NZ_JAJDNA010000053.1 GCF_022340925.1 Thiocapsa sp.
CCGAGGTCCTTGAGGGAGCCCAGCTGGGATGCCGGGCCCGGGACGATGATCTCGTGCAGTGTACAACGGCGGAGCGGATCGTGCATTGCCGCCTCGATCCTTGGGCTGGGCAAACACTCGGCCGCATGCCTCCAGACACGCCAGGAGGACCCCTCCGCCGGGCACCAGTCGTCACGGCCAAAGGGCCTTGACTGGCTCTGGGTGCATCAGGTCTCCCTTTCGGCGATCTCGGCAGAGAGGCTGGCGGCGAGCCGGATCGGTAACCGCCCGCAACCCGAGTCGTCTGCAAATCGGCATGTTACCTTATGTGTTTCGGACCTCGGAGTGACATCGTGCCCGCGCGCTCCATCAATCATCGATTCAGGCCTGCGCTCCTGCTGTTTCCGTGCTTCTGCCTCCTGTTCCCAGCCGTCTCGCCGGAAGCAGCGGAACGCCCCTCCGTCGGGCTCGCGCTCTCCGGCGGCGGCGCGCGCGGGGCGGCGCACGTGGGCGTTCTCCGTGTGATCGAGCAGATGGGGATCCCCGTGGACTATGTCGCCGGCACCTCGATGGGTGCCATCGTCGGCGGCCTCTACGCCATGGGCATGTCACCCAGCGAGATCGAGGCGACCATCGAGGAGATCGATTGGGATGCGATCTTCAATGATCGGCCGCCGCGTGAGGCGCGGCGGGTGCGCCGCAAGCTCGATGACCGGGACTTTCTGATGGACGCGCGGCCCGGGGTAAACGAGCGAGAACGCGAGATCAACCTCGTCCCGGCGTTGATTCAGGGACAGAGGCTCGATCTCGCCTTGCGACGCTACACACTGCCCGCGCGGTCGATTCAGGACTTCGACGACCTGCGGATCCCGTTTCGCGCGGTCGCCACCGACGCGGTCACAGGGGAGGCGGTGATCTTGGGAAAGGGGGATCTTGCGACGGCGATCCGAGCGAGCATGGCCGTCCCCGCCGCCTTCGCGCCGGTCGAGATGGAGGATCGCCTCCTCATCGATGGCGGCCTGGCGATGAATCTCCCCGTCAGCGTGGTCCGCGACATGGGCGCGGACATCATCATCGCCGTCGACGTCGGCGGACCGCGCCGCGACCGCCAAGAGATCAGCAACGTGCTCCAGATGCTCGACCAGGTCATGGGTCTGGTGACCTGGCGCAACACCCAGGAAGAGATCGCCAAGCTACGCGGGCGCGATGTCCTCATCACCCCGCCCCTGCAGCGCGAGGTCGTCGCCTCTGACTTCAACAAGATGCTGGAGGCCATTGCGATCGGCGTGCGCGGCGCGGAGGAGCGGCGGCTCGCGCTCGCCTCACTCGCCGCACCGAGCGCCCGCTACGCGGACTATCAGGCGCGTCAACGCCTCGAGGGTGACCGGATGCCCATCATCGACCGTGTGCGCATAGAGAATCGCTCACGTTTGGCCGATGAGGTCATCGCGCGGCGGCTGGATGTCCAGATCGGCGAGCCACTCGATCCGGGTGCACTCGAGGATCAAATCGAGCTGGTCTTCGATCAGGACAACTTCGAGTCCGTGCAGTACCGCTTGGAGGACGTCCCGAGCGGCGAGACGGAGCTGGTCGTCACCGCCAACGAGAAGTCGTGGGGCACCAGCTCCCTGCAAGCCGGGATTGAGCTGTCCTCCGCTTCCTCGGGCGACTCGCGGTTCAACATCGGGCTTGCCTACACGATGGCACCCGTGAACCCGCTGAACGCCGAATGGCGCACCTTCCTACGTGTCGGGGAGGAACCCAGCATCCTCACCGACTTCTATCAGCCGCTGGATCCCCTGGAGCGGTGGTACCTTGAGGGGACGGCCGGTTATGTGACCGAGAGTCTGACCCTCTTCGATCCGGACCAGGCGGATCGGCCCAATGCCAAGTACCTGCTGTCAAGGGCCGGCGGATCACTCGAATTCGGCCGTAACCTCGGCAGCTGGGCGCGCCTGGGACTCAAGTATGCCCGTTACGGCGGCGAGGCCGATCTTCGGTTCGGTGACCCGGCCCTGGAGGGCTTCGGGTTCGACGATGCCGAGCTCGGACTTACCTTCTACCTGGACACCCTCGACAACCCCAGCTTCCCGCGCCACGGTTGGGCAGGCACCGCATTCGCATTGACGTCACGCCAGGAGATCGGGGCCTCCGACGACTATGACCAGGCGGGCTTCAGCATCCTCAACAGCCAAAGCTGGGGACGAAACAGCCTCATCACCGGCTTGCGACTGGCGGGGAACTTCGGGAATCAGGAGCCGGTGCAGTCGTTCTATCGCCTTGGCGGATTCCTCAACCTCTCCGGTTTCAACCAGCTCGAGCTTGCAGGTCCGAATCTGGGACTGGCACGCGCCGTCTATCTCCATCAGCTCGGCTCAGGCCTCGTCAGTACCTTTGCGGGCGCCTCGGTGGAGATCGGCAATGTCTGGGACGAACGCTCCGACATCGGGTTCGACAGCCTGCGGGTCGGCAGCAGTCTCTTTGTCGGCGCCGACACATTCATCGGGCCCCTGTATCTTGGATACGGCCTGGCCGACGGCGGCTATGACGCCGTTTATCTCTTCCTCGGCCGACCCTGGAACACGCGGATAACGGACTGACCGGCGCGCCGGGGCGTGACGCCGTGCGGATGCAGCCGATCAGGTGCGTGCGCGCCTCGGGAGGCGCAAGCAGCAGATCGCTCAGGGCGCCGGCCGCAGGAGGCGGGTCAGAAAGACCAACGCCCGGTCGAGGTTCGCCGCGGCGCGGTCGCTCAGCGGCGCCCCAAGCTCGAACCCGTACCCCCGAATGGCGAGCACCCATGCGGATGGAGGCTCCTTCCCCGCGACTCGCCGAAACAGGCCCAGCAGTGCGCTCGGGCGGATCGAATGGGTGCTGAGCGACGCATCGGCCCGAGGGCGTGCCGGCACGAAGGCGAAGGGCTCCGGCCCCGCGGCCACGGCATCGACGAAGATGACCCGAGAACGCCATTCGAGGTCGAGCACATGCTCGATCTGAAGCTGGAAGTCGGCCAAGGTCTCGATACCCCGCAGCCCCCCCTCCCCCACAAGACGATCGATCAGCAGCGGACCAAGCGCGTCGTCGCCCCGCGAGGGATTGCCGCAAGCCAGGACCAGGATCGGTTTCTCGCTCGAAATTTCCATCACATCCCGGATGCCAGGCCAGTCAGGCGTGCGCGTACCGCGGCCCGAGCCGCGCTGACTCTGTGGACTGCATCACGCAGCGCGGAATCCAGTTCACCCGTGCAAGCCTTCATCTTCCACGAGCCGCGAGGCCGCACGAACGATCGATCTTCGCACCGGTGCACGCGCGGATCGGTGCAGCGCCCCCTGCGCGCAAGGGCGCACCAAACGATCTTCGGCGGGGCCCATGGACCGGATCGTATCGAATCGCACCCCTGACCGGCCAAAGGCCATGCCATCCTGCAGCGGGGCGGGCTACTTCTCCCGCGGATACGGCCAGGCCATGATGCCGCCCTCCATGACCTTGACGTTGCGCCAACCATGGGCGCTCAGGATCGCCGCGGCCTCGTACCCCCGCAGCGAGATCTTGCAATAAAGGATGATCTCTTTGTCCTTCTCGGGTGGCAGCTCGTTCAACCGGTCGCGCAGGGCACCCAAGGGGATCAAGGTCTCACCGATTCCGAGCCGCATCTCCTCGAACTCGGCCGGGCTGCGGGTATCGAGGATGAAGCACTCCGCCCGGCTGTCGACCCGGCGCCTGACCTCGCTGACCGACAGCCCCTGCATCCGGCCGGCGAGCTTGTTCTCCATCACGTGGGCCGAGACGATCACATGGTCGACCGCCAATGAATAGGGCGGGGCATAGGGCAGATCCGCGTTGACCATGTCCCCGACCGTCAGGCTGCCGCGGATCGCGGTCGCGACGACCGCGACCCGCTTGCTGACGTCGCCGGGGCCGATGCACTGGAATCCGAGAATGCGGCCGCTCTTGCGGTCCGCCACCAGCTTGCTGATCAGCAGCTTTCCGCCCATGAAGACCGGGATGTCGAGACCGGCGATGGTCGCCGTCTCGATGTCGTCGAAGCCGGCCTCCCGGGCCTGCTGCTCGGAGAGCCCGGTGAAGCCGACGGTGTAGTCGAAGATCTTGCAGATCCCGGTGTGGGTAATGCCGGGGAAGCGCGCACTGCCTTCCCGCACCAGGTTCTGCCCGGCCACACGCCCCTGCAGGTTGGCAAGATCGCCATAGGGCGCGCGGAACTTGTGGCCACTGATCAACGAGGTGCATTCCACGCAGTCACCAACGGCATAGATGTCCGGGTCCGAGGTTTGCATATATTCGTTGACCCGGATGCCGCCCGCCTCGCCGATCTCGATCCGAGCCGCCTGAGCCAGCGCAACATTGGGTCTGACCCCGACGGCGACGACTGCCACCTCGCAGGGCAGCTCGGTGCCGTTGTCGAGCTTCACACCAGCGAGTCGGCCATCGCGCCCGAGGAACTCAGCCACGCCATTGCCGACGATGATGTCGGGCCCGTGGGCCCGGATATGCTTTTCCACCAGCTTCGCCAGGTCGGGGTCGAGGAACGGGAGAATCTGCTGGGTCTTCTCGATGACCGTCGTGTCGATCCCGGCCAGACGCAGCGCCTCGCAGACCTCGAAGCCGATCAGACCTCCGCCCACGACGACGGCCTTGGCGGTCTTCTTCTGATCGCGGACCGCGCGCAATGCATCGGCGTCAGCCATAGAATGCAGGGTCGTCACGCCCTCCAGCTCGAAACCCGGAGCGGAGGGACACACCGGCGTCGCACCGGTCGCGATCACCAGACGATCATAGGGGAGCGTATGGCGCTCGCCGCTCGGGAGATGCTCGTAGGTGACTGTCTTTGCGACACGGTCGATGTGAAACGCCTCGGTCTGAACCAGCGCATTGATGCGCTTCGCCTTGCCGTAGAAGCCCGGGTCGCGGACGATACCGGCCGGGGTACAAACGAGCAGGTTGCGGTCGTCGAAGGTGCCCCCGACGTAGTACGGGAAACCGCATGATGCCATCGAGAGATCCGGCTCGCGTTGAATGAGCGTGATCTCGGCGAGCTCATCCATTCGACGCGCCTTGGCGGCGGCCTTGGGACCGGCCGCGGAGCCGCCGATGACGACGATGCGCAGGGGCTGTGAGGACATGGAAACCTCCCTCCTATGGACAACAAAACCAAGCGGATACGACCGCCGGTGCGACTCCCACGTCATGGGCTTCCCAGGCGCCAGCACCGGCCCCGCCGCGACGACCTTGCCGGTCCAGTCTGTCCCTCCTCGGAATGGGGGTAATTGAGCATCCGCAACCCGGGCGAATGCGTCTGTGACCTGAGTCAATCCGGAGTGTCTCTCATGCCGTTCGGATGGACAATCCGAGGCGGTCTCGACGACCCAGTCGCCAATGGCCAACGTCAGGTGCGTGGCTTTTGCATGCGGCAGGAACCGTGCCGTCGTGAGAACGGCGCCATTGCGACGCACCCAGCGCAGCAGGGCCTCGCAGCCGAACCAGTCACCGTTGCGATCGACCTGAGGCTGATAGACCAGACGAAGGTCGCCCTGCGCCACGGACTCGCGTGGCTCATCGACGGCTCGATTCGCGGCCCGATGCTCGGGTGCTCGCTGCCACCGAATCTCCGACGCGCAGGTGCTGCAGCAGGCTCCCGGTCCAGGCGCTAAGCTCGATCTGCCCGCTGTAGCGATAGGGTAAAGGGATGCTTAAGCCGTTGACCTCGGCGAAGGCGGTCCCGCTCACCGTCCAGTCGAGCGGGTCCTTGTTCAGAAGCAGATGCGGCAGCTCGGGCAACAGGTCCAGCAGGTTGCTCCGGACCGCGACGTCGACCTCTTCCGTCCCACCCGGCGGGATCAATCGCGCCAGCTCACTGGAACCCTCGGCGAGCGCATGTCCTTGGACCAGCACCCGATAGCTCAGGCCCCTGACCGGCAGGGCACGGTCGTTGGGGTTCTTGACGCGGAGATGGAGGAGGAAGGACTGGCGATCGACACCGATGCGCTTGGGCTGCAAGCCGACCAGCTCGACCTCCGGCGCCTTCCAGGAGGCGGCCATGCCGGCGCATCCCGCCAGGCCATGCAGGGTGCAAACGACAAGCACGAACCCCAGCAGACGGACGGTTTGAAGCATGTCTCTCGACTCCGGATTGGCAGGCTCGTGTCTCCTGCAAGAGGATCGGACATCCGTCGCGGTGGCGCCCACACGCCCCGAGGGGGAGAAGGCACCCACACGCGACGAGACTGCGCCCCGGGGTGACAGTGCCACCACGGGCGACACCGGACTGCGCCGGGTCGGGTCTTGGTCCCGAGCGTTGAGATCCCCGGTCCCAGCCATTAGAGTGATATACCAGGACAGACGACGCGGTTGGAGCGCGGGCTCTGCCGGTCCAACCCATCGTCCCGGAGGACAGCCATGTGCAGTCAGGCTAGCGCATCGAGCGACGCAAAGACCCAGATGCGCTCGATCATCCAGCGCATCGCGACCGGTCCGGAGTTGTCCAAGGACATCTCCATGGAGGAGGCGCGCGCAGGCATGCGCGCCATCCTGGACAGCGCGGTCGATCCCGTTCAGGCCGGCATCTTCATGATCGCCTTGCGCATGAAACGCGAAACCGACGATGAGCTCAAGGGGATCCTGGACGCCATCCGCGAGGCGACCGGCCACGTGGTGGCGGCGGTGGACGATGTGGTCGACATTGCCGATCCCTATGACGGCTACAACCGCTGCCTGCCGGCATCTCCCTTCCTGATGCCGTTGCTGGCCGAATGCGGCGTCCCGGCGATCAGTCACGGGGCGCACGCCGTCGGCCCCAAATTCGGAGTGACCCACCGACATGTCCTGGATGCCGCCGGTGCGCCCGTTGATTTGACGCCGGTCGAAGCAGCGGAACGACTGGCCGATCCGCAGCTCGGCTGGAGCTATGTGGATCAACGTTCCTTTTGCGCCCCCTTGCACAACCTGGTCGATCTGCGTTCCACCATGGTCAAGCGTCAGGCCATCACCACGGTCGAGGTCATGGCCAGACCCATCCATGGGCGTCAGCATACCCATCTGGTCACCGGATACGTCCACAAACCCTATCCCCGCATCTATGCCGTGCTGGCACGCCACGCCGGATTCAACTCTGCGCTCCTGGTGCGCGGCATCGAAGGCGGGGTCATCCCCTCGCTGCGACAAACAGGCACCTGCTTCAACTATCAGCAGATGTCAGAGGAGCAGTCATTCGAGGTGGATCCGGCCGAGCTGGGGATCGCCCAGTCCGTGCGCGCGGTTCCGCTCCCAGAGGACCTGCCCCAGACCACCCGGCCCGGCGATGAGATCGCCGTGGCGGTCGATGTCCCCGCCACCGCCCAGGCCGCGGCGCAGGCCGGCATGGCCGCCTTAGAGGGTCGGCAGGGTCCGACCTACGACAGCTTGGTATTCGCAGGGGCGCTGATCCTTTGGCATCTGGGCCGCGAGGACTCCTTGTCGGTCGCCGCGGACCGCGTCCGCGACGTGCTCGACTCGGGCTCGGCGGCCAAACGGATTCGCTAAGGCTGATGTATTGGCCATCCTGGCAAAACATCGGGCGGAACCGGACAGACGCGGTTTCCCGATTCCTTCATTCTCAACCGCTTGCGCGCTTGAAGATGGCGCGGCTTCCTGCCCCGGACAGGAAGCGCTCAATCCTTCAGCGCTTCCCTAACGAGGCCGTCATGGACAAACCGTTCATCCCCGTTGCACGCGCCGATGCGATCGCGCCGGGCAGGTTCCTGAAGGTCGCCGTCGCTGCAGTGCCCTACATCATCGCCAATGTCGGCGGTCGCTTCTACGCGGTCGAGGACAACTGCAGCCACGAGGATTATCCACTCTCTTACGGGTGTCTCGACGGCGATCGCATCAAGTGTCCCCTGCACGGAAGCCGCTTCAGTCTCGCGACCGGAGAGCCCATGGAGGAGCCCGCCACAGAGCCGATTCACACCTATCGGATCGTGGTCGCCAAGGGTCAGATCTGGCTCGACCCGACCACCCCGACAGGCTCATCGCACCCGCCGACACCGGTCTAGGTAGAGTCTGTCGGACTCAGGGGGATCGCTCAAGTCAGACAGGCTCCTAGATCCGCCCGATCCTGGTCATCGGTCGGTCCTCGTCGTGCTCGACCTGGATCTGGAACTCCGGGCCCGTATCCACATCCTCATCGACCAGTAGCCTCGGCTCCGCTCGGGTGGGCGGTTTGATCGGGATCGGGGACTGAGGCGGTCGCGGTCTCGGCATGGCCGCCGGCCGTCCGGGGCGCGGGCCTCCGTGGCGGTCGTCTTCGCCGATGACCTCGGACAGGTGCCGCAGTGCCGCGTGCGTATCGTCCGTCGAAGGCTCTTCACCCTTGCGCCCGAACCGGAGCGCATGCATGGCGGCAAACACTTGCTCTTCGATGTCCATCACCGAATAGACATCGCTCTCGCGGAAGCGCACGAAAGGCAGCTTGGCCGCCACGCAGATGCGATCCAGGACATCCTTTCGCGGGCGCCGTCCCAGACGCGACCGCGGGGCAACATTCACGGCACAGGCGATCGCGCTCGTTTCTCGGCTACAGACGAGAAAGTCGAACCGATGCCCGCCCAGACGCTCGTATGCGCGCTCGCGCTCCCGACGGCCGAGGCGACCCTCGACCGCGATTACATGCGCGGCCTGCACCTTGGCGTAGACCCGATAGTCCCGTCCGACCGCCCGCTGCAGGGCCCCCTGGAAGCCGCGCTGCGGGGGCGAGAGCAGATAGGGATCGACCCGGTAGGGCAAACGGTTCCAGCTCCGGACCAGGCGAAACAGGCTCATACCGAACGCGATCATCAGGATCGCACCCGCACCGAGCAAGAAATAGAAGTGCTGCATCAAGCATCCTCAACATCGGCACATCGGCCAAAAAAAGACTGATCGACTGGCCGTCCTGGCCAGACATCAGCTCGGAACCGGCGATCTCACATCGGCCGGAAGTTGGCATGCGAGCTCGGGAGAGGGATCCCGCGTCGACCGAACCAGGCCCGGTCGAGGGACCAAACCACGGAGGAGACATCCGGCTCAGCGAGCATGAGTGAGATGGCCCGCATCTCGTGCTCGCGGAGACGCTCCTCCGCGGCGAGGAGAGCGGGATCGTCTGCCGGCTTGCCGGAAAGGGCCGGATCGGTCGTTGTCAAGAAAATGGCCGCCGGGACCTCCGCATCATAGGGGCGTGTCAGCGTGGCGATGCCCCTCAGGAACTCGACCGCCCGAAAGTCGTAAGGGTAGTCGGCGAGCACCGGATCCTGCTTGAGGACATCGTTCAGCTGCCAGATCCGGGGGCTGAGCCGCCAGTGGCCCCACGGGACCAAGGACAGGGCCAGCAAGACGAGCAGAACGCCCGAGCCAATCAATGCTGTTCGAGTGAAGCGATCCATAATACGAGGACCTCCGGAGTCCGAAGCGGTCGATTTAGCGCCGGACGAAAAAGGGATTACCCAGATAGCTCAGCACCGCGCCCTCGGGGACGATCCGCTCGACCCGAATCCCCTCGCGCGTCTCCTCTCCCTCGCCGTATCGAAGCGCATTGATGAGCACGAAGCGCTTGGAGGCGTCCGCGTCATAGACGTGCACGGTCATGAAGTAGGCGGGAAGCTGCGCCTGCTGCACCGGCGTGAGACGCAGCTTGGTGGGATCGCCGCGGATGTCGGCGGGCTGGCGTTTTGACGGGGGGGGCGGAATCCCTTGCTCGCGGCGAACCTGTTGCTTGAATGCCTCGATGTCTTCGACCAGGTCGACCGGGACGGGCGCACGTTCTGGTCTGCGCGCGGGCGTCGGCGGCTGGGATGGCTCCGCGTCCATCACCTGCTCCGCGTCCAATTGGCGTTGAAGCTCCTGCTCAAGCCAGGGATCCAGCTCGGACTCGTACGCCAGCTCGTCCTCCCCAATGACCTCCCCTTCGTCGTCCGCATCGTAACCGGCGGAGAGCGGGCGCGTTGCCGGCGTCTCGGCGGCTGGCGAACGCCTCGGCGGGGGCTCGACGAGGGGCGCGCCCGCCGCAGACCCCGCTGCCGCGATCGAGGTCCCCTCGTCGAGCGGAGTCTCGCGCCGATCCGTCGGGGACGGCGTTGCCGCGGTCTCCTCAGCCCTCCCCGACGGCATCGCCTCGGCGGCGCCACCTTGCGAAACAATCGGAGGCGGCGGTGCACGCAGGACGGCATAGAGTGCGATCACCACCGCCACGGACGCCAATCCGACAGAGAGCAATCCCCAGTGGCCGCGCGGAACCGGCTCCTTCTCGTCACTGAGAATCCCGGTGGTGTCCAGCGTCGGCACCCGTCCAAGCTCACGCGCCTGTTGCGATCTCTTCAGCGCCTCCAGGATATAGCTCATCGGTCAGCTGGCTCCGTGCCCGGCGTCTCGGAAGCGTCAGTTGGCGGCATCAGCCTGGGGACCCCGGGCAGATCGACGGCATTATGCAGCTGGATCAAGGTGCGCGGTCCGGCAATCCCGTCCGGGTCCAGGCCACGGGACACTTGGAACGCCCGCACCGCGCGAGTCAGGCCGCGATCGTAATAACTCGACTCGCTCGCGGGAAGCCCCGACGCGGGAATCTCCGCCATGAGTCTGCGCAGCCAGAGAACCGACTCACCCGAGGACCCGGGGCCGATCATCGGCGAGCCGATCGGCGGTGGCTGCCACACCAGGATATAGTCGCCTGTCCAGATCGACTCCAGCCCGGCGACCGGAATCAACTCGCTGCCGCCCGGCAGATCGAGCGTCCCGAACGACTCGTCCAACGCGCCCAGGACCAGGAAACGGGGTTCGACTCCCGGTCCGGCGACCCTGAGCAAGGCCGGACGGTCGAAGAACCGGACATTGCTGAGCTTACCCGCCTCGCGCTCACAACGCAGGCCCAGCGCTGCAACCCCTGCGCACGGATCCTCGGGCGGCAGGTTCTCCGTCTCGACACCCCAACGCCGCAACAGAAGCCGCAACGCATCCGACTCGTCCATAGACAAGCGCGCAAGGGTCTCAGCGGTGGCATCCGGCTCGAAACGCGCCAGCGCGATCCGCGGCGGCGGAGCGGGCTCGACGACTGCCGGATCCTGCGGAGGCTCCGTCGGTGCGACGTGCGTGTCCGCATCGCTCGAGGCCTTGACGGGGTCGTCCGGTACGGCGGCGACAGCCGGTGCCGGCTCCTCGTCTGCCGCCGGGGCACTGGGCGTCGCTTCGCTCACGGTGTCCACCGGCAGCGCCGCTCGATGACCAGGCAGCAGCTCGACGAGCAGCCTTGCGGCGTCGTCGGACACGGAGGCATAGCCGAGCCAGCCCGCGATCAGCAGGAGCATAGAAGCCGCGGCGACGGCGAAACCAGGTCGGACCGCGGGTCGCGGCCGTACGTCGACGGTCTCGCCATGCACCTCCCTGGCCGCCTTCTTGACGATGGCTGGCGTCACCTGGGGGCTGCGGGTGACACAGGCACCGAGCAAGGCGCGATCACAGAGGATATTCACCAGACGCGGCACACCGCCCGAGCTTTGATAGATCCGGCGAATCGCCGCTGCCGTGAACAAGGGGCGATCGACGCCGGCGACCGCGACTCGGTGACGGATGTATTCCCCGGTCTCCTTAGGCGTGAAGGGCAGCAGATGAAAGCGTGCCGTGATGCGCTGGTTGATCTGCCGCAGCCAGTCGCGCTCGAGCATCCGCCGCAGCTCGGGCTGGCCGATCAGAAAGATCTGAAGGAGCTTATGCTTGCTGGTTTCGAGGTTGGTCAGCAGTCGGACCTGCTCCAACACCTTGGGCCGCAGATTCTGAGCCTCGTCGATGATCAGCACCGGCCGGCGCCCGCGGCCGTGGGCCTCCAGGAGGTAGGCGTTCAATCGGTCGACCAGCGCCTTCACTGAACGCTCGCCCTCCGGGACCTGAATCCGGAACTCGTCGCAGATGTTGAGCAGGAGCTCGTTGGCCGTGAGGGCCGGATTGAGGATCAGCGCAACCTCGACGCCTTCCGGGAGCTGCTCGAGGAAGGCCCGGCAAACGGTCGTCTTGCCAGTGCCCACCTCCCCCGTGAGCAAGACGAAACCCCCATTCTCCCCTGCGCCGTAGAGCAGATGGGCAAGGGCCTCTTTGTGCTGCTCGCTGAGGAAAAGGTAGTGCGGATCCGGCGCGATTGAGAAGCTGGGCTCTTTGAGCCCGAAATACTTGGGGTACACGCTGGTTCTCAGTGAGGTGATGGCGAGGTCTTCATGGGTCCCCGTCCCGAAGGAACGAGTCCGCCGAAGCACAATGCTGGGGATACGAGCTGTGGCCGAGGCCGAGCTCAAACAGGGCCCTCACTGCCGGGCAGCTCTCAGAAAGCGACCCCCGAGTCCAACCGGACCAGGCAACTAGCGCCTCAACCACTGCATTTTTCAGGGTTTTCGCCGATGGATCGAGGTTAGTCAGGGGATGGGTGGCCGTCAAGCGGTATCAAACGGCGCGGACAATGACAACAGGGGCTCGGCTTCCGCCCAGCCCCGATCCGATTTGGTGGGCCGTGTAGGATTCGAACCTACGACCGATGGATTAAGAGTCCACTGCTCTACCAGCTGAGCTAACGGCCCTGAGACGCGGTCAGGCGATTGAAGGGCAACCGAGCCGCCCTCGATGCCCGACCTGATTCGATGGGGTGGACGATGGGGATCGAACCCACGACCACAGGATCCACAATCCTGCGCTCTACCGACTGAGCTACGTCCACCATAGAGAAACAGACCATCCATGCTCATCGCGCGTGTGGTGCATCCACCCGTGCCGATTTGTCCTGTTTGGCGCGCCCGGCAGGACTCGAACCTGCGACCCACGGCTTAGAAGGCCGTTGCTCTATCCAACTGAGCTACGAGCGCTGATTACGGGCGCATCGAGGCCGGTGCTGGGCGCGAGCCGCCTGGCCGGGCAGTTGGTCGGGGTAGAGGGATTCGAACCCCCGACATCCTGCTCCCAAAGCAGGCGCGCTACCAGGCTGCGCTATACCCCGGTTTCGGAATCCGCCCCGAAATCGAAGACGCGAGACTATACGCCTCATCCGACACCGCGTCAATTCAAGGCCGCACCTCCGAGATCCGCGCCGCGTTTCAATCCGTCACGGGCATCGCTATGATGCCGCCGGAGCCGGTCACACCATGGGATCACAATGAGCGCACAGATTCTAGACGGTAAGACCATTGCAGCGGAGACCCGGGGGGAGGTCCACAAACGGGTCGACCGCATCCTCGCCGCAGGCGGTCGACCGCCTGGCCTGGCGGTCGTCCTCGTCGGGGATAACCACGCCTCCCAGGTCTACGTGCGCAACAAGCGCAAGGCCTGCGCCGAGGTCGGTTTCTACTCGGAGCTGCATGAGCTCCCGGGTCCGACCAGCCAGGCGGCACTCTTGGAGCTGATCGACCGTCTCAATGCAGACCCGCTGATCGACGGCATCCTGGTTCAGCTCCCGCTGCCGGATCAGATCGACGAGGCCACCGTGACCGAGCGCATCCTGCCAACCAAGGACGTCGACGGTTTCCATCCGGACAACGTCGGCCGCCTGGTCCTGCGCCGTCCCCTCCTGAGGCCATGCACGCCCAAGGGCGTGATGACCCTGCTGGCCCATACCGGCCGAGATCTCGAGGGGCTGGATGCATTGGTCATCGGGCAGTCCAACATCGTGGGACGCCCGATGGCCCTGGAGCTGCTCGCTGCCCGCTGCACCATCACCGTCTGTCACAGCAGGACCAAAGGGCTCGCCGAGAAGGCACGCGGCGCCGATCTCCTGGTCGCCGCGCTTGGGCGGCCCCACTTCGTCCCGGGCAGCTGGGTCAAGGAAGGCGCGATCCTGATCGATGTGGGGATCAACCGGATGGATGATGGCAGATTGGTGGGCGACCTGGATTTCGCCACCTGCGCCGAGCGCGCGTCCTGGATCACACCGGTGCCGGGTGGTGTGGGCCCCATGACGATTGCAAGCCTGCTCGAGAACACGCTCCAGGCCGCGGAGCTTCACGCCAAGCTCGCCTCGGCGCCGGTCGGCCACGAGCAGAGACGCATGTAGAGGGGTGAGAGGGACCCTCCCCTACCTGGGCGGGACCCGATCGTGCACCGCTCACCATAGCCAAAGCCAAGCGACCGCCAATCCGCCCGCCGCGCTGGCCAAGAGCGGCAGCCCGACACGGATTCCGATCTCCCGCCCACCGACGGCGGTCGCCATCACACCCTTGGCCAGACTGTTGACCGCCGCGGCGATCACCACGCCCATCGCCGCCACCGGCAGCGCCAGACCGCCCTCCGTCATGCGCGCCAACGACAGCGTAATTGCGTCCACATCGGCAAGACCCGAGGCGGCTGCCAGGCCCAATACCCCGGCATCGCCGAACCAGGTCTCAAGCGCCTTTCCAAGCAGCATCACCAGTCCGAGCAGGGCACCGAAGGTCAGGGCCGACTTGAGCTCCAAGGGGTTCCTCAGGGTCGAGCCCATGTCCGTCTGCTCGTCGCCGCGCAGGCGCCAATAGAAACCTGCGGGCACATAGACGAGCAGCGCCATGACCAGCGCCGGGACGAGCAAGGGCCGGAGCAGGTCCGGATTGAGTGCGCTGGCCACCACCAGCATACGTGGAAACATGGTGCCGCAAGCCAGCAGGATTCCGATCGCAAGCATCGGCGTCGCCCTCGGCTGGCGGCGGGACGCCCGTGAGAAGTGCAGCGTGAGGGCGGTCGAGGATGCCAGTCCGCCGAACACACCGGTAAAGGCGGCGCCACGCCCAGCACCTCCGATCTTGATGGAGAAATAGCCGATGAACGAGATCGCCGCGATCAGCACCACCATCCACCAGATCGCGTAGGGATTCAGGACCTGCCAAGGCCCATAACCCTGATTCGGGAGGATGGGCAATAGGACGACCGACATCAGCAGCAACTGAATGCCGGCGCGCAGCTCTCTTCCCTCCAAAGCCCGCAGCCAGCGGTGGAGCGTCGACTTGGAGCTCAGCAGCCAAGTGGCAACGACGGCGGAGGCTGCCGCAACGGCGACCTCGCCTACGGCCGCCAACGCGCCGAGACCGAAGGTCAGCAGCTGCGCGACGAGGCTGGTGATCCCGATGTCCTCCGCCCGGCCGAGGCTCCAAACGTGCGCAGTGACCAGAACGCCGGCCAAACCGATAAACACCAAGCCGGTCGCCAATGGCCCGACATGGATCGAGAGGAGACCCGCAGCCCCGCCCAAAAGGCCGATCAGGCCGTAGGTCCGAACGCCCGCGATACGCTCGCCCTCTTTGGCCTCGCGCTCCTTCCAGCCGCGTTCGACACCGAGCAGAAGCCCAATCGCGAGACCGACGCCCAAACGGTAAAAGGTGACGAATTCCCCGCTCATCAAGTCGGTCATGCCCCGCCTGTCTGTGGGAAAATGGGTGATGGAGAATAGGAACAACCCGGACATGGGAACTGTCCTGCAACGCGCTCCGTGAGGAACCCTTCGGGACCAGGCTGCAAGAGCGCGACCCGCCCCTGCCCATCGCCGACCGGCTGGGTGTTGTCGGTCGCCTCGCGGAATCCGATCGGCCCGTCCGGAGATCAGGGCCGTCACCAGGATGGGCAAGGCGATCCTTCCGTCCACGGCCTTCTGATGCTGGCTCGCTTGCCGCAAGACCCGGTTGTGACGGGTCTAAGTTGCCTTTCCGCTTGGGCTTGGTCAGGGTGAGCGGTGCCGGGCTGAGCAGAGGGGCCGGGCAAACGATCGGGGCCTGGCCCGGATCACCGGCTCGCAGGCCGGGGGCAGAAGCTGGCGAGGGGCACCGCGCGCGCCGGCCTTTGTCCGCCGACCGATCCCAAGCAGGCACCCACCATTGAACATCGAATCGATCGGACTGGCGTTCGCATTGACCCTGCTGGCAGGCCTCGCCACGGCGGTGGGCAGCGCAATCGCTTTCTTCGCCCGCCGCACCAACGTGCGCTTCCTGGCGATGTCGCTGGGCTTTTCGGCGGGAGTCATGATCTATGTCTCGTTTGCAGAGCTGCTGCCGGCGGGGACGGCCGCGTTGCAGGCGACAATGGAGCAAGGCGGACGAACGGCAGCGGTCGCGGCCTTGTTCGTCGGCATACTTCTGGTGGCCGCGATCGATCGACTGGTTCCTTTGGGCTACAACCCCCACGAGATGCGAATGCTGGAGGACGAAAACGTCGCCGCCGACGCCCCAAGATCGCAGGAGCTGATGCGCGCCGGGCTGGTCACGGCCGTCGCCATTACAGTACACAACTTCCCAGAGGGACTCGCCACCTTCATGTCCTCGGTTGAGGACCTCCGTCTGGGACTCCCGGTGGCAATCGCCGTAGCCATCCACAATATTCCCGAGGGCATCGCCGTGTCGGTGCCCGTCTACTATGCAACGGGCAATCGGCGCCTTGCCTTCCTGCTGTCGGCTCTTTCCGGCCTCGCCGAGCCCCTCGGGGCGGCGTTGGGATTCGCCCTGCTGGCCGGGTTCTGGTCCGAGACCATCCTGGGTCTCTCCCTCGCAGCAGTGGCCGGGATCATGATTTTCATCTCTTTTGACGTCCTACTCCCCTCCGCGGAGGCCTACGGCGAGCATCACCCCACGGTCTACGCCCTCATCGGTGGCATGGCCGTGATGGCGCTCAGCCTGCTGCTGCTGTGAGATCCACCCGCCGAAGGGGCCACTCCAGTGGAGCCAGTCGGATTTGAGGCTGATGGACTGCGCTGGGCGGGAGCGGTCCATATTCGCCGAGCGTCCCGTGACACCGACCCGCTATGCGCCTTAATCTTGGCTAGATCCGTCCACGTCGGTCCTCCTCCCCCTTGCTGCCGATCCGCACAATGATCTCCACGGGCTCCGGCTGCAGGGTGACGTGGGCGATGCCGAAGCGCTCGGCGAGCAGCTCTTGCAGCTGGCCGAGGACCGCCCTCCAGCCGTCGATGCGCTGCAGGACCACGTGGGCCGACAGGACCGTTGTCTCGCCGGTGAGCGACCAGATGTGCAGATCGTGCACCGAGAGTACGCCCTCGACTCCGGCCATGGCGCGACCTACCTCCTGCAGATTCAGATGCTTGGGTACGCCTTCGAGCAGGGTGTGCAGCACCTCGCGCAACAGACGCAGGGTGGAGACGAGGATCAGCACGACGATGACGAGCGACAGGAGGGGATCGATTGGTCTCCATCCCGTGTAAAGAATCACCACTCCGGAGACGAGGGCTGCAATCGATCCCAGGAGGTCACCGAACACATGAAGAAGCGCTGCCCGCACATTGAGGTTGTCACGCCCGCCCATGAGCAACCAGGCCGCGGCGATGTTGACCAAGAGTCCGAGAAACGCGACCCAGGTGACGACGCCGCCCCTGACCGGCGGTGGCGCGCGCAGCCGCTCGAGCGCCGCTGCGCTGATGGCGATCACCAGGATCACCATGAGCAGGACATTGAACAGGGCGGCGAGAGTCTCCAGACGCCCGAGTCCGTAAGAATGCCTGTGCGAGGGAGGGTGCCGCGCCATCCAGGCGGCTATCGCCGCGAGGCCCAGGGCGGTGCTGTCGGTCAGCATATGGCCGGCGTCGCTGAGCAGGGCCAGGGAGCCTGACAGCCAGCCACCCACTGCCTCGACGATCGCGTAGCCCAGCGTCAGCCCGACCGCCAGCGTCAGGATGCGGCGGGAGTCGACCCGATGATAGTCATGGCAGTGGGCCTGGTCTTGCATGAAGCGTCATTGTAGCCCGCAGCACACGCGCTTCCAGCCTGTTCCTGAGTCCTGAGGCGCTGCGCTATGAGTCCCGGGAAAACCAACCGGCCAACCACCATGACCACAGCAGCGGTCACGCCGACGCCGACCACCATCGCGCAAGGCGGACGAGATCCGCTACGTCCTGCTCCCCTGGGACAAGCAGAAAATGGCCCGCCGCACCGCCGAGGGGCGCCGAACGTAGGAGGTCCTGGCCGACGAGAAGGCCGAGCTGGCTTGGGAGATCCGTGATAAGAGCGGCGCAGTGGCCATGGGTCAGGGACGGGATCAACGAGGGCCCGGCGCTTGCGGAGGCGGACGTCGGCAGCGCAGATCGAGAGGTTCGGTCTGTCGCGAGATCGTTCGGGTCTGTCAAATGGCGGAGAGGGAGTCCGCTCACAGGGGTTCTAGCAGGGGCTAAGGCAGTCCTTATTCATATTGTTTTTACCCGATAAATGTTCCGTTAGCGTCCGTTAGAATCTACACTAAGCCGACATCAAGTGGGGGACCAAGTGGGGGACCGCCACAAGGCATAGAGGCTTAGATGGGCAAGCTCACCAACACCGCAGTCAAAGCGGCTGCACCTGGCAAGTATGAGGATGGCCAAGGCCTACGGATGGTCGTCACCAAGACCGGCAGCAGGAAATGGGTTCTCCGGTATCAACTACAGGGGCGGCGGCGCGAGATGGGACTCGGCAGCTATCCCGCGGTCAGCCTCAAGCTGGCGCGCGACAAAGCCGCACAGGCACGCTCACAAGCTGCGGCGGGCATCGATCCAATCTCAGCTCGGGCAAAGGTCCAGACCGCAACACCGACCTTCACAGAGGTCGCGGCGCGGTTCATCCGTGCGAAGCGGCACGAGTGGTCGAATCGGAAACATGCTCGGCAGTGGACAGCCACCCTCAAGACCTATGCCCGTCCGGTCATCGGCTCGACGCCAGTCGACAGCCTCACCACCGAGGATGTGCTCGCCATCCTTAAGCCGATCTGGACCACCAAGCCCGAGACAGCAAAGCGGGTCCAAGGTCGCATCGAGAATATTCTCGACTACGCCAGTGCGATGAAATGGACCGATACCAGCAACCCGGCACGCTGGCGCGGGCACCTGAACAAGCTCCTATCCTCTCCCGTCAAGATTAAGCGGCAAGCGAACGGCGGCACCACCCGGCACCATCCAGCAATGCCCTACTCAGCCGTGCCTGGCTTCATGATCGAGCTGCAACAGCTCAGCTCCGTCTCAGCACTGGCGCTGCAGTTCACCATCCTGACAGCCACCCGCACCAGTGAGGTTCTGCAGGCCACATGGTCAGAGGTCGACCTAGAAGCCGCTGAATGGCTGATACCGGCGCCGCGGATGAAGGCGAAGCGTCCGCACAGGGTACCACTCAGTCCGGCAGCGCTGGCAGTCCTAGAGCGCGTCCCGCGTCTCTCGGGCAACCCGTACATCTTCACCGGCGCTCGGCAGGGTCGTCCGCTCAGCAACATGGCGATGCTGCAGGTCATGCGCGGACTCGGCTATGGCGTCGGCGGCGGCCGTGGCAACTATGTACCGCATGGGTTCCGGTCATCGTTTCGAGATTGGGCGGGCGAGGTGTCGTCATTCCCAAGAGAAGTCTGCGAGATGGCGCTTGCCCACGTCATCGAAAACAAGGCGGAGGCCGCCTATGCGCGTGGCGATCTATTCACAAAGCGGCTAAAGATGATGGCTGAGTGGGCGCAATGGTGCGGCAAAAGCGCGGCAGATAACCTGGTCGACCCTCACCTGCAGCTGTAAGCAGCTGATGGCTCAACAAAAGAGGGTCAATGACCTAGGAGACCATGCTGCATCAATGGCTATTGGCGGCGGCGCAGGCGGCATCAATCACCGTATCGGAGAGAAAATAGCCGGCACCTTTCAGGTCAAGCAACGTGTTCCGCAACTCATCAGCGAGCAAGCCGCGCCGATGGGCTTCGACCAAGAGCCCGGCGGTTCCTTTGACCGGTAGCCCATAGATCCTGTGCGCGATCTTGCGCCCACGTTTTTCGTCGATGATTGTCAGACAGGGTGCCAGGCTGCGAGCCAGTGTTATCACGGCCGCCTCGCCGGGATCGAGTTCGGCCACCAACAAGGGGTCGGACTCGGGCGATGGCCGAACATGGGCGGCCCAGCGGTCGCCAGCCAGGGTTTCCGCACCTGGCCGCCCCACCCCGGCGACGGTGACTTCATCAAAGACCCGTTGCGGAATCCAGAATTCGCTAAACAAGGCCGGCAACAGGTCTAATCGCCCTGCGAGCGACAACGCGACCAGCGGACCAGCATTGATCACAGCACGTTCGGCAAGCATCAGGCGAACTCGTCGACCAGGTCATCACCCTCTAAATCGACGACCGGCACGCCTGATCGGCTCGCGGCCAGCAAAAACTCAACACGACCCATGTTGCACAGTCGGCCGGCTTTTCCCGATGAGATGCGGCCTTGCTCAAAGAGCTTAACGGCAAGCAAAAAACGCGCTTCGTCGGCAAAATTAGCCGGAAGCTCGGCAGCCGAGGGTAGCCCGGCGACGGGAAGTTCTATCGTCAGCGTGTTTGGCATTGCAGTTTCCTTGACGGCAGGGTTAAAGGCTTCAGGTTGATCCTGTTGACAACGGTCGGCTGAAGCGCAGGTCGAACGACAACGCTGTCCAGTGACGCATCCTAGCCTTCATCGGCCTTGCTTGGGGTTCCGTGCACAACCTTCAAGCAAGCGGCCAAGAGCCAATAGACATGCGCTCCCAGTCTAGACATTCTGCCGTCTTGCCGCCGCATAAGCCGCCTCCATGATCATGCGTTCAATCACGCTTGGCGTGCGTCAGCGTCATCGAGTTCGTCATCCGGCAGACTCACCGCGTAGACATTCGTATTCTTACCCTGAATCTTGCGCTGCAGCCGATGCTTATCACCGCTGCCCTTGACCAGCCGGCCGGCCCTGGCCAGGGGGATCAAGCCGCGCTTCAGATCCTGCCCGCTCAGGGCCTCGCGCAGGCCGCTGGCGAGAAAGAGATAGGTCACCTGCCCAGTCGCTGGGTCCTCCTCGGTATAACCGGCTCGCTCGCGGATCGGGTGCGCTGAGGTCGCATGGCGCGGTGCGAAGCGGCTCTCACCATGGCGCTCGATGAAGCTGCGCACCGACTCTAGGATCTGCCGATCCTCGGCCTGTCTGCTGCCCTGCTCGCTCTGCCACAGCTGGTAGGCATCCAGCACCGCGTCAGCCGCGATGCCCGCCGGCCAGCCGGTGATGCCTGCCGCCGTCGCCCACTCACCGGCGGTGCCGATCAGGGCTAGCTGCTTGGCAACCCGCGCAGCCTGTCCATGGGTGACCGACATGCCCTCCATCAGATGCAGCACGGCCTTGGACAGGGTCTGATCCGGCTGCTGACCGACCAGCCCGTGCAAAAAGGCGCGTCCGGCCGTGCCATGCAGGCGCTGAGTCGCGGCACTCAGGGCATCGGCAAAGGCAGCGCCGTCTGCGGCACCGTGGATCTGATCAAAGGCCCCATAGGCGCGCTCCCCCGCCGGCAGATTGATCAGACGCACCGCCTGACCCGCCTGATAGCGTCCGCCATCGGCCTGCATGTGGGCGTTGACGGTGCGCTCGCCACTGGAGAGGATCACGGTGCGCCAGTGCGCGCGTCGTCGGGTGCCGCCCTGGACGTTGGCGCGTCCTTTACCGCGACCATTGGCCAACTGATAGATCACCGCGCCCACATCACGTCCGTCGGCCTGGCCCAGCTCATCGAGCGCAAGTAGGGTATCGTTCGATTCGGCCGCCGCGGCCTCCATGCCGTTCGCGGTGGCCTGCCAACTGCGTAGCATGGCCGGACTGCCCCAGACCGAGACGGCGGCGCGGAGGGCGGTGCTCTTGCCGCCGCTGCTGTCGCCATAGAGATGCAGGCCGGCGTGATCGGCCTGCATCAGAGCCAATAGCGGTCCAGCAAACGCGGCCGAGATCGCTAACACCAGCACCAGGTTCCCGACCGCCGCGGCGGCGACCTGCTCGCGCCACTGCGCTAGGGTCCCGGATTGGGCGTAGTCGAGCGGTTGCGTGGCCTCGGACTCGAAGCGGATCTCGCCGCCACCAATCACAGTGTCCGGCAAGACGAAGCGCCCCTCGTGCCAACCCAGGGTCGGCACCTGCAGGATCTGGCGCTTGGGCACCTGGTGCATCAGGTACTGCACCAGACGCTGCCGCTGCCTGGGCTCGAATAACAGGCCCCTGGCCAATAAAGCGCCGCGCAGTTCCAGGCCTTCGCCACGCAAGAGCGGCATCGGCATGATCCACTCACGACTCCGCCCAAGGACATCCGGGAAGCGCAACAAGCGTCCGAAGGCCTCACCACGCGCATCGACTGAGATGGCCTCAACGGTCAGCGGACTGCAGATCCAGTCATCCGATCGGCGGCGCTGGCCGTCCTTGCCCTCTCGTACGGCGTGATACCAGACCCCGGCGCGGCGCAGGCGTTTGCCGTCGTGCCAGGACTTGAGGTAGACCCGCCAACAGGGACAGACATCCAGGCTCGGCGGTGCGCTGGCGATGAGGCGGTGCGCCTGCTCATCGGTCTCGGAGCGAGCGCTGCCCTCATGGTTGGGTAGCACCAGCCGTCTCTCAGGTGCTCCCGAGGTAGCACTCGGAATCTTCAGCACATTCCATGCGGTAGCACGGTTAGCACCGGTAGCACGGGAAAACACGGACCTTTGGTCGTCTGCGACCGATGCTGCTTGTTCAGACGGCGTTACCTCCGTGCGAGCTGAGCCTTGGCAGTCCATCATGATGTCACCCCGTTGGTACCTGACCAGGCGTGGCCATGGTCCACATCGGGGCTGCGATCGATCCCTAACCAAGGGGTGTAGAGCGACGACCGAGCGTTGCTGGTTGGCTTCGTCATGGCGACCACCTCCGTCACTGACCACGCGCAGCGTGCAGTTGGTTGACGAGGGCGTGCATCTCTTCGGGTGTCGCGCCGGCCGTGAGGGCGCTGATGACGGCGTCGATCTCATGGCTGGGCCAAGCGACGGCGCGTTGGCCGATCTTGACCGGGCGTGGCAGCACGCCGGCAGCGATATCGGCATAGACACTGGCGCGGGACCGGCCAATGCGGCGTTCAACTTCGGGGCGACGTAGGAGAGAGAGGGTGTGGGGCATCGTTCGGCATCCTGGTTGTGGAGATCAGTGCTGGGGGGGATCGGTCCCGCGCCTAGCGTGCTGTCTTCAGTACTCAGGAAGCGCCGCCGGTGCTCAATACCGGCCTTGGCCTAGCGGCGGTTCAGGCTCCGAAATGCTTTGGCGGGCTGCCTGGCGCTGAAGACCTTGCTAGCATCCACTCAAGCCGACTTCGCCCGCGATAGTAAAAGATCATCGATTTCGGCACGTTTTGCAACGCAGTGGTCCGTGCTGGTCTCGACAGACAGGAATTGTCTTCGTTGTTGTTGGCTGGGGAACGCTCTGAATCGAGCAACTGCGCTGGCGTTTCTCATCCTGGTCTGCGGCAACGCGAGGGGATATGCAGAAGCTGCAGAATCAACCTAGCCTGGTTTCGTCTCGATGCTAGTCAGTGTCTGCAATCGGCCATCGCGGTCACTGACGGATGTCGCTTCGGCGACCGAACTGGTACGAAGCCGACGGTGGGCTCCCGGGCGCGTGGCATCCGATCAGCACCTGATCAACATCAATCGCGACCCGCGGTCCCTTCGTGAACGCATCCTACGCGCTGCCGACCCGTCGGCGTCCTGCTCGACCATCGGGCGCGCCGGCCGACCCCAATCAGGGTTGAGAGGTCCAAGTCATGACCCCGGCTCTACGCACTGGCTTCACGTAAGACGTGATCAGCCCTTTCATCGCGACTGCCGAGTCGCTGCGTCCGTGCTCCCCGATGAACCAGACCAGGCTTGAATGGAGATCTTGTCACGTCGACTGCTTACCGCGGAAACATCAACTGGACCTGCGCGCGGATTTGCCAGTCGGCGCCGAAATCGGGGGTCATGGCATTGTAGTAACCCGAGAGCTGCATGTTCACCGGCAGTTTGCCGACGTGGAAGATCTTGCCCACGCCGCCGCCGACCGGAATGGTCCAGCGGTTGTCACTGTCGGCGGTCCAATCGGCGGTGATGATCGGCGCCGAGGTCAGGTATAGGCCGCCTTTGAAGTTGTAGTTGAGGAACGGCTGAATCAGCCCGTTGTTGTAGTAGCCGCCCTGCTGGTTACTGGTGAGCGACCAGATGTTATTGGCCAGAGCGCCATAGACCCAGGGATTGCCATGCTCCATGTGCAACAGCACAAAGGAGGGGCCGAGCCCCCAGTTGCCGTTGCCCAACTCGTCGCTGCTGTTGGTCGGGGCCTGGACCACAGGTCCTGCCCCCCAGATCCATTTGCCGGGATTGGCCGGCGACAGGAAGGCCGTGAAAACGGTGTCCCCGATGCCAGTGGTGCTGCCGATCCCCTCTCCGAGCGACGGCATCCAGATCACCGGCAGGATGGTCCGCGTGATGATGTTCCAGTCTTTGTTGATCGAGATCGGGATCACCGGCTGGATGTTGAGGATGTTCTGCGTGCCTTGCTCCGGCCCGTAGTTCAGATTGGTGTTGTTCTGAAACGGGACGCTGATGAGATTGCCGACCGGGTTCTGCGCGAGCTTGGCGAGTTCCTCGGCGCTCATCTCGGCCATCGCCGGCGCGCACACCAGCCATGTGATGGCCAAAGCCCAGACCCTGACCCATCCCCGCTACCGCCCCGCATTGAATGATTTTTTCATGAACTCAGCCTTCGGATAGAGGCAATGGGTGCCTTTCATCGAAGGCAAAAATCCGATTCCAGTCGTTCTTCATGCTGATGACGATCCAGCCCTGCTTCTGCGCCTCGTCGTACAGCGCCTGGGGGAAGGTGCCGACCCGGGTGTCGGGGAGCCCCTGCGCCGGCCCGTAGGCGTACTCGCGCTTGGCGTCGTCGTGCAGCAAAATCATCGACAATCGCGCGCCGTCACCGGCCTTGGTGTATTCCAGCATCTGACGGTCGCCGGTCGAGTTTCCGAAGGCCGCATGGGGTCGACGCCCGATCATCAGATGGATGCCCTCGGGTTTGCCGGCATCGTTGTTGTCCAGCAGCAGTTTCGGCTCCTTGGTGAGAAACGGCGTGCCGTCCTTGCGATAGCCGTATTTGGTCTCCCCG